>NZ_CP023865.1:0-300000 GCF_003711105.1 Actinoplanes teichomyceticus ATCC 31121
ATGCTGTGGCAGGACACGCTCAGCGAACTGTCCGAGGAGATCGCTTCGCGGCAGCAGCGTGCCTATCTCCGGTTCACCCGGCTGCGGGCGATCGTCGAGGACACCGCTCTGCTGTCGGTGCCGGACGCGTACACCCGCGACGTGATCGAGCTGCGACTGCGGCAGGTGATCACCGACGCGCTGACCAAACGGCTCAACCGGCCGATACAGGTCGCGGTCACGGTGCGCCCGCCGGAGGACGGCACCGGTATGCCCGGCACCGTCTACGGCACCCCGGTCGAACCCGAGCCGGCGCCGCACGTCGAGCCGCAGCCACTGCATTACGCCGAACCGCCGCGCAGCCCCGAGGCGCGGCCGTACCAGCCGGAGCTGCCGACCTATCCGGCCGAGCCGCCTTACCAGCAGCCCGCTTTCGGGCCGCCGGACCGCGCGCCGGAGCCGTACCCGACCGGGTCCGCGCAGCACTCCGCGCCACCGCCGCCGTCCTACATCCGCAACGTGCCGCCCGCCCGGGACGGGCAGGAGGCGCTCTTCGCCGACCCGATGCCGTCGGCGCCGCCGGGCAACCGGCCCGCCGTCAGCCGCGCCCCGGACAAGGGCGCGGAGCGCGAGATGCCCCCGGCGCCGAACGAGACGCCGGTGCACCGGATGCCCGCCGACCCGGCGCAGCTGCGCGACAACCAGCGCCGCCCGGACGACCGCCGCGACGACCCGATGCCGATGCGCGCCGGCGACAACGGGCCCGGCCGGGCCCCGATCGACCTGCGCGGCCCCGGCTCGTCCCCACGCCCGGGCGGCAACGACGGCAACCGGCTCAACCCGAAGTACATGTTCGAGACGTTCGTCATCGGCTCCTCCAACCGCTTCGCGCACGCCGCGGCGGTGGCGGTCGCCGAGTCACCGGCGAAGGCGTACAACCCGCTGTTCATCTACGGCAGCTCCGGCCTGGGCAAGACGCATCTGCTGCACGCCATCGGCCACTACGCCACCACCCTGGGGCACGCCCGGTCGGTGCGCTACGTGTCGACCGAGGAGTTCACCAACGATTTCATCAACAGCCTGCGGGACGACAAGACGCAGGCGTTCCAGCGCCGCTACCGGGACGTCGACATCCTGCTGATCGACGACATCCAGTTCCTGGAGAACCGCGAGCGGACCCAGGAGGAGTTCTTCCACACCTTCAACACGCTGCACAACGCGAACAAGCAGATCGTGATCAGCTCGGACCGTTCGCCACGGCAGCTCGCCACGCTGGAAGACCGGATGCGGACCCGCTTCGAGTGGGGTCTGCTCGCCGACATCCAGCCGCCCGATCTGGAGACGCGGATCGCGATCCTCCAGAAGAAGGCCGCCCAGGAGCGCATGTACGCGCCCGACGACGTGCTGGAGTTCATCGCGTCGCGGGTCTCCAACTCGATCCGTGAGCTGGAGGGCGCCCTCATCCGGGTGACCGCGTTCGCCAGCCTCACCCGTTCCCCGGTTCAGCTCTCGCTGGCCGAGGAGGTGCTGCGCGACTTCATGCCGGACGGCGCCGGCCCGGAGATCACCGCCGACCAGATCATGGTCTCCACCGCGGACTACTTCGGCGTCTCGCTGGAGGACCTGCGCGGTCACTCCCGCAGCCGGGTGCTGGTCAACGCCCGCCAGGTCGCCATGTACCTGTGCCGCGAGCTCACCGACCTCTCACTGCCCCGGATCGGCCAGGCCTTCGGCGGCCGCGACCACACCACGGTCATGCACGCCGACCGCAAGATCCGCCAGCACATGGCGGAGCGCCGGTCGCTCTACAACCAGATCGCCGAGCTCACCAACCGCATCAAACAAAACACCTGATTTCGTACGAATTACGCCTCCCGCCGCCACCGCGACTGCCCGCCGAGCCCCTCCAGCGCGCAGTCCCCGGCACGGCAACCGCCCGAGCGTCGCCCGGCCAGCGGCGCGCCGGACGCCACAAGCGCCGCCAAGCCCCTGCCGCCCCGCTCCCGGGGCCGAACCCTCTGCCGCCCCGCTCCCGGCGCCCAGCCCTCTTCCGCCCCGCTCCTGGCGCCCAGCCCTCTGCAACGGAGTCCGCTGGCGGTCGGTCCTCTGCAACGGAGTCCCGCTGGCGGTCGGTCCTCTGCCACGGCCCCCGGCCAGCCAGCCCGCTGCAACGGAACCCTCTGCCGTCGGCCACCACGAGGGCACCGCCAAGCCCTCTCAGCCGGACGGCACACGCCCGGCACGGCCCGCACCGATCGGACGCCCGATGAGCCGGTCCAGAACCGCCCCGCCGAGCCCCTCCCAGCCGACAGCCCCGGGCAGTACGAACTGCTCGCCAAGCCCTTCGAAGCCAGCCGTCCCGGCACCGCCGAGCAGCTCCACCACCCCGCCCGTCCCGTCACACTCGCTCGATCAGGTCGGCCGGCTCACCCGGGCGGACATGCCCGCGCGGTTCCACCGGGGGTCAGCCCGGAACGTCAGAACAAGCCAGCGGTAGCCGCATCGGGTGAATTCTCCGACCGGCTGGAACCCTGATGCCCGGCGCGGACGGGCCATGCCGGCCGTGCCGAAGGCGTACGGCTCACAGGCCTCGCACTTGCGTGGGTTCGCCGCAGCCGCGCACTGATCCACAACCGCTTCCCCGCTCGCCGAGACCGGTCGTCTCCGCACAGCTGCCGCTTGGCCCACAGCCGCCGACTGCTCCGCTGCCTCTGCTGGTCTACCCCGCTACCCCCGCTGCACCTCCACTGCCCTACCTCCGCCCGCTTCCTGGCGAAGAACCGGAGCACGTCCACCAGCCCGCACCTGGATCCTTCGGACGCCGGTGCTCGATCCCACACGGCACCGGTGCTCTTGGCTCCCCTAAGCACCAGTGCTCTGGGGTCCCACACGGCACCGCTGCTCTGGAGTCCCACACACACGGCACCGGTGCTCTGGAGTCCCGTGGGCACCAGTCCCGTGAGGGTCCCTGGGTACCGCCGTCCCCCCGGTCCCCAGGGCGGCGAATCCGCCCCCATCCCGGCACGGGCCCAGGGGCATCGCCCCAAACTGAGCAATCCACGCATTCCCGGCTTACCCACAAGATGGCCGAACTTCCCCACAGGCAGCTGACAAGGGCATTGACCTGGGCTAACACGGTCACCCCGCCGGTTATCCACTGCTTTTACACGGGGTTGTCCACAGATTTACCCCCAGATCTTCGGCTGAGCCGCGTGAATCGGCGCAGGTCGATGGCCATTTTTGAGGGCGCAAACCGAGAAGTTGTCAACGTCGGAACGGATCGGTTTCGTGCCAACGTTGTCCACACTTGTCCACAGGAATCCACAGGCTCTTTCCCCAGGTAGTGGATAGCGCTCCTCGCGTACCCCACAGATGTGGAAAACTTCTGGGGAAATCGATGTGGACAGACACGGACAGTCATCGACTAGTCCACTGCCTGTGGACGGCTGTGGATTACCTGTTGAAGGTTCTGGGGACGACGGGCCGGTAGCGTCTCGGCGCTTTCCACAGGCCGGGGGACAAACCCAGTGGATTACCGGTGGATAACCGGTGGACAACGGTGGACAACCGCTTGAAAGTCAGCGACTGTGGACGCAGACCCGGGTTTATACCCCGGTTACCCACATGTGAATCACCGGTGGATAAGCCTGTGACCAGGGGAAACGCAAGTTCTCCACAGTATGCACAGGCCCTATGAAGACGACTAGTTATTTCTCTAAGAGAGCAAAAAGCAATCATCAGCGTTGTGGAAGGTGTGGGCGCTCCGCTTCCGGGTCGGAGGAGGGGCAGGGTGGAGCAGCACCAGAAGCAAGGCCGCAGCGTGGCTCGGTGGAAGATCACCCACCTCCGTCGGTGCCTGCGCAGGCCGGTACCCGATCCGGTTCCGTACCGAATCTGGGTCCGGCACGCTGAGGACCGATGGCGGAGTCACCGGGTAACACCGCTCCCGGCCGGCACCGGCAGACCGGGGCCGATCGTGCGGACCGGGGCGATCGTGCCCGGCCCCGGCGATGTCCGGCCGCTGCGGGCCGCTCGGCTGCATCGGGCGTCCGGCAAGCCGCGTCACGCCGACGCGCTGCATCCGGCCTCCGGCAAGCCACGTCACCCCGAGCGCGCTGCATCCGGCGTCGGGCGAGCCACGTCACCCCCGGCACGCTGCATCGGACGTCCGGCAACCGGATCACCCCGACGCGCTGCATCCGGCCTCCGGCGGACCCGCCGGACGCCGGGCTGTGTCGGGCGCTCGGCAAGCTGTCTCAGTCAGGCTGGTTACGTCGGACGCCCGGCAAGCCGTGTCGGCCATCCCCGTTACGGCAGAGGCTCGGCAAGCCGTGTCGGCCATCCCGGCTACGTCCGACGCCCGGCGCGCCACGTCAGCCATTCCGGTTACGTCGGGCATCCGGCGAGTCACGTCGGTCAACCTGGTGGAGTCAGGCGGCACGCCCGGCCCGCCGTACCCCGGGGTCGGGCACACGTGAACACCGTCAGCGCCATAGAGTTTCATGGGGTCGACACCCCGTAGAGGACGCATCGCGGAGGACAGCATGAAGTTCCGGGTGGAGCGAGACGCGCTCGCCGACGCCGTGGCCTGGACAGCCAAGAGCCTGCCCAGCCGGCCGTCAGTGCCGGTGCTCGCCGGGGTTCTGCTGCGCGTCACCGACGGCCGCCTGCAGGTCTCCGGGTTCGACTACGAGGTGTCCAGCCAGGTCTCCGTCGAGGTCCAGGCGGATGCCGACGGCGCCGCCCTGGTCTCCGGCCGCCTGCTCGCCGAGATCACCAAGGCGCTGCCCGGCAAGCCGGTCGACATCGCCGCCGTCGGCGCGCACCTCGAGCTCGTCTGCGGCAGCGCGCGTTTCACCCTCCCCACGATGCCGGTGGAGGACTATCCGACCCTTCCGGAGATGCCGTCCAGCGCGGGCACCGTCGACGCCGCTACGTTCGCCTCAGCGGTTTCCCAGGTGGCCATCGCCGCCGGCCGGGACGAGACGCTGCCGATGATGACCGGCGTGCGCCTGGAGCTGACCGGCACGACGATGGCGATGCTGGCCACCGACCGGTACCGGCTGGCCATGCGCGAGATCGAGTGGAACCCGGACGACCCGGAGATCAGCCTCAACGCCCTGGTGCCGGCGAAGACGTTGAACGACACGGCCAAGGCGCTCGGTCCGCTCGGCGGCGCGGTCACCCTGGCGCTGGCCCAGGGCAGCGCCGGCGAGGGCATGATCGGGTTTGCCGGTGGCGCCCGGCGTACCACCAGCCGCCTGCTCGACGGCGCGAACTACCCGCCGGTCCGCTCGCTCTTCCCGGCCTCGCACAACGCCGAGGCCCGGGTCGGCGTGGCCGCCCTGGTCGAGGTGGTCCGCCGGGTGGCCCTGGTCGCCGAGCGCACCACCCCGGTGCTGCTCAGCTTCAGCGAGGACGGCCTGGTGGTCGAGGCCGGCACCACCGAGGAGGCGCGCGCCAGCGAGGCGATGGAAGCCGAGTTCTCCGGTGAGGCGCTGACCATTGGCTTCAACCCGCAGTACCTGATCGACGGTCTGCAGAACCTCGGCGCGCCGACGGCGGTGCTCTCGTTCG
The DNA here is from genome assembly GCF_003711105.1 of Actinoplanes teichomyceticus ATCC 31121. Classification (NCBI taxonomy): domain Bacteria; kingdom Bacillati; phylum Actinomycetota; class Actinomycetes; order Micromonosporales; family Micromonosporaceae; genus Actinoplanes; species Actinoplanes teichomyceticus. The sequence continues at coordinate 5,557 of NZ_CP023865.1, forward strand.
TCGACGCCTTCAAGCCGGCTGTGATCTCCCCCGCTGGCGAAAGCGGCGAAATCATCCCGGGCTACCGCTATCTGATCATGCCGATCCGGGTAACCCGCTGATACTGAGCGAGGAACATTCGCACTTCTAGGGGGAAGACCATGCAACTCGGCCTGATCGGTCTCGGCCGAATGGGTGGCAACATGCGCGAACGACTCCGTGCCGCCGGGCACGACGTCGTCGGATTCGACCACAACGCGGACAAGACCGACGTCGCCAACCTGGCCGAGCTGGTGGAGAAGCTGGCCGCCCCGCGCGTCGTCTGGACCATGGTGCCGGCCGGCAAGATCACCGAAGACACCATCGACGAGCTCGCGGATCTGCTCTCTGAGGGCGACATCATCATCGACGGCGGGAACTCCAAGTTCACCGACGACAAGCCGCGCGCCGAGCGGTTGAAGCCCAAGGGCATCCACTACCTCGACGTCGGCGTCTCCGGCGGCATCTGGGGCTTCACCAACGGGTACGCGCTGATGGTCGGCGGCGACGCCGAGATCGTGGCGCACTGCCAGCCGATCTTCGACGCGCTCAAGCCCGCCGGGCAGTTCGGGTTCGCGCACGCCGGCCCGCACGGCGCCGGGCACTACGCGAAGATGATCCACAATGGCATCGAGTACGGCATGATGCAGGCCTACGGCGAGGGCTACGAGATCCTCCTGGCGTCCGAGCTGGTCCAGGACGTTCCGGCGGTCATCAAGAGCTGGCGCGAGGGCAGCGTCGTCAAGTCGTGGCTGCTCGACCTGCTCGACCGGGCGCTCGACGAGGACCCGACGCTGGCCAACCTGAAGGGCTACGTCGAGGACACCGGTGAGGGCCGGTGGACCGTCGACGAGGCGGTCCGGCTCGCCGTGCCGGCCCACGTCCTCGCCGCGTCGATCTTCACGCGGTTCGAGTCACGTCAGGACGACTCGCCCGCGATGAAAGCCGTCGCCGCGCTGCGCCAGCAGTTCGGCGGCCACGCCGTCAAGCGCTGACCCATGCACGTGCGCCGGGTCGAGCTCGTCGACTTCCGTTCCTACGAGCGGGTGGCCGTCGACCTCGATCCCGGCGTGTCCGTGCTGGTCGGCCAGAACGGCATGGGCAAGACGAACCTGATCGAGGCGCTGGGTTACGTGGCCACTCTGGACAGTCACCGGGTGGCCACCGACGCGCCCCTGGTCCGGTTCGGGGCCACGTCTGCGGTGATCCGCTGCGCGATCGTCCACGACGGACGGGAGCTGCTGGTCGAGCTGGAGATCGTGCCGGGCCGGGCCAACCGGGCCCGGCTCAACCGCTCGCCGGTGCGCCGGTCCCGCGAGGTGCTCGGCGCCCTGCGGATGGTGCTGTTCGCCCCGGAGGATCTCGAGCTGGTCCGCGGGGACCCCGCGGAACGCCGCCGCTACCTCGACGACCTGCTGGTGGCGCGCCAGCCGCGGTACGCGGGGGTGCGCGCCGACTACGACCGGGTGGTCAAGCAGCGCAACGCCCTGCTGCGTACCGCGTACCTGACCCGCAAGGTGGGCGGGACGCGCGGGCAGGACCTGTCGACGCTGGCCGTGTGGGACCACCATCTCGCCCGGTACGGCGCGGAACTGCTGGCCGGTCGGCTGGAGCTGGCGGCGGCGCTCGGACCGCACCTGACCAAGGCCTATGACGCGGTGGCGGCCGGGAAATCGGCGGCCTCGATCGCGTACGCGTCGCGGCTGGGCGACGACCTGGGCAGCGACCGCGCCGCCCTGGAGGAGGCGCTGCTCGCCCGGATGCAGGAGCGCCGCCCGGCCGAGATCGAGCGGGGCACGACGCTGGTCGGCCCGCACCGCGACGACCTGCTGCTGTCGCTGGGCGAGCTGCCCGCCAAGGGGTACGCGAGCCACGGCGAGTCGTGGTCGTTCGCCCTGGCGCTGCGCCTGGCCGCCTACGACCTGCTGCGTTCGGACGGCATCGAGCCGGTGCTCGTCCTGGACGACGTGTTCGCCGAGCTGGACGCCGGCCGGCGGGACCGGCTGGCCTCGCTGGTGTCCGACGCCGCCCAGTTGCTGGTGACCTGTGCGGTGCCGGAGGACGTGCCGGCGGCGTTACGCGGCGCCCGCTTCGACGTGACCATGGGCTCGGTGACCCGCTTGGCCTGATCCGGTCGCTCCCGTGGCGATCCTTACAGAAGTTATGGGTTGAGGCTTAGAAAATCAGGCGGTTCGCCAAAGCATTCGATGGATTGTGACGTCTTTACGGACACCGTATGTTTCAGCTGAAATTGACTTGAGTTGCATTCCGTCTCGGTGACCTGTCGGCGGATTGCCGGAGATCCGCTTGCGCCCTGTCTGGCGATCTGATCACCCGTGGTTGAGGGTCTTCCGAGTGACTACGTGGAACTATCTGTTGCGTTGTCAGTCCAGTGTGGAAGGTATGCCAGCATAGTTGGCAATCGGCAGCTGTGCAGGTGAATGCGATTCGGTGCGCGACTCACAGATATCCGAATGATTCCGAGCCGTGCACCGAAATCGCGTCGCGTCAGGAGTTGCTTCTAGACGCCCTGAATTTCACCGCTGCCACCGCAACCGCTACCCACTCGAGTAAGCTCGAGTCGGTAGAAGCTGTAGACGCCGGAAATCGTTTTACTCAAGGTCGCCACACGACCGGAGTTCACCACTTTATTGTTGGCAATATCCCGGACCTTGTAGTCGAACTTGCATCCGGCATAGGCGCCGATGCTGATTTTCACGGTGTGATTAGAGTACGCTCCTACGCTGGCGGTCTGACAGCTGTTGGGCAGCCAGGGGTACGCGCCGTTGACCGAGCAGGTCGAGCTCTTCGCCTGAGCTGCGGTGGCCGTGCCAGCGAGGACGGCGCCAGAAACCGCAAGTACGATTCCTGCTTGCTTCCAGATTTTAGGCATATGCATCCGTTCAGTAGGGAAGGGTGTGGTGGCCCGATTTCTACACAGGGAGATAACTATATGTTTACTCATCCGGGCAATGAGCAAGATCACATTGCTCCGACGATTCGTCTTCGAAGCGAGCGCCAACAGCGGTTGGAGCGCCTTGTTCGGGTCTGCGCGGCAGGGGTTGATGTGCTCGCAGGTCAGAATAATTCCACTGGCGTGGACATGTGCCCGGTCGCCTGGGGCTGAGTGCGAAGCACCTTAGATCAAGGTGGAGGCCTTTTCGCTAGATCGCAATAGAGGTGTAGCGCTTCCGGGCTGCGGATTTCGGCGATCGATGCGTAAACTTGTGCCGGGGGTTCAAGCTTCTGTAGATAAGGTGAACGCGGGCGGTGAATCGCAACGTAGCGGGCGCTCGAAGGTGGCTCCTCAGGCGATCAGCAGCTCGGGCCGGGACGATGACTTCTGGTACCAGGTTGGCGACGGTGCCAGCGCGCTCCGTTTTCGGGACAGGCGTTCGCCTGTCCCGGGGGGTGCCAGCTGAGGGATTTCGCTTGGGTCGAACCTTCCTCCGGTGGCCTCCGCGGGGCATTTAGCGAGCCGGGGGCGCAGCGGTGAAGGCTTTCCGTCCGGAGAGCGGAACTGAACGGCAACGCTTGCTTAGGTTGGTCGGCTCGCCGTCGGGTGAAGAGTGAGTATCGCAGGGGGTAGGTCTATGCCGCGTAGAGCGAACGAGTCGGACCGCGGACAGCCGGATTCTTGGTTGCCCTCAGATACCGAACCGGCGACTCGAAGTAGTTCGGCCAGCGGTGTAGCAGGGCCAGGAGCTGGTAAGCCGGGGCCGGAGCTGGCCCGGGCGGTGCTCGACGCGGCGCTGGCGAGGCGTCGTGAGGCGGCCCGGCAGCCACGCCGGCGCACCGGCGCCGGCAGCGGCGAGAAGCGGCTGCGCGGCTATTCCGGGCCGGGGCCGGACCCGCGTGATCCGCAGCTGTTCGGCGCGGTCCTGCAACGCCTGATGAAGGCGCGGGGGTGGGAACGGCCGAAGGCCGAGGCGACCGTGTTCGGCTCGTGGGAGAAGGTGGTCGGGCCGGACATCGCCGCGCACAGCCGTCCGGTGAAGCTCGACGGCGGTGTGCTGACCGTGGAGGCCGAGTCCACCGCCTGGGCCACCCAGCTGCGGATGCTGACCGGTCGGTTGCTGCAGCAGATCGCCGCCGAGGTGGGCCACAACGTCGTCACCCGGTTGAACATCCACGGGCCGGCCGCGCCGTCGTGGAGCCGGGGCCCGCGCCGGGTCCAGGGGCGCGGGCCGCGCGACACCTACGGCTGACGACCGGCCCGCGCGGTCGGGTGCGGCGCGTACGGGCTGCATTCGGCGCGGGTTTGCGCTCGTGGGGAACCTGATCCGGGGTCGCGTACGTCCTACTGGATATGGTCTTGCGTCGACTGCTGGTCCTGTTGCTTCTCGTGCTGGGCGTGACGCCGGTGACGGCGGGTCCGGCCTGGGCGTGCTCGTGTGCGGGCTCCGGTGGCCCGGCGGACGCGGATCTGGCATTCGTCGGAGTGGTCCGCTCGGTGCGTTCCACCGGCGCCGGGCAGCGGGTCGAGTTCGCCGTGGAGTCGGTGCTCAAGGGCACGGCGGGCGCGGTGGCGACGGTGCGGACGACCGGGCCGGACGACGCGTCGTGCGGGGTCGAGTTCGGTGCCGGCGGCCGGTACCGGGTCTACTCGGCACGCGGCTGGACCAGCCTGTGCAGCGGCAACGAGCCGCTGGGCGCCGGTCTCGCGGCCGGCGGGCGACGGTGGGACGCGCTGCGGTGGTCGATGATCCTGGCGGCCGGGTCGGCGGTGCTGCTGCTGGTGATCGGCGGCGAGATGTGGTGGCTGTGCCGGCGGCAGAAGCTGACCACCGCCGACCCCGGCGCCGCGCATCCGGCGCGCCGTAGGCCCTGAGCCGGTGTGGTGCACCGGTGGACATCGCGGGTGGCGGCGGTGGGCTCGCCGGGACGGCCCGGTCGGTGAGCTCGCCCGCCGGCGGGGGCCGGGGTTGCGCGGGGTGACCGTGACCACGCACGGACAATGAAGGGCGCGGCGATCGCCCTGGACGCGCCAGCGGCCAGATCGCCGGGCCCGGCCTCCGCGGGAGCGACGATCCGGACCCACCGCCCACATGGGACATCCCGGTCTTGATCTGGATTTTCCGGTTCGGCCTCCGCGGGAACGGCGCCGGCACCGCCTCGACCGGAAATGATCAATCAGTAGTCGGCGAACACCGCGAAGCCACGCTCCGCGCAGCGGCGGTAGAAGCCGGCCAGGACGGCCAGCTCGGTGCGGGCGAACGTCCAGTGCGGAGCGTTGCCGGCATCGTCGCGCAGCCCGGCCAGCCGGTGGTCCAGCCACCGCAGCTGCTGCTCGGCGAGCCGCCCGCCGGCGATCGCGGTGCGCATCACCGCCGCCACCGTGTCGAAGGTGACCAGGTCACCGAACTCCTCGTGGCCCTCGACGAAGCGCTCCAGGCCGCCGGCGATCCAGGCGCAGCCGTCCGGATCGATCACCGGGTCCTCGTCCTCGGCGGCCGCGTCGGTCGCGTAGAGCACGCCCTCCAGGCCGAGAAGCAGGTCGACGAGCTCGGTGTACGCGGTGGCGCGCACCGTGCCGGTCTTGGCGATGTGCAGCGCGAGCGCGCCGGTGGGCGCGGCGATCTCCGGGGCGTCGGCGATCGCGCCGAAGTCGACGAACTCGGCGGGAGCCACCGGGTCGTAGTACTGGTTCGTCCGCGGCCAGTGCACCGCGACGTTGTCCAGGCCCTTGTCGTGCGCCATCGGGCAACCCTTCCTCGACCTGACCCTTGCGACCGTTCGGCCATGCACGGCCCGCGCGGGCGAGGTTACGACACCGGCGCCTGCCGCTGACAGGCAGTGTGGCAGTGAGTGCCGGTCCGGTCCGGCAGGCGCGCCCGGCCCGCAGCGTTTGCCATTGTGCGAGCGGGCTGCTCCGTGTAGGGGGAGACGTGGGAGGCAGGCTCAATCCCGCTACGGGACTCTCAGGCACCCTGAAGGGGTGCCGGACCCTCGCCAACTCGCTTCGGCGGAGTAGAATCGACGGCGACCGGGAAAACTGTGCTTGATCGTGGCGCGGCTGTTACACACAGCCACCTTCGTCACGCTACGCGGTTTTTCCAGCCGATCACGATCCGCGGGCTGTCCGCGGCGACCGGCGCGCACGGTTCCACCGGTGGTCCGCTCTCCCGCGGTGTCATCTGTGGTGCGTGGTGTGCGCCGATCGCCGGTTGGGAGCCCGCCAACCCCGTGCGGGGCCCAGTGGGTCCGGCGCGAGAAAGCGGCCGAGGGTGGCAGAGAACAATCAGCAGTACAGTGCCGATTCGATCACCGTGCTCGAAGGCCTGGAGGCGGTCCGCAAGCGCCCCGGTATGTACATCGGTTCCACCGGTGAGCGCGGTCTGCACCACCTGGTCTGGGAGGTGGTGGACAACGCCGTCGACGAGGCACTGGCCGGGTACTGCGACACCATCGACGTGGTGCTGCTGGCCGACGGCGGGGTCTCGGTCACCGACAACGGCCGTGGTTTCCCGGTCGACCTGCATCCGCAGTTGAAGAAGCCCGGCGTCGAGGTGGCGCTGACCGTGCTGCACGCCGGCGGCAAGTTCGACGGCAAGGCGTACGCGGTCTCCGGTGGCCTGCACGGTGTCGGCGTCTCCGTGGTGAACGCGCTCTCCACCCGGATGGCCGTGGAGATCCACAAGGACGGCTTCGTCTGGCGGCAGAAGTACACCGCTTCCAAGCCGGATCCGCTGGTCAAGGGCGAGGCCACCGATCACACCGGCTCCACCGTGCAGTTCTGGCCGGACCCGGCGATCTTCGAGACGGTCGAGTTCGACTTCCAGACGATCTACCGCCGGCTGCAGGAGATGGCGTTCCTGAACCGCGGGCTGGCGATCAACTTCACCGACGAGCGGCCGGAGTCGGCGGACGAGAACGGTGAGCCCCGCAAGGTCCAGTTCATGTACGCGGGTGGCATCTCGGACTTCGTCCGGCACCTCAACGCCACCAAGAACGCGATCCACAAGTCGGTGATCGAGTTCGGCGCCGAGGACAACGAGGCCGGCATGGCGGTCGAGATCGCGATGCAGTGGAACGAGTCCTACGGCGAGTCGATCTACACCTTCGCCAACCGGATCAACACCCACGAGGGCGGCACCCACGAGGAGGGCTTCCGCGCCGCGCTGACCGGCATCGTGAACCGGTACGGCGCCGAGAAGAAGTTCCTCAAGGGTGACGAGAAGCTCAGCGGCGAGGACATCCGTGAGGGTCTCGCCGCGATCATCTCGGTGACGCTGACCAACCCGCAGTTCGAGGGCCAGACCAAGACGAAGCTCGGCAACACCGACATGAAGAGCTTCGTGCAGAAGGTGGCCAACGAGCAGCTCGCCGACTGGTTCGACCGCAACCCGGCGGACGCCAAGCTGATCATCACCAAGGCGTCGCAGGCGTCCCGGGCCCGGATCGCCGCGCAGCAGGCCCGCAAGCTGGCCCGCCGCAAGTCGCTGCTGGAGTCCGGCTCGATGCCGGGCAAGCTGGCCGACTGCCAGTCCACCGACCCGCGCGAGACCGAGTTGTTCATCGTCGAGGGCGACTCGGCCGGCGGCTCGGCCAAGTCCGGCCGGGAGAGCCGGATCCAGGCGATCCTGCCGATCCGCGGCAAGATCCTGAACGTGGAGAAGGCCCGGATCGACCGGGTGCTGAAGAACAACGAGGTCCAGGCGCTGATCACGGCGATGGGCACCGGCATCCACGACGAGTTCGACATCGCCAAGCTGCGGTATCACAAGATCATCCTGATGGCCGACGCGGACGTCGACGGTCAGCACATCCAGACGCTGCTGCTCACCCTGCTGTTCCGCTTCATGCGGCCGCTGGTCGAGCAGGGCCACGTGTACCTCGCCTCCCCGCCGCTCTACAAGATCAAGTGGAACAAGCGGGGTGACGACGCCCAGTACGCGTACTCCGATCGGGAGCGGGACGGTCTGATCGCCCTGCGCCAGCAGAAGAAGGCGAACGCCAAGCCGGACGACATCCAGCGGTTCAAGGGTCTGGGGGAGATGAACTTCCAGGAGCTCTGGGACACCACGATGAACCCGGACACCCGCACGCTGCGCCAGGTCACGCTGGACGACGCGGCGGTGGCCGACGAGCTGTTCAGCGTGCTGATGGGCGAGGACGTCGAGGCCCGGCGATCCTTCATCCAGCGCAACGCGAAGGACGTCAGGTTCCTCGACATCTGATCGCGCTGGTCACGTGTCCACAACGCGGAGCACCTTTCCACAACGTTATCCACAGCATTTCGCGGGCTATCGTTCGCATTTGTCTGGTTTCACCTTGAGTAAGGGTTAACAGTGACTGACACTCCCGAGCCCCCCGGCGGCGACGAACCCCAGGACGAGACCGGCGGTGGTGTGACCCAGCGCGTCGAGCCCGTCGGCCTCGAAGTCGAGATGCAGCGCTCGTACCTCGACTACGCGATGAGCGTGATCGTCGGCCGGGCGCTGCCCGACGTGCGGGACGGCCTGAAGCCGGTGCACCGCAAGATCCTGTACGCGATGTACGACTCCGGCTTCCGGCCCGACCGCGGATACGTGAAGTGCGCCCGCGTGGTGGGCGACGTGATGGGCAACTACCACCCGCACGGCGACTCGTCGATCTACGACGCCCTGGTCCGGATGGGACAGCCGTGGTCGCTGCGGTACCCGCTGATCGACGGCAACGGCAACTTCGGCTCGCCGGGCAACGACCCGCCGGCGGCCATGCGCTACACCGAGTCGAAACTGTCCCCGCTGGCGATGGAGATGCTGCGGGACATCGACGAGGACACCGTCGACATGCAGGACAACTACGACGGGCGTACCCAGGAGCCGACGATCCTGCCGGCGCGCTTCCCGAACCTGCTGGTCAACGGTTCCGAGGGCATCGCGGTCGGGATGGCGACCAAGATCCCGCCGCACAACCTGCGGGAGATCGCGGCGGCGGTGCAGTGGTGCCTGGACCACCCGGAGGCGGACGAGGCGACCACCCTCGAGGCGCTCCTGGAGATCGTCAAGGGCCCGGACTTCCCGACGTACGGCCTGATCGTCGGGCAGTCGGCGATCATGGACGCGTACCGGACCGGCCGCGGCTCGATCCGGATGCGCGCGGTGGTCGAGGTCGAGGAGGACCCGCGGGGCCGGCCGTGTCTCGTGGTCACCGAGCTGCCGTACCAGGTGAACCCGGACAACCTCGCCGAGCGGATCGCCGAGCTGGTCAAGGAGGGCAAGCTCACCGGCATCGCGGACATCCGTGACGAGTCCTCCGGCCGTACCGGTATGCGGCTGATCCTGGTGCTCAAGCGGGACGCGGTCGCCAAGGTGGTGCTGAACAACCTCTACAAGCACACCCAGCTGCAGGAGACCTTCGGCGCCAACATGTTGGCGCTGGTGGACGGCGTGCCCCGCACGCTGAACCTCGCGCAGTTCATCCGCTACTACGTCGAGCACCAGATCGAGGTCATCCGCCGGCGGACCGCGTTCCGTCTGCGCAAGGCCGAGGAGCGGGCGCACATCCTGCGCGGTCTGGCCAAGGCGCTGGACATGCTCGACGAGGTCATCGCCCTGATCCGGCGGTCGCCCACGGTGGAGGACTCGCGCCAGGGTCTGATGACGCTGCTGGACGTCGACGAGATCCAGGCCACCGCGATCCTCGACATGCAGCTGCGCCGCCTGGCCGCCCTGGAGCGGCAGCGGATCATCGACGAGCTGGCGAAGATCGAGCTGGAGATCGCCGACCTCAAGGACATCCTCGCGAAGCCGGAGCGGCAGCGGGCGATCGTCTCCGAGGAGCTCGGCGAGATCGTGCAGAAGTACGGCGACGAGCGGCGTACCCAGATCATCCCGTTCGACGGCGAGGTCTCCATGGAGGACCTCATCGCGCGCGAGGACGTTGTGGTGACCATCACACGAACTGGTTACGCGAAGCGCACGAAGGTCGACATGTATCGATCGCAGAAGCGCGGCGGCAAGGGCGTGAGCGGCGCAACCTTGCGCCAGGACGACATCGTCTCGCACTTCTTCGTGATCTCCACACACGACTGGATGCTGTTCTTCACCAACAAGGGCCGGGTCTATCGGGCGAAGGCGTACGAACTTCCCGAAGCGAACCGTGTCGCGAAGGGACAGCACGTCGCGAACCTGCTGGCCTTCCAGCCGGACGAGCACATCGCGCAGGTCATCCAGATCCCCCACTACCAGGTGGCGCCCTACCTTGTGCTCGCCACTAAGAATGGGCTCGTGAAGAAGACCCGCCTCGACGAATTTGACTCCAACCGCAGCGGTGGCATTATCGCCATCAACCTGCGGGAGGATGACGAATTGGTGGGTGCGGCTCTGGTGGCGCCGGAGGACGACCTCCTGCTCGTGTCCAAGCACGCCCAGGCGATCCGGTTCAACGCGACCGACGAGGCGCTGCGACCGATGGGGCGGGCGACGTCCGGTGTGATCGGTATGCGGTTCGGCGACAACGATGAGCTCCTCGCCATGGAGGTCGTGCGCGAGGGCATGGATGTGTTGGTTGCCACCAACGGTGGGTATGCCAAACGGACGCCGATCGAGGAATATCCGGTACAGGGGCGTGGCGGCAAGGGGGTGCTCACCGCGAAGATCACCGAACGTCGTGGTGGACTTGTCGGCGCTCTGGTGATCAGCCCGGAGGATGAACTGTTTGCCATCACCAGCAATGGTGGTGTCATCCGGACTCCCGTGAAGCCTGTACGGCGCACACGGGATCGGAACACAATGGGGGTCAAGCTGATGGACCTCCCTGAAGGTGTAACCATCGTGGCGCTTGCTCGCAATGCCGACGAGCCTGACGAACAGGACTAGTTGATGCCGGAGACACAGGCGAAGTCGGGGGGCCCGGGGAGCTCAGCGACTCCGGACGATGCGGCGAAGAAGGACGGCGCCACAGCGAACGGACGCGAGACCGCCGGGCGCGCCGCTGTCCCCGCCGATGCCCCGTCCCCGCCGAAGTTCACCAGGGCGCCGGGCATGGCCCCGCCGCCCGGCGAACCACCCGCCGCCGGTACGGACGCGGCCGACGCGAAGCGGTCCGGCGGCCCTGCCGTGGCCAAGGCGTCGGCGGCCGTGCCGGTCGTGACCAAGGGCAAGGGCGCCGCGCCCGGGAGCGCCTCGGCGCGTCCCGGGACGGCCTCCGGCTCCGTCACGGGGGCCGCACGCCCCGCGGGCAGCGCGCCCACGGTGACCCCGCCCGGTGCGGCCAAGCAGCGCACCGCGCCGGCCGGCGGGTCGGCGGCTCCGTCCGGTGCGGGCGGAACCTCGGCGGTCGGGGCTGCCCGAGTCTCCGAAGCGGTCCGCTCGGCGCGCTCCGCGGTCTCCTCGGCCGCGGCGCGTGGCCCGCGACGGGCCCGGCTGAACCTCAAGCGGATCGACCCGTGGTCCGTCATGAAGTTCGCGTTCGCGGTCTCGATCGTGCTCTTCATCGTGGTGGTCGTCGCGACCTCGGTGCTCTACCTGGCACTGGACACGATGGGTGTGTGGACCTCGATCAACGACAGCCTGCAGGACCTGGTCAACGCGAGCGGCGGCACGGAGACCTCCTCCGGCTTCCGGATCACCGCCTGGGGCGTGATCGGTACGTCGATGCTGATCGGCGCGGTCAACGTCGTGCTGTTCACCGCGCTGGCCACGCTCGGGGCGTTCATCTACAACGTGTGCGCCGATCTGGTCGGCGGCATCGAGCTGACGCTCGCCGAACGGGACTGACGAGCTGATCGGGTTGTGGGCCACCCCCGCTTTGGTGGCTCGCAACCCGATGCAGTAAAGTTCAGTCCGCAAGTGAGGGGCTATAGCTCAGTCGGTTAGAGCGCAGAGCTGATAACTCTGAGGTCGCTGGTTCGATTCCAGCTAGCCCCACGGGCGATCGGGCGATCCCGGTCCGCGGACAGCGGACCAAGGATCGCCCGTCATGTCTCTGGCGGTCGGTGGATGCCGCTGTCGCGGATGCGACACTCGTGGCGTCCTGGATCGCGGTGCGGCCTGATCGTGTCTAGTCTTGTGCGTCTGCGTTCCCGGACTTGGGGGTAGTCGATGCTGAAGAAGCTTCTGGTCGTGGCGGCTGTGGTCAGCGCCGCTGCACTGGTGGTCAAGAAGGTCAAGGCCTCCAGCGACGAGCGCGCGCTGTGGCACGAGGCCACCACCGCTCCCGATCTGCGCTGAGGCGCTTACCGGGGCCCTAGCTCAACTGGCAGAGCACCGCCTTTGCAAGGCGGGGGTTAGGGGTTCAAGTCCCCTGGGCTCCACTCTTCACGGCCTCTCACGGGCCAGACGCGAAGCCGGGATCCACCGGCTGCGGCACACTTCCAGCCATCTCTCCGGCGAATCGGAGCGGCGGTCCCGGCTCGGCCGGGGTAGGTCTCCGGCACGATCGGCGACGTGGGCCGATGGGTGCGGCCCCCCGAAGCCGGCTTGATCAGCACACCGACAGGGGTTCGGCCGTGCCCGGGCTTCGGACCGCTCCCGTCCGGGGCTTCCAGCTGTGTGCGCACCTGTTCAGGCAAGTCCACTGGCGTAGCAGCTCCGGGCTCCGAGCTGGATCTCCCCGGGGTTCCGGTGAGCGCAGTCCCGCTGGGCGTGCCGTTCTGGATCGCGGCGCGTTGTACGGCGGAGCGGGCTGGATGCTTTGGAGTCGGCTGCGGCGTCGGCCGATGCTGTGCTGTGGCCGGTGATCCGGAGGTGAGGCTGGCTTTCGCCGGGCAATCTCGGTCGCTTGCCGGCCCTCTGCGCTGAGTGAGCATGTGCGTTCGGTCCAGACGGCGGTACCGGTTGCCGGTGGGCGGTCAGCCGGCACGTGCCGGGGCGCGTCGGCTGGCCGGTATCCCGAAATGGCGCCGCTGCTCCGGTGCGCTGCCGTCGACTCCCGCAGGGGTGGAGTGAGGCGGTCGCCGGATGGCTGGGGCAGGACTGGCAGGACGAGCTGGCCCAGGCACATGGCTGAGGTCGTCAGGTACCCGTGCGGTGCGGGCGTGTGGCCGGGTGGGTCGCCGCGGCCTGATCACGGGAGGAGACTGCAAGCGGTTGCCGCGGGGCCGGATCGTGGGCGGATGGCCGCGAGAACTGGTGATCATGATGGGTTGGACGCCGGCAAGGGGGAGCATGGCCGTCCCGCCATCGGCTTCGCTCCGGGGCCGGACGTGATAGACGCCACCGAGGCGGCAATCACGGTTTACCAGCCGGTTCTGTGGGCCCGGTCCGCGGCAATCTTGCTGGTGGGACGACATATCCGCTGGTCAGCGCCCGGCGAGTCCGGCCGAGGGCGGGTCGGCCCCGGTGGTTGCCGGTTATCCACAGAGGAGTGCGGCTGGACTGCGCGGGACCATGGCGCCGGTTAGCCTGCGATTCGTGAGCGAACGAAGACGGGCGGCTGCCGTGATCGTGCGGGACGGCCGTGTGCTGATGGTGCACGAGCGCAGCCGGCGATCCGGTGGCGGCGAATGGTGGACCCTGCCCGGTGGTGGGCTACAGCCCGGCGAGACCCCCGAGGAGGCGGTGCGGCGCGAGGTCTTCGAGGAGACCGGGCTGGTGGTCAGTGACCTGCGATATGTGCTGGAGATGCCGTATCCGTCCGGTATGACATCGGTGTTCGCGGTGTCGGTGGCCGACGGGGAGCCGCGGGCCGGGCACGACGACGGGACCGGGCCGGAGCCGCTCGGGCTCGACTGGCTGCCGGTGCCCGAGCTGCCGATCGAGACGAACGGCGTGCCGGTACCGCCCCTGATGGTGGTGCTCCCGACGATGGCGCCGGCCGAGCGGCACAGCAATCACACCGGCGAGGAGCCTGACACCGCCGACGCGGACGGGAGCGAGACGGCGATCGCGCGGCGGCGCTCCGCGACGAAGTAGGCGCAGGCCGCGCCGTAGCTGAAGGTGAGCAGGAGGCCCAGGGCCCGGACCGGGACCGGTGGATACGGCAGCACCGCGACCGCCAAGGAGCCCACCGCCCATCCGGCGAGCAGCACGGTGTTGACCATGTCATGACGGCACCAGTGGCCGGCGCGGCGGTGCGCCTGCCGCCGGATCTCGACCGTGAACGCGTGCGCCATGCCCAGTGCCAGCAGGGCCAGCAGGACTGTCGCGAAGACGGAATGATGTCCACCGCCGACCGCGGCCATGGCGGTGGCACCGGTCATCAGCGCGAGACCGCTGACGGTGCCGACTCGGGCTGTGCGGCGCTCCGGAACCATCCTCTCCCCCACAACCCCAGCCATCGGCATGATCCGCCAAGACCTGAGCGGCGGATGCCGGATGCCGACGGTCCGGGCTGGCCGAAAGGACTGGCGCGGATTCGAGGTGCGGATCTGGAAGGGAGCGGTGGGGAATGATCGCGGCGCCAGAAAAGGGCGTGGCCGGGCCGTTGGGAAAGGGCGGTTGGGCTGTCGGGGAAGCGGGCCGTTGAACCGGTGGGAAAGTGTGCGGTTGGGCCGTTTGGAAAGCGTGCGGTTGGACCGTTGGGAGGATGGGTCAGGCCGCCCGAACGGAAGGCGGAGAGGGGATACCGACGGTGTGCTGAGAATGGCGGTCCTTTCAAACGCATCGCTGCCTGGTGATGTTCTGGGGACGAGGTAATGAGCGGGCGGCGCGGCGGTCTGTGATCACGGGCGGCCGACGGCCGGTTCGGTGTGCGAGCGTCCGGCGGTCTGCTGGCGGATGGCGGAGCCGTTGGCGCACGGTGCGTGGGCGGTGTGCCTGGTGGCCGGTCGGTGAGGCGGATGTGGCCCGCGCTGCCTCTGGTGGCCGGTCGGTGAGGCGGTTGTGGCACGGTACTGACGGGGCGCGCTCGTGGGGGCATGTGGTGGTGATGAGGAAGTCTTGGGTCACGGCCGGGTGAAGGCGCGGCGGGTGGCTGCGGGGCCAGGTTCGGAGTGATGATGGCGGGCGTGATGGGAAGCCTGCAGACCGAATCCGCCCAGTCCCGCCCCGACCTGCTCGCCGCGCCGGTGGCCAAGGCCCTCGCCGTTTGGCCGGATGACGCCCCGATCGACGCCGACCAGGTGCTGGTGGCGCCGATCGACCCGGAACTGGCGGACACCGCGGCGTTCTGTGAGGCGTACGGCATCACCCTGGCCGAGTCCGCCAACTGCGTCATCGTCGCCGGTCGCCGCGGGGACGTGACCCGATATGCCGCCTGTGTGGTGCTCGCCACGACCCGGGCCGATGTGAACGGGATGATCCGCCGTCACCTCGACGTCCGCAAATGCAGTTTCGCCCCGATGGACGAGGCGGTGTCGTTGACCGGCATGGAGTACGGCGGGATAACCCCGATCGGGCTGCCCGCCGACTGGCCGGTGCTGGTCGATTCCCGGGTGGTCGCGGCCCCGCACGTGATCGTGGGCTCCGGCGTCCGGCACAGCAAGATCGCGGTGGCCGGCCCGGCTCTGGGGGCTCTGCCGGGCGCTCAGGTGATCGAAGGTCTGGCGAAAGAGATCAGCTGACCGGTCGGGCAGCACGTAATAGCGATCGACTCGGTGGATCACAGATTGTCCGGGCACGTCCGGCCGGATGGGGAACGTGGACAGGAGTCCTCACCCGGCCGAGGTGTCGACGCACGGGAGACCGGTCCGGTGGAATGACGCCTCCGGACCGGTCCGGTGGAATGACGACTCCGGACCGGTCCGTTGGAATGACGGCTCCGCGAAGAGGTCGACTGCTAGCGGCAGCGGCCTAGTCAGCAGGACGAACCCGGGAAGAGACTGGTCACTCCCGGCAGTGACGGAGTGGGCCGGGCGGGCGAGCGAAGAGGCTGGCCACCAGCGGCGGCCGGCTGGGCGGTGCAGGTCAGCGAAGAGGTCGGCCATTCGCAGCAGTGACGGCGCGGGCCGGATGGGCGAAGGAGCCGGCCACCAGCGGCGGCCGAGTGGACCGGGCGGGTAAGCGAAGAGGTCGGCCACCCGCGGCAGAGACTGGGCGAGAGGACAAGCCCGCGAAGGGGCGCCCACCCGGCCGCCGCCGGCGCTGACCTGCCAGCGTGACCGTGGACCAACCCGGCGGGCCGAGAGTTCTGTGAGGACTCCGGCCGGTCGAGCGCGCAGCGGACGCCAACCCAGTCGGATCGAGGACCCATCGCAGGGGTTGGCCGACCGCTCCGGGCGCCTCAGGTGCGACCGCCGACCGGACGCACCAAACATGATCATCCTCGTCAATGTCGTTTCACGTGAAACGTCATCGACCCACGTCGACAGCCTCCCGGCGGGCGATCTCCTCGAAGGCGGCGACGAGAGTGGCGGTGTCCTGCGCGCCCTGCACCGCGTACTTCCCGTCGATGACGAAGGTGGGGACGCTGGTGATGCCCAACTCCTTCGCCTCGGCAAGATCGGTCTCGACGGCGCTGGTGCCGGCGTCCGACTCGAGGTAGGCCAGCGCGGCGCCGGCGTCGAGTCCGATCGAGCCGGCCAATCCGGCGAGCGCCGGCAGTGAGCCGATGTCGACGCCGTCGGTGAAGTGGGCCCGCTGCAACGCGTCGAGCATGTCGGCCTGACGCTGCTGTCCGGCGGCCCAGGCGATCAGCCGGTGCGCGGCGAACGTGTTGGCCGCCAGCGCGCGGTCGAAGT
The DNA here is from genome assembly GCF_003711105.1 of Actinoplanes teichomyceticus ATCC 31121. Classification (NCBI taxonomy): domain Bacteria; kingdom Bacillati; phylum Actinomycetota; class Actinomycetes; order Micromonosporales; family Micromonosporaceae; genus Actinoplanes; species Actinoplanes teichomyceticus. Next base: position 22,121 of record NZ_CP023865.1, read on the forward strand.
CGAGGGCCAGGCCCTCGTCCGCACCGATCCCGGCGACGTGCGCGAACATCTGCTCGGCGCGCTCGGTGCCGCCGAACTTCTCGGTCATCACCTGCTTGATCGGGAGTGGCTGGGGCACCGGCGACGCATCCAGTTGGTACGCCCGGTACGTGACCGTGACGTCCCCGCCGAACTCGCGCACCGCGTTCTCGAGCCGCCGCTTGCCGATGTAGCACCACGGGCAGACGACATCGGACCAGATCTGGATATCCACGTTTCTCCGTTCGGAGGAGCCCGGGTCGGGATGACCCGGCGGTCCTGGGGTGAGGGATCCTGGTGCCGGTCCGGGGACCGGCCGTCCGGAGGAGTCCGGGTCGGGGTGACCCTGGACTCCTGGGGTGAGGGATCCTGGCGCCGGTCCGGGGACCGGCCGTCCGGAGGAGTCCGGGTCGGGGTGACCCTGGACTCCTGGGGTGAGGGATCCTGGCGCCGGTCCGGGGACCGGCCGTCCGGAGCAGCCCGGATCGGGCGACCGGACCCTGAGGTGAGGGCTCCGGGAACCGGCCGAGCGTCGGCCTCCGGAACGGGCGCTAACCGACCTGCTCGGTGATCTGCCGCTTGAGGCGCGCCAGGATCGCCGTGCCGCCCCGGATGCGCAGCGGGCTGATCGCCTGGGCGAGACCCATCCGCGCGTAGAGATCATCGGGCACGGCGAGGATCTCGGTCGCGGACGCCCCGGCCAGGCCCTCGGCCAGAATGCCGGCGAACGCCCGGGTGGTGGGCGCCTCCGGTGGGCAGTCGAACCAGGTCGCCACGGTGGCGTCCGGCTGCACCTCGGCCTTGAGGAAGAACTGGGTCTGGCACTCGGGCACCTGCTCCATGCCGTCGTGCCCGGCCAGCGCGGCCGGCAGCGGCGGCACCGCGTCGGAGAACTCCAGCAGCATCTCCAGGACCACCTCACGCGGTGCGGAGGCGAACTCGTCGACGATCTCGGCCAGCTTCGGCGGCATGTCGGTCACGAAAACCAACCTACGCGAGTGGCTCAGGCGGCGGCCGAGGTCGGCAGGAGTGCCACATCACTCAGACTGATCAGCCCGACCGCCTTGCGGTCGGCGTCACACACCAGGAGGCGGCGGACCGACCGGGTACGCATGGCCTGGACCGCCTCCTCCACTGTGGCGCTCTGCTCGATCATGATGAGCTCGCGGGAGGCGATCGCGCCGAGCGTGGTCGTGGTCGGGGACAGCCCCTCGGCGATCGCCCGGACCACGATGTCGCGATCGGTCACGATGCCCGCCATGGTCGGCCCGTGGGTCACCACGACGTCCCCGATCCCGCGGTCCCGCATGGCCTGCGCGGCCTCGTCGAGGGGGGTGTCCTCGGGTAGGTAGACGACCTGTCGGGTCATCGCGTCAGCCACCAGTCTGGCCATGCCTCTGCCCTCCCGCCGTTGAAACGTCGCTTTACCCCAGTGTTCCGGTGATTACACCGGCGATGTCCACAAGGGGCACTTCCCGCCGCTCGCCCGAGTGACGGTCGCGCAGTTCGGCGTACCCCTCCGGCAAGCGGCGGCCGACCACGACGGACCGTGGGATACCGATCAGCTCGGCGTCGGTGAATTTCACCCCGGCCGACACGTTCGGCCGGTCGTCGACCAGGACCCGGACCCCGGCCCGGGCCATCGTCGCGCCCAGCGACAGCGCGGCCTCCACCTGGCCGTCCCGTCCGGCCGCCACGATGTGCACGTCGGCGGGCGCGATCGCGGCCGGCCAGATCAGCCCGCGCTCGTCGTGGTGCTGCTCGGCGATCGCCGCGACGGCCCGGGACAGCCCGATGCCGTAGCAGCCCATCGTCGGCCGGACCGGTCTGCCGTCGGCGCCGAGCACCTCGACCCCGAAGATGTCGGTGTAGCGCCGGCCGAGCTGGAAGATGTGGCCGATTTCGATCCCGCGCCGGATGGTCAGCGTGCCGCCGGTGCAGGCCGGGCAGGGGTCGCCGGCCCGCACGTCGGCGGCCTCGATCGTGGCGTCCGGGGTGAAGTCGCGGCCGGCCACCACGCCGGTGGCGTGCCGGCCGGCCCGGTTGGCGCCGGTGAGCCAGGCGGTGCCGGGGGCGACGCGGGGATCGGCGAGGTACCGGATTCCCAGACCCTGCGGACCGATGTAGCCCTTCACCAGGTCCGGGCGGGAATCGAAGTCGTCGAACAGGGTGACGGTGGCCGGGGCGAGCGCGGCCGCCACCCGTGTCAGGTCGACCTCGCGGTCCCCGGGCACACCGATCGCCACCACCTCGTCCTCGTGACCCGGACGGTGCACGGTGACCACCACGTTCTTCAGCGTGTCGGCGGCGGTCCAGTCGTCGCGTCCCTCCAGCCGGCGCCGGTTGGCCAGCTCGACCAGCGCGGCGATGGTCGGGGTGTCCGGCGTGTCGTGCACGGCGAGAGCGGGCGCCGGGACCGGCGGCGCGGGCGGCACCGGGGTGACCACGGCCTCGGTGTTCGCCGCGTAGCCGCAGCCCGGGCAGCCGACGAAGGTGTCCTCGCCGACCTCGGCCGTGGCCAGGAACTCCTCGGAGGCCGAGCCGCCCATCGCGCCGGACACCGCCGAGACGATGGTGTGCGCCAGCCCGAGGCGCTGGAAGACGCGCTGGTAGGCGGCGCGCATCCGGGCGTACGTGGCAATCAGGCCGTCGTCGTCGAGGTCGAACGAGTAGGCGTCCTTCATCAGGAACTCGCGGCCGCGCAGCAGGCCGCCCCGCGGCCGTGCCTCGTCGCGGAACTTGGTCTGGATCTGGAAGAGCAGGAGCGGAAAGTCCCGGTACGAACCGGTCATGTCCTGCACGAGCAGGGTGAACATCTCCTCGTGCGTCGGCGCCAGCAGATGGTCGGCGCCGCGTCGGTCCCGCAGCGTGAAGATGTCGTCGCCGTACTCGGTCCAGCGGCCGCTGAGGTCGAACGGCTCCCGGGGCAGCAGCGCCGGGAAGGACACCTCCTGGCCACCGGCGGCCGCCATCTCGTCCCGGACCACCGCGGTGACCCGGTCCAGCACCAGCTTGCCGAGCGGCAGCCAGGTGTGCCCGCCCGGGGCGGCGCGCCGGATGAAGCCGGCACGCATCAGGAGTCGATGGCTCGGCACCTCCGCGTCCGCCGGCTCCTCGCGCAGGGTCCTGAGCAGGAGCGTGGACATCCGAAGCAGCATGGACAAGGAGCATAGGGACGGGATAGAACTAATTCACGTGGTTATCTAAGTGTCGCCAGCGTCACGTTCCGCTAATTAGCTGTCCGGTGGAAAACTGATCCGGCAACCACAGCTGAACAGACGTTAGGGGGGCTTGATGGCCTGGCGCAGCTTCGTGGCAATGGGTGACAGCTTCACCGAGGGGATGTGCGACGAGTATCCGGACGGCACCTACCGGGGCTGGGCCGACCTGGTCGCCGCCCGCCTCGCGGTCGATTCCGGACCGGAATTCGGATATGCCAACCTGGCGATCCGCGGCCGGCTCCTCGACCAGGTGATCGAGGAGCAGCTCGAAGCGACCCTCGCGATGAAACCCGATCTGGTCAGTTTCGCGGCCGGCGGCAACGACCTGCTCCGGCCGCGGGTGGACCCGCAGTCACTGGTCGAGAGGATCGATCCGGTGATCGCCCGGATCCGCGCGACCGGCGCTGACGTGATCCTCTTCCGGTTCGCCGACGTCGCCGTGCACATCCCCGGCGGGCAGCGGATGATCGGGCCGCGGGCGGCCGCTCTCAACGACGGGACCCGGGAGATCGCGCGGCGGCACGGGGCCTACCTGATCGATCTCTTCGCCGACGACGCCTACCTGCACCGCAGCATGTGGAGCGACGACCGGCTGCACCTGTCGGAGATCGGGCACCGGCGGGTCGCCGGTCATGTGCTGAACGCGCTCGGCGTCGGCGTCGAGGAGGAGTGGATGCTGGTGCCGCCGGCTCCGCAGCCGACGCCGTGGCGCCTCGCCCTCAACTCCGACCTGCGCTGGGCCCGCGAGCACCTGGCGCCCTGGGTGGGCCGGCACCTGCGGGGCCGCTCGTCCGGTGATCTCGTCACGGCGAAGCGACCGGTGCTCGCCCCGATCGGTGACTAGGAGCGGCTAGCGTGACAACCATGTCCGTACCGAACGATCCCGCGCAGGCGCTGCAGGCCTACGCGCACCCCGACAAACTGGTCACCACCGAGTGGCTCGCCGCGAACCTGGACGCTCCCGGCCTGGTGGTCGTCGAGTCGGACGAGGACGTGCTGCTCTACGACACCGGCCACATCCCCGGCGCGGTGAAGGTCGACTGGCATCTCGAACTCAACGACCAGGTCACCCGCGACTACCTGGACCCCGCCGCGTTCGCCGCGATGTGCGAGGCCAAGGGCATCGGCCGTGACGACACAATCGTGTTCTACGGCGACAATTTCAACTGGTGGGCGGCGTACGCACTCTGGGTCTTCACCCTTTTCGGACACCGCGACGTGCGGCTGCTCAACGGCGGCCGGCAGAAGTGGGTGGCCGAGGGGCGCCCGCTGACCCGCGAGAAGACCACCCGCGGCCCCGCCGAGTACCCGGTCCCGGTCCGCAACGACGCCGAGATCCGGGCGTTCCGTGACCAGGTCATGGGGCACATCGCCAGTGGGCGGCCGCTGGTCGACGTGCGCTCGCCGCAGGAGTACACCGGCGAGCTGACGCACATGGAGGCGTACCCGCAGGAGGGCGCGCTGCGCGGCGGGCACATCCCGGGCGCGGTCAGCAAGCCGTGGAAGTCGGCGGCGAACGACGACGGCACCTTCAAGACGCACGATGACCTGATCAAGATCTACCGGGACGAACTGGGTCTGGAGCCGGCCGACGACATCGTCGCGTACTGCCGGATCGGGGAGCGGTCCAGTCACACCTGGTTCGTGCTGCACCACCTGCTGGGGTACCCGCAGGTGCGCAACTATGACGGCTCCTGGACCGAGTGGGGCAACCTGGTCCGGGCGCCGATCGCCAAGGGAGCGGAGCCCGGCGGGCTCAGCTGACCCGCAGCTCCTCACCGAACGGCGCGGCCCGTCGGGCCGCGCCGTTCCCCGGCAGGGTCGTTCCCCGGCAGGGTCGTTCCCCGGCGGGGTCGTTCCCCGGCGGGGTCGTTCCCCGGCGGGGTCGTTCCCCGGCAGGGTCGTTCCCCGGCGGGGTCGTTCCCCGGCGGGGTGGTGTCCGGCGGGGTCGTGTCCGGGACCGATCGGGCTGATGGGCCGCGCCGAAGCCCGGGGATCGATCTGATGGGCCCCGCCGAACCCGGGCGCTGCCGGAATCGTTGAGCAGCCGGATGCCGGCCGACGCGCCGGGGCGGCGGGCCGCCGGACGAGCGGGGCGCCGAGGCCCGGGAGGCAGCCGATAGGCTGAACGACCGTTAAGCAATCTCCTGGCGGCGCGTTAGAGTGGCGACGTGACGACGGTAGATCAGCGGCACCGGACCACTCCGCCGGCGCCTCGGCGGCGGTCACGCCGCGATGAAATCCTGGAGATCGCGGTCGGGCTCTTCGCGTCCCGCGGCTATCACGGGGTCTCGATGGACGACATCGGCTCGGCGGCCGGCGTCACCGGCCCCGCGCTGTACCACCACTTCGCCGGCAAGGAGGCGATGCTCGTCGCCGCGCTGATCCCGGTCAGCGAGAGCCTGCTGGAGGGTGGCCGCGAGCGGGTCGCCCGGCACCCGGCCGAGGCGGAGGCGGCCCTCGCCGACCTGATCGACTTCCACGTCGACTTCGCGCTGGCCAACCCGGCGGTGATCGCCCTGCACCTGCACGAGCTGGACCGCTTGCCGGAGGAGCCGCGCCGGCAGATCCGCCGGCTGCAGCGTCTCTACGTGGAGGAGTGGGTGGGCGTGCTCACCCTGCTGCGGCCGGAGCTGGAGGCGTCCGAGGCCCGGGTGCTCGCGCACGCCGCGTTCGGCCTGATGAACTCCACGCCGTTCCTGGGCGGCGAGGTGGAGCGGCGCCGCCGCGCGGACCTGCTGCGTGACGCCACCATGCACGCCCTGACCGGCCGCTGAGCGGCCGCCGCCACACCGGAGGACCCGCGGGACGCGGCCGCTGATCGTCGCGCCTCGCCGGAGACGACCCGGCCGAGGAGGAGGCCTACCGGCCACCCTGTCGGCCACGGAACACCGGCCGCCCCACCGGGCCGGCCGGAGACCGACACACAGGGAGCCCCATGATCGAGTCGCTGCTCATCGCCAACCGGGGTGAGATCGCCCGCCGGATCATCCGCACCGCCAAGCGCCTGGACATCCGTACGATCGCGGTCCACTCCGAGCCCGACGCCGACCTTCCGTTCGTCGCCGAGGCCGACGAGGCCGTCTGCATCGGCCCGGCGAACCCGGCACAGAGCTACCGCAATGCCGAGGCCATCCTGGCCGCCGCGAAGTCGACCGGCGCGCAGGCGATCCACCCCGGCTACGGCTTCCTCAGCGAGAACGCCGGGTTCGCCCGTACCGTCAAGGCGAGCGACCTGGTGTGGGTCGGACCCGGCGCCGACGCGATCGCCGCGATGGGCGACAAGATCAACGCACGCAATCTGATGGCCGCGGCCGGCGTGCCGGTCGCGCCCGGCACCGCGGAGCCGGTCGCCGATGTCGACGCCGCCGTCGCCGCGGCGGCGCAGATCGGCTACCCGGTGATGGTCAAGGCGGCCGCCGGCGGTGGCGGGATGGGCATGGGCGTGGCGGCCGACGAGGCGGCCCTGCGCACCGAGTTCGGCAAGGTGCGGGCATTCGCCGAGCGGATGTTCGGCGACGGCGCGGTGCTGCTGGAGCGCTACTTCCCCCGGGTACGGCACGTCGAGGTGCAGATCCTCGGCCTGGCCGACGGCCGGGTGGTGGCCCTGTCCGAGCGGGAGTGCTCGGTGCAGCGCCGCAACCAGAAGCTGGTCGAGGAGGCGCCGTCGCCGGCGGTGGGCCCGCAGCTGCGCGCCCGCATCCTGGACGCCGCGGTCCGGGCCGGCGAGGCGGTGAACTACCGCAACGCCGGCACCGTGGAGTGCCTGCTCGACCCGGCCACCGGCGAGTTCTTCTTCCTGGAGATGAACACCCGGCTGCAGGTGGAGCACCCGATCACCGAGCTGATCCACGGCACCGACCTGGTCGAGCAGCAGTTGCGGATCGCCTCCGGCCTGGAGCCGAGCATCGACCTGCACCGCCCGACCCGGGGCCACGCCATCGAGCTGCGGGTCAACGCGGAGGACCCGAAGCGGTTCCTGCCCGGCCCCGGCCGGGTCACGACCTGGGTGGAGCCGTCCGGCGACGGGGTCCGGGTGGACGCCGGCTATGCCGAGGGCACCACGGTCACCCCGTTCTACGACTCGCTGATGGCGAAACTGATCGTTTTCGGCGCCGACCGGGCGGACGCACTGGCCAAGGCCCGTGCCGCGGTGGCCGGTTTCCAGATCGCCGGCCCCAAGCACAACCTGCCGTTCTTCGCCGAGCTGCTGGAGAATCCCGAGTTCCTCGGCGGCGACTACGACACCGCCATCGTCGCCCGGATGCGGAAAGCGTGAGGTGAGCCGTGGCCTTCGTCAGCATTCGTGAGGTCGCGCCGCGGGACGGCCTGCAGAACGAGGAGCCGGTCCCGGCCGACGACAAGGTGCGGCTGATCGACGCGCTCAGCCGGACCGGGGTGCGCCGGATCGAGGCGGTCTCGTTCGTGCACCCCAGGGCCATCCCGCAGATGGCCGACGCGGACGAGGTGTGGTCGCGGATCACCCGCGACCCCGGTGTCCGGTACTCGGCGCTGATCCCGAACACCCGCGGCGCGCAGCGGGCGCTGGCCGCCGGATTCCGGGAGATCGAAGTGGTGGTCTCGGCCAGCGACACCCACAACCGGCGCAACCTCAACCGCTCCACCGACGAGTCGCTGGACGACATCGCCGGGCTGATCCCCCTGGTGCACGCGGCCGGGGGGACCCTCGAAGTGATCGTGGCGACCAGCTTCGGCTGTCCGTACGAGGGTGACATCGCGCCGGAGCGGGTGGCGGGCATCGTCGCGCGGGTCCGCGCCGACGGCGCCGACCGCATCGCGTTCGGCGACACCACCGGCATGGCGACCCCGCGCCGGGTCCGCGACCTGCTTTCCGAGGTACGCCCGGACCTGCTGCACTTCCACAACACCCGGGGCACCGGCCTGGCCAACATCGTGACCGCGCTCGAACTCGGGGTGATGGAGTTCGATGCCAGCGCCGGCGGGCTGGGCGGGTGCCCGTACGCTCCCGGCGCGTCCGGCAACGTGGCCACCGAAGAGGTCGTGCACATGCTGCACGACATGGGATTCGACACCGGAATCGATCTGGATCGGTTGCTGGAAGCGGCGGAACTGGCTGAACGCCTGGTCGGTCGTACCCTTCCGTCAGGTGTTCTGCGAGCCGGGCCGCGAACCCGCCTGGTGTGATTTTTTCGTACGATTCTGGCAACCATTTTTCTGAATTGCCCGCGTGACTTTCCGCTTCCTCACGTCGTTACCAGTACCGAGTGGCCGATATCGCCTGATCCTCGAAAGGGATTCGGACAGCCACAAGGTCGACGACGAGGGGTGGATCCGATGCCGGGCTGGAGGGTCGAGCGCACGCCGCGCGCGGCGCTCCGTTCCGTGCCGGCCGCCCACGGCGGCTTCCCGCCCATGCCGCCCCACAGCCAGGGGGCGGAGCGGCGGCCGGAGCGCCGCGCCGGACGTGCCGGTCACCGGTGGGTCCTGCGTGCACTCGTCATCGGCGGGCTGGCCGGCGTGGCCTGGCTGCTCACCGCCGCGGCCGCGCACGCCGCGGGACCCGGCGCCGAGCCGGTCACCGGCTCGTTGTCCGGCGCGATGCGCGACAACGGCGAAGCGCTGGACAGCGCGGAGACTCCCGGCAGCGCACGAGCGCCGGGCGCCGCGGAACCGTCGGGCGGCGCGGAAGCGCTGCACCGCGGCGGACCGGCGGTGACCCGGGATGGTCCACCCCGGGAACCGGTGGCCGGGAAGCTCCTGACGGCGGCCGTCCAGCCGCTGGAGCCCGGCCCGAACACCCACCAGCACGTGGTGACACCGATCCGTTCCGTACCGGACCGCGGACCGTTCGATCCGGTACGGAACACCGGCGGGGTCACCGACACCGCGCCCGCGACCGACGCGGCAACCCTCGACCAGGCCCGGCTGCCGGTGCCCGTGCCGCTGCGCGCCAGCAGCGGGGACACGGCCCCGGAGCGGGTCGTGGACGAGCGGGACGCGACCGGTCACGTGGCCGATCCCGGCCCGGCACCGCTGCCGGCCGGCGCACCGGAGGCTCCGGCCCCGGTGACCGATGCTGTCGTGATCCCACGACCCGCTGCCGCGCTGCCGGAACCCCCGGCCGCCACCGGCACGGCCGTGGCGACGGCGCCGCCCGCCCGCGCGGGCGGCTTCACCCGGGCCCTGCGTGCCCCGGCCGGTGACTCGCCGGTCCGGCGCGCCGAGGCCCGCTCCCGGTCACACGCCCACCGGCATGCCACGGCCGCCCGGCCGGTTGCGCCGGAGGCGATCCGGACGAGAGCGCCCGGCGGTGATCGGCCGGTGCCCGCACGGAGGAGTCCCGGAGCGGTCAGCGGCATCCCGGTCGGAGGGCCGGGCGCGTTCACGGAGAACGGTTCGTCGGCCGTTCTGCCGAGCCCGATCGCGGACGGCGCGGTGGCCTGCCACCGCTGCGCGACCGCGCCCGACGTCGACGTACGGCGGCACGATGCCGAGGCGCCGACCGTCTCACCTGACTAGTGATGGCCCCGCGGCGCGTCTGAAGCAGCCGTGGCGCCGGACCCGCCGATTCGGCGAACCGTTTGCGGGCAAGCGGCGAATCGTGATGGCGCCCGAGTGCGACATCACGGCGCCGGATCGCGGGCGCCACGGGCGTACATCGACGAGTGGGGCCGGGGCCGATCAATGCGAGCCAGGTGCCGCTGTGCCCGAAAAAAGCACTGAATAAGTACATGAATACGAAAAAAATCCTTGCTGACCATTGAAAGGCATCTCTCTACATGAAGAAGACGTGGGTTCGTAAGACTCTGAGCGTCGGGATCATGGCCGCAGGTGCCCTCCTGCTCGCCCCGGCTGTCGCCCAGGCCTGCTTCGCTCCGTCGACCGCCCACCACGCGGTCACCCCGATCTCCTCGTTCGACCACGGCGCGCAGAGCGGCACCCGGGTCGCCGTCCCGGTGGTCATGCCGTTCGGCAGCAGCGGCGGCGGCGACACCCTGCACAACGTGTTCCACGGCACCCTCGGCGACCGCGCCAGCAACGGCCTGCGCGACGCGTTCCATCAGTCCATGGCGAACCACAGCGGGATGCCGGCGGGCGTTCCGGTCACCCAGTACGACACCCTGCACAACGTGTTCCACCCGTCCGTGAGCAGCCACAGCGGCCTGCCGATGGGCGGCACCCCGATCGCGCAGGACAAGCTGCACGACATGTTCCACCCGTCGATCGGCGCCCAGGGCAACGTCTCGGTCGGCCAGGACGTGCTGCACAACATGTTCCACCCGTCCAGCGCGGCCAAGAGCAACGCGTCGGCCGGTCAGGACGTGCTGCACAACGTGGTCCACGGGAGCCTGGGCGACCGCGCCGGCGACAGCCTGCACAACGTGTTCCACCCGTCCGCGGCCGACCACGGCGCCCAGTACGACGTGCCGGTCTACGTCCCGACCCACCCGGTCTGGGACACCGGGGACCAGCACCAGAACATGGGTGACGTCTGCACCTGCGACCAGGACGTGAGCCCGGCCGGCTTCAACAACATCGGTTTCGTGAACGGTGCGGACTCCGCGCCGCTCATCAACCCGATCAACGGCTGCGACAGCTCGCTCGGTGGCCTGCACGGCGGGGCGGACTTCTCGGACGTGTGCGGACAGCCGATCGGCGCGGGCCCCGGTGACATCCTCGGCCCCGGCGCCGACCACGGCATCGGCCTCGGTGGCGACCACGGCGGCCCGGGAGTCGGCCCGGGCGGTCACTACGGCCCGGGTGTCGCCCCGGGCGGCAACTACGGCCCGGGCGTCGCTCCGGGGGGTGACTACGGTCCCGGTGTCGCTCCGGGCGGTCACTACGGCCCGGGTGTCGCCCCGGGCGGTGACTACGGCCCGGGTGCCGCTCCGGGCGGCAACTACGGCCCGGGCGGTGACTACGGTCCGGGAGCCGGCCCGGCCGGTAACTACGGCGGCGGCCAGGGCGCCGCTCCGGTCGGCAACTACGGCGGCCCGGGCGCCCACCAGGGCGGCAACAAGGGCGACGTCCGTGGCGACACCGGCTACAACGGTGGTGGCAACAAGGGCGACGTCCGGGGTGACGCCGGCTACAACGGTGGCGGTGGCAAGGGTGACGTCCGTGGCGACGCCGACTACAACGGCGGCGGCAACAAGGGCGACGTCCGCGGCGACACCGGGCACAACGGCGGCGGCAACAAGGGTGGCGTCCGCGGTGACACCGGCTACAACGGCGGCGGTGGCAAGGGCGACGTCCGGGGCGACGCCGGCTACAACGGTGGCGGTGGCAAGGGTGGCGTCCGGGGCGACGCCGGCTACAACGGCGGCGGTATGGGCCGGGCCGACTACGACAGCTACGGCGAGATCCAGCGCGACACCGTCCGCGACGTGATCGAGAGCGTCTCGACCGGCCGGATGACCGGCAGCCTGGGCGGGCTGGACCTGCTCTTCACGCTGCGCTGACCCGCGGCGGGGTGGCCCGGGACGCGCCACCCCGACCCGGCGGCCGCACCGGTGCCGCCGCACGGCGCCGGTGACCGCACCGGCGTTCCTCCACAGCGCCGGTGACCCACGACGAGAGCCCTCGCACCCGCGGGGGCTCTCGTCCGTCGTTGCCGCCGCTCCGCGATCTGGGTTAACCTAACGATCGTTAAACTCCCCCGATCGCCACGGACCCCGAGCGAGGAGACTCCATGGACGGTGACGCGCTGGCGCAGGTCCGCAAGCGTGTGCTGGCCGGCGGCGCGGAGCGGTACCACGCCGCGAACGCGGCGAAGGGCAAGCTCTTCGCGCGGGAACGGATCGCGCTGCTGGTCGACGAAGGCTCCTTCGTCGAGGACGGGCTCTATGCCAACAGCCTGGCCGAGGGTCTGCCGGCCGACGGCGTGATCACCGGAGCCGCCCGGATCGACGGGCGCGAGGTGTGCGTGATGGCCAACGACTCCACGGTCAAGGCCGGCTCGTGGGGCGCCCGCACGGTGGAGAAGATCATCCGGATCATCGAGCGGGCGTATCAGCTCGGTGTGCCGATGATCTATCTGGTCGACTCGGCCGGCGCCCGGATCACCGACCAGGTCGACCTCTTCCCCGGCCGGCGTGGCGCCGGCAAGATCTTCCACACCCAGGTTCGGGCCTCCGGCTCGATCCCGCAGATCTGCGCGCTGTTCGGCCCGTCGGCCGCGGGCGGCGCCTACATCCCGGCGTTCTGCGACGTGGTGGCCATGGTCGAGGGCAACGCCAGCATGTATCTGGGCTCCGACCGCATGGTCGAGATGGTCACCGGGGAGAAGACCACGCTGGAGGCGATGGGCGGGGCGCGGGTGCACTGCGCCGAGTCCGGCGTCGGGCACTTCCTCTGCAAGAGCGAGCGCGAGGCGCTCGACGTGGTCCGCACCTACCTGTCGTACGTGCCGTCCAACTGGACCCGGCGTCCCCCCTCGGCGACCGCCGCCGGCCCCTCCGGCGCGGACCTCGGCGCGCTCGTTCCGGCCAGCGAGCGCCAGGCGTTCGACATGCGGAAATACGTGCGGGCCCTGGTCGACGAGAATTCGTACTTCGAGATCCAGGCGCTGTGGGCGCGCGAACTGACCGTCGGTTTCGCCCGGCTGGACGGCGAGGTGGTCGGCGTGCTGGGCAACAACTCGATGTTCAAGGGCGGCGTGCTCTTCGTCGACTCGGCCGACAAGGCCAGCCGCTTCGTGCAGCTCTGCGACGCCTTCAACATCCCGCTGCTGTTCCTCACCGACGTGCCCGGCTTCATGGTCGGCTCGGCCGTGGAGAAACAGGGCATCATCCGGCACGGCGCCAAGATGATCACCGCGATCTCCGAGGCCACGGTGCCGAAGATCTGCGTGGTGGTGCGCAAGGCGTACGGCGCCGGGCTCTACGCGATGGCCGGTCCGGGCTTCGAGCCGGACGCCACGATCGCGCTGCCCACCGCGAAGATCGCGGTGATGGGCGCCGAGGCCGCGGTCAACGCGGTGTATGCGAACAAGATTGCGGCGATCGAGGACCCGGACGAGCGGGCCGCCTTCGTCGCGCAAGCCCGCGCCGAGTACGAGCGCGACATCGACATCATGCGCCTGGCCAGCGAGCTCGTCGTGGACGCCGTGGTCGAGCCCGGCGACCTGCGTGCCGAGCTGATCCGGCGCTTCGCGGCCGCGCGCGGCAAGGAGCGCGCGTTCTCCCGCCGTCGCCACGGCGTCACTCCGGTCTAGAGGCAGGTGTCCGGCATGGTGGATTTCCGGCTCGGGGATGAGCTGACTCAGTTGCGTGACAGCGTCCGGCAGTTCGCCCGCGAGCAGGTGGCGCCGGTGATCGCCGAGCATTACGAGAAGGAGACCTTCCCGTACGACGTGATCCGTCAGATGGGCGCCATGGGCCTGTTCGGCCTGCCGTTCCCGGAGCAGTACGGCGGCATGGGCGGTGACTACTTCGCGCTCTGCGTCGCCCTGGAGGAGCTGGCCAGGGTGGACAGCTCGGTGGCGATCACGCTGGAGGCCGCGGTCTCGCTCGGCGCCATGCCGATCTTCCGGTACGGCACCGAGGCCCAGCGCAAGCAGTGGCTCCCCCAGCTGGTCAGCGGGGAGGCGCTGGCCGGGTTCGGTCTGACCGAGCCCGGCTCCGGCTCGGACGCGGCCGCGATCAGCACCCGCGCGGTGCTCGACGAGTCGACCGGGGAGTGGGTGATCAACGGGAGCAAGGCGTTCATCACCAACTCCGGCACGGACATCACCACCCTGGTCACGGTGATGGCCGCGACCGGCACCAACCCGGACGGCAGCCGCGAGCTCTCCACGATCATCGTGCCCTCGGGGACGCCCGGCTTCACCGTCGCGCCCGGCTACTCCAAGGTCGGCTGGTGCGCGTCGGACACCCACGAGCTGTCCTTCGACGACGTCCGGGTCCCGGCGGAGAACCTGCTCGGCGAGCGCGGCCGCGGATTCGCCCAGTTCCTGCGGATTCTCGACGAGGGCCGGATCGCGATCGCGGCGCTCTCCGTCGGCCTGGCCCAGGGCTGCGTCGACGAGTCGGTGACCTACGCGAAGCAGCGCATCGCGTTCGGCCGCCCGATCGGCGACAACCAGGCCGTGCAGTTCCTGATCGCCGACATGGAGACGCGCGCGCACCTGGCCCGCCTCGGCTACTACGACGCGGCCGCCCGGATGCTGGCCGGCGAGGATTTCAAGCGGCACGCCGCGATAGCGAAGCTGAACGCCAGCAACGCCGCCGTGGAGAACAGCCGGTACGCCACCCAGGTGCACGGCGGCTACGGCTTCATGAACGAGTCGGCGGTCGGCCGGTTCTACCGGGACGCCAAGATCCTGGAGATCGGCGAGGGCACCTCCGAGGTGCAGCGGATGCTGATCGCCCGGGGGCTGGGGCTCTGACCCGCCCGGCCGGGTTCGCGGCGGACCGGGCGGGCGTCCCGGCGAACCGGGCGGGCTCACCCGGCTCGGGCTGCCGGGGGTTCGCGGCCTCCGCCGGTGACCGGGCTCAGGCCGGCGTGCCGGTCTCCGCGCTCCCCGCGGTCGCGCACGGATTGACCGCGTCACGGATGGTCCGGAGCGAGTCGAGCAGCTCGGTCAGCCGGCTCTCCGGGAGCAGTCCGACATACCACCGCTGAACCAGCTCCAGGTGCCCGGGCAGGACCTGGGCGAGCCGTTCCTGGCCGGCCTCGGTGATGACCGCGTAGGAGCTGCGGCGGTCGCTGGGGCAGGCCTCGCGGCGGACCATCCCGTCCCGCTCCATGCGGTCCACGACGCGGGTGACGCCGCTGGTGGAGAGCGTGGTCTGCCCGGCCAGATCGGTCATCCGCAGCCGGTGGCCGGGCGAGCGCGCGAGGCGCATCAGCACCTCGAACTCGACCGGCGAGACCCGGTGCTCCTCGAACTGTGCGGCGAGGCGGTTCATCAGACCCGTGTACGCCTCGGCCAGCAGGCCGACCGCGGTGAGGCGAGGGTCGTCCAGATCGGTGTTCACGCCGTCCACGATAACAGGCACTTGACAGGGGGAATATTGCCGAGCATATAGTTGCTCCGTCAGACAAGCATCCCGCACCGACTTCGAGAGAAGGATCCCGTCATGACCGTCAGCACTCGCGAGTTCGAGGGTCTGCAGATTCCGGCCGCCGGCACCTACGAGCTGGATGCGGCGCACAAGCGGGTCGGCTTCGTCGTCAAACATCTGATGGTCAGCAAGGTCCGCGGCCAGTTCGCCGAGGCCACCGCCACCATCGTGGTCGGCGAGAACCCGCTGGACTCCTCGGTGACCGCGTCGATCAAGACCGCCAGCGTCGAGACCGGTCAGGTCGACCGGGACAACCACCTCCGCACCGGTGACTTCTTCGAGGCCGAGAAGTACCCGACGATGGAGTACCGCAGCACCGGGGTGAAGTCGCACGCCGGCACCGAGTTCGTCCTCGACGGTGAGCTCACCATCAAGGGCGTGACCAGGCCGGTCGAGCTGGTCGTCGAGTTCGAGGGCGCCACCACCAGCCCGTACGGTCAGCATCTCTTCGGTTTCAGTGCGCACACCGAGATCGACCGGGAGGACTGGGGCCTGACCTACAACATGGCCCTGGAGACCGGCGGCGTGATGATCGGCAAGAAGGTCAAGATCGAGATCGAGGGCGAAGCCATCCTGCAGCAGGGCTGATCCCCACCGTCCACAGTCGAGGCGCCACCCGGGTCCGGGTGGCGCCTCGATGCGTCTGGCGATAGTCGTCCCGGAATGGGAAGGTGGACGGAAAGTATCCGCTCGTTCACAGCGTGGTGATCGGCGTCCGTTCCGCCCCGACCGTAACGGGAGGGCACATGGGCAAGGATCTGGCACACGCGGTCTTCTCGTCCGAGGACCGGATCCGTTACCGGCAGCGGGTGCGCCGCTGCCTGGACGTGCTGGACGAGCTGCTGGACGCCGACGTGTTCGACCCCGGGACCGGGATGACCGGGCTGGAGATCGAGATCAACCTGGTCGACGCGGACGCCGCGCCGACGATGCGCAACGCCGAGCTGCTGGCCGACCTGCGCGACCCGCGATTCCAGGCCGAGCTGGGCCGGTTCAACATCGAGCTCAACGTCCCACCGCGGCCGATCGCCGGCGGCGGGTTCGGCGCGTTCGAGCAGGACATCCTGGAGGCCCTGCGTACGGCCGGGGAGCGCGCCGCCAAGACCGACAGCCGCCTGGCCCTGATCGGGATGCTGCCCACGCTCACCCCGGAGCATCTGGTGCTGGCCAACCTGTCGGACAGCGAACGGTTCCGCGCGCTGAACGACGAGATCGTCGCCGCCCGGGGCGAGCAGTTCGCGGTCGACATCCGTGGCGTGGAGCGGCTGCGCGGCGCGAGCGGCACGATCGTGCCCGAGGCGGCCTGCACCAGCTGTCAGTTCCACCTGCAGGTGCCACCGGGGGAGTTCGCCGGGCACTGGAACGCGTCGCAGGCGGTGGCGGCCGTGCAGGTGGCGCTCGGAGCGAACGCGCCCTTCCTGCACGGGCGGCGGCTCTGGGCGGAGACCCGGATCGCGCTGTTCGAGCAGGCCACCGACACCCGGCCGGACGAGCTGCGGGCCCAGGGCGTACGCCCCCGGGTCTGGTTCGGTGAGCGCTGGATCACCTCGGTCTTCGACCTGTACGAGGAGAACATCCGATTCTTCCCGCCGCTGCTGCCCGTGCTCGGCGACGAGGACCCGGAGCGGATCCGGGCGGCCGGCGGGATACCGCGCCTGAGCGAGCTCTGCCTGCACAACGGCACCGTCTACCGGTGGAACCGGCCGGTCTACGACGTCATGGACGGGCGGCCGCACCTGCGGGTGGAGAACCGGGTGCTGCCGTCCGGGCCGACCGTCGTCGACCTGCTCGCCAACGCCGCGTTCTACTTCGGAGTGGTGCGCCGGCTCGCCGAGTCGGACCGGCCGGTCTGGTCCCGCCTGGACTTCGCGACCGCGGCCGCGAACTTCCGGGCCGCGGCACGGCACGGGCTGGACGCCACGGTGCACTGGCCGGGGCTGGGCGAGGTGGGCGTCGCCGAGCTGACTCTGGAGACCCTGTTGCCGATGGCGTACCAGGGGCTGGACCGCTTCGGTGTGCACCCGGCCGAGCGGGACCGGCTGCTCGGCGTCATCGAGGGGCGCTGCCGCACCGGGCGCAACGGGGCGACCTGGCAGACCGCCGCGGTCGCCGCGGCCGAGTGCCGGGGGCTGTCCCGCGCCGCCGCGCTGCGCGAGATGACCCGCCGCTATCTCGACCTGCAGCAGCTCAACGAGCCGGTGCACACCTGGCCCGGGTGACCGGCGTCAGTCCGGCGGGTTGATGCGTGCCACCGTGGGGTTGGCCGGCGGCGGGGTGATCGTGGAACGGGTGGCGGAGTCCTTGCGTGCCGCGGCGCGCTTGGCGGGGTTCCGGCCGCGGCGGGCGGCCGCGGCGATCTCCGGATCGGCAGCGACCGGGGGTGCTGCCGCCTCGGTGTCGCCGGTCCGGGGCGGTGCGCCGGAGCCGCCGCTCACGGCCGCCGTCGGTCCCCCCGTCCCCGGTGCCGCCGCCGGGTCGGCCTTCGCCGCCGCCGGACCCGCCTTCGCCGCGGCTGCCGGGTCCGCTTTCGGCGCCGGTGCCTTCGCTGCCGGTGTGCTCGCCGCCGGAGTCGTGGTTGCCGGTGCGCTCGGTGCCGGTGCCGCCGCTGCGGCCGGGTCCTGCGACGGCCCGGATGTCTCCGATGCCGGTGCGCCGGCCGCCGCCGGGCCGCCCGGCGGGGGCGCCGGTGCCGGACCGCCCGACCCGTGGCGGTCGCGTCGAGCCCGGGCCAGCGAGACGGTCAGGGCGGAGCCGGCCAGGCCGGCGAGAACGGCGTACGGGGCGATCAGGTACGCCGACGGCAACGCGCCCGCCGCCTCGGTGAGCAGCGGAGCCAGGGCCAGGAACGAGACGGCGACCAGCAGCGGGCCGACCGCGCCCGAGGTGGCGGCGCCGAGCCCGAGGTCGCCGCGGCGGGTGGCCGGCCACGCCAGCAGCAGGCCGATCACGAACGCGGCGACCAGGGTGAGGGCGGCGCTGGGCCAGTAGATGCCGCCGTACCGGATCGGGTTGTCCGCCTCGGCGAACTGCCAGCTGGTCAGGTACGTCGCCACGTCCCGGCCGGTGGCCAGCTCGGCGACCACGCCGGCGACGGCCAGCGCCCAGAGCCAGGCCGCGGTGCCCAGCAGGTTCGCCGCGGCCGGGCCGGAGGAGATCGCCCAGAACGCCACCACGACACCGGTGACCAGGCCGATCAGGGCGTAGCCGACGGCCACCAACTGCGGGGAGAGGGTGTCGGTCCGGACCGCCGAGCGGGCCGGCAGCGCGACCAGCGCGACCGAGACCAGCGCGCCCAGCGCCGCCGCGGCGGCCAGGGCGAAGCGCCGGAGAGCCTGCCAGCGCCCGGAACGGTCGGCGCGCAGCCGGCCGGCGAGCACCGCGCCGAGCACGGTCGCGCTGGCGGTGATCCAGGTCGCCCAGCCGAGGCTGCTCAGCCACGTGCTGTCCGAGGCGGTCACGGTGGCCGGCCAGGCGATGACGCCGAGGCCGTAGCCCAGACCCAGTTGCGCGGCGGCGGCGCCGGCGGCGATTCCGGCTGCCGCGCCGGCCTGTGCTGTCCAGCCCTTGTCGGCCATGCCGCGCACTGTACTGGCCGGCGCCGATGTCCGCGACAGGCGCATCCTGGCCGGACGCCCGATCGCGTTGCGTGCGCTGCGCCGCGGTCGGCCGCACGATTGGATACGTTGACGCTGGGACGATCGTGGGTGTGCCGGAGGGGGGCGAGATGCCGGACGAGCACGGGCCGGGCCGGGACGCCGATGCGACGCGGCCGGACGCGACGCGACCGATGCCGGCGGCGGACGACACCGTCGCCGACGAGACCGTGGTACGGGGGAATCAGCCATCCGGGCGTACCCGGCCGGGGGACGATCCGGTCGCCGCGACCCGGCCGATGGCGCCGGTCGGCGGCCGGGACCCGGATCCGCGTGACGCCGACGACGGCGCGTGGACCGGACGCGCCGCGGTCCGGCCACCCCGGCCGGAGGAGACCCGGTACGACCAGGACGCCTGGACGGCGGCCGGATCCCGGGAGGAGCCGTCCGGCCGCTGGTGGATGCCGATCGTGGTGGGTGTCGTGGGGCTGGTCCTGCTCGCCCTGCTCGGCTTCGGCATCTACCTGGTCGTGCAGAACTCCGGGTCCGATGTGGACGAGCCCTCGCCGACCCCGGCGCAGACGCGTACCGTCACGCGGACCACCGCCGGCACCCCACCGACCACCACGCCCACCACCGCGCCGACGGTGAGCACCGTGCCGACCACCGAGCCGACCGTCACCGAGGCGCTCGTGCCGGCGCTGCGCGGGATGCCGCTGGCCGACGCGCAGGCCGCGCTGGACCGTTCCGGCCTCGGATATCGGGTGATCTACCGGGCCGGCTACGCGGAACCGGGCACGGTGATCGACAGCGATCCGGCGGAGGGTCAGGCGGTTCCCCCGGACACCCGGGTCACCCTCGTCGTCGCGGCCGAGCGGGCCGGTGGCCCGGCCACGACGACGACGGCGCCGGCCGCCACCGCCGAGCCCGGCGAGGACTGAGGAGCCGCTCGCCGTCGGGTCGGCTCAGCGATGGGTGCGAGCCGATCGGGCGGGCGCCACGTTCGGGCGCGCGGCCGGCTGCCGGCCGTTGCGGGCCCGCGGGTCCGGGGCCTTGCCGACCGATCGCAAGCCGTTGATCTGCACGAAGATGGAGCGGCGTTCCACGGCGTCGCCGGCTGAGTTGAGCTCGTAACCGTCGAGCCAGACCCAGCCCTCGTACGTCGGCCAGTCGTGAACCCGGATGACCCGGAAGAGCATCGGTGATGCGAATTGAACGCTCGCCGCCTTCGTCACGTGGATGACATCACCGGACCGAGGAAGAAGCACGTCATCTCCTGCCCTGAGACTCGTTGCCTGATGGTTTTGCTGGATGGACTTGTGACACAGATGCACCAGTCTGCCCGGCTCATGCACCTTTGCAACCCTTTGACGATGCCAACCATCGAAGGATGTTGCAGAACGTCACCATCGCCGATCCCGCCACCCAGGTCTCGGGAGGAAGTCCAAGAGGGACCCCCGGTGGCTCGGCACCCCGTGTCGGACGTCGTTTTGGTGTGTTGCGTCGGACTTACCCGCATCACGCAAGAACGCTACGTGATGCAAGCCATACGGAAAGATTGCACCACCAGTGTCGTCGATGCAAGTTGCAGGTCCTCCTTCCGTGATCCTCCGTGATCACGGCGTGCTGCCGGATGAGGGCCGTACTTTCGCAGGTGAGACCGTTGTGCAGAAAAATCGCCGCATGATCCACAATGCTTAGAGCATTACGGACATTTTCTCCGAAACGCCGACAATCACTGTTTAATCGTGGCTGGCCTGCCGAGACTCAACTTGCCCGATGGGACTACCCCGAACGGAGAACCCCGATCGGGTCAACGCGTCCCGGCGCACCGGTCGTCGTTACTGGATGCGAGAACGGTCCCGTCGATCCCCGGCGCAGCTCGACGGAACCCGGACGGGACCGTCCGGACCGCCGGGGCCGGCACACCCTGACAGGAGAGCCATCGTGGAAATCGAGGTCAAAGGTCTTCGGGTCGACCTGAGCGACGCCCAGTGGTTCAAGAGCACCCGCAGCGGCGCGGACAGCGACAACTGCGTCGAGGTCGCCTTCGTCGGTGAGGCCATCGCGGTGCGGGACTCCAAGAGCCCGTCCGGCCCCGCCCTGATCTTCACCGCGGCCGAGTGGGACGCCTTCGTCGGCGGCGCCAAGGACGGCGAGTTCGACCTCTGAGGCGGCGGTCGATGTCCGCAGCCCATCGTGGCCGACGCGCTCGCCCGCGTCGGGCGTCGTCGGTGGGCATCTGCCGCGATTCACCGTCGCCAGGTGCGACGCGCCTCGTTGAACGTTCCAAGCGCTGACCGGACCGCGCCGACGGGCCGGGACGGATCTTCAACGAGGCAAGGCAGTGAGATGACCATTGGTTCGGACAACCTCAGCAACGGCCCGTCGACGGCACAGGACCGGTTCAGCGGGGGCGTGAGCGCGTACCGCCAGGGCCGACGGGAGGTGCTGAGCGGAGACCACGGCGACGGCGAATTCCTGTCCCGTGGCGGGACCGGTCTGCCGACCCGCTCCCCGGGGCGCTCCCACAGCATCGAGCCGACGAGCGCGCTGGACCGGGCGTCCGGTCTGCCCCCGCTGGAGCTGCAGGGGCTGACCGAGCCGGTGTTCGCCACACCGGCCTGGAGGGACAGCGCGCCGCCGGACACGTCGATGGCCGACCACCCGCTGCTGCGGGGTCTGCTGATGGAGTTGCCGGCGCGCGGCACGCTGCCGCAGTCGGAGTGGCTGGACCGGTGGTTCGAGGCGGCAAGGTCGATCCTGGAGCTTCTCTACGTCCAGGAGGCGAAGAAGCAGGCGCACTGACCGGGGCTCGCAGACCCGCGCCGGTCAGCGTGCCCCGCTCGCCCACCCCCTGCGCCGGTCAGCGAACCTTGGCTCGCACACCTGGGGCCGGTCAGCGAACCCCGGCCCGGATCCGCGCCCGGTCTAGCGGCGCCATCACCAGCGGGGCCAGGCGGCCGTGCCGCAGAGCGGCGCGGATGCCGATCACCGCGACCGCCACGGCCACCAGCGCGATTGCCGCCGCGGTGAAGCCGGAGCCGGCCGGCACGTCCAGGCCGGGCCGGTCCACCAGGCCCGCGGCCAGCGGCAGCCCGACCACCGCGGCCAATCCGGTGATCTGCAGCGGGGCGCTGATCAGCGGATGCGCCGCGGCGGCCCGCAGACCGGGCGGCACGGGCGCCAGCGGGGCGGTCGCGAAGGCGCCCGCGCCGTGGCGCACCCGGCTCAGTCTGCGTACCCCCGCGGTGAGCACGACCAGTGCCGGAACGGCCGGCAGCAGGGCCGCCGCCGGCGCCGCCGAGACGCCCGGCATCAGGCCGGCGACCACCGGCACCGCGGCGAACACGGCCGTGCCGGCGCCGACCAGGGCGGCGAGCAGCCGGGCGCGGCGGCGCATCAGGAGCGCGGTGCCGGCGCTCGGAAGGCCGTCGGCCAGCAGCCCGGCGGCGAGCCACAGCGCGGCGAGAAGGCCGATCAGAATCACGTCCACAGCGGTGTCCACATCGACAGCGTTCACCTGCCGCGCACGCGGCGAAACCGGGATATGCCCCCACCGGCGACCCGTAGGGGTCGGTTCGTGACGATGGGTGTCCGGGCGATCCCGGAGGGTTCCCGCTCCGGTGCCCTAAGTGGACAAACCGGTGTCCCGGAGTGTGACCTATCCCGCACTGTCGGCTGACGGATGGCGCTTCCGTCCCGAAAGATCATCCATGCCCGAAGGCGCGGATGACCGCAAAGTCACACCGCGAAGCCGCGCACCGGCTCGTTGGTCGCCGCGGCCGGAGTGGCCTTCCACAGCCCCGTCTTCTGTGCCAGGAGCCGGCTCAGGTAGGCCGGGTTCAGCAGGAGGTACCGCTTCCACAGGCGCTTGGGCTCCAGCCCCAGCCGCCACAGCCACTCCAGCGCGTACTTCTGCATCCACGCGGGCGGGTTCTTCAGCAGCCCGGCGTGGTAGTCGAACGCGGCGCCCACGGCCAGCAGCGGCATGTCCAGCAGCGGCCGCATCGCGTAGGTGAAGACCTCCTGCCGGGGGCAGCCGAGCCCGACCAGCACGAGGCGCGCGCCGGACGCCTTGATGCGCTCGGCGATGGCGACCTCCTCACCCGGTTGCGCCCCGCGGAACTTGGACGCCTCCACCCCGGCGATCTTCAGTGCCGGGAACATCTCCCGCAACGCCGGCACCAGGCGGTCCAGCGTCGGCTGGGTCGACCCGTACAGATAGATCGGCAGCCCCTCGGCGGCGGCCCGCTCGACCACCTTGAGGGTCAGCGTCGGCCCGTAGACGCGGTCGGCCAGCGCGGCTCCGTGCAGCAGGTTCAGCGCCCAGCGGACCGGCTGGCCGTCCGGTGTCACCAGATCGAAGGAGTTCAGCCGGGCCTCGTGCGCGCGGTCCTGCACCCCGGTCATGACCCCGTGCACGGCGAGCGCGGTGACCGCGTACGGCCGGCCCTCCCGGGCCGCCGCGATGATCCGCTCGGTGGCCGACGCGTAGTCCGTCGCGTCGACCAGCACCCCAAGCACGTTGCGCTTCCCCTGGTCAACCCCAGCAGGCACAGCGACCACGCTCACACCCCACGCTCAGACGGAAATCTCGACGTCGACAGGCGGGCGAGCATACCGCCGCGCCACCCTTCTGCCCGCGCTGACGTCACCGAATCCCGAACCTCGTCCGTAAAAGGGATCAAGCGGGCCCGTTCCCCCGCCGTCGTGACGTGCAGCACTTGCTCAACCACTTCCACAACCACCGTAACGTGGGGTTTCCGGAGGTGCGCTTGCGGGCAGAACCAGAAGAAGCCCCCGGCCCGCTTGCGCGGACCGGAGGCTCCCGGTTGCTCGTGGGGATGGGGGGAGTTGAACCCCCACGTCCTTTCGGACACACGGACCTGAACCGTGCGCGTCTGCCATTCCGCCACATCCCCATGTGACTTGGTCCCTGGAATCATATAACTGACCTCAGTGACCTCTGAAACCGGCCCCGCGGGCCTGTTTCTGGTTACTACCCGCGACAGACTACGCTGTCGCTCGTAGTTATCGAGAGCGGCACCAAGCAAGTACTAGTACTAGCTTGGTAGCAGTACTAGCGAGTTGATATCGCCCCGCGACGGAGGAAACACTAGCACGGCGTCGAGGGGCGTCATACGAGGGTCAGAAGTGCCGGCTGCTCTTGGGCCACGGATGCGCAAGCGGCCGCCGGATACCATCATGTCCTCGGAACCCGAGGAGGAGCCGGTGAGCGTGCTGCAGCGCTTTGAGAAGCGATTGGAAGGCCTTGTCGAGGGGGCCTTCGCGAAGGTCTTCAAGGGTGTCGTCCACCCTGTGGAGATCCTGAATGCCATGCAGCGGGAGGCCGAGGCGCACAAGGCCATCCTTGCCGGTGGCCGCACCCTCGTGCCCAACCGCTACGTGATCGACCTTTCGCCGTACGACCACGGCCGGCTGGCGCCGTACGCCGCCGCGCTGGCCCAGGAGCTGGCGCAGTCCCAGGCCGAGTTCATCGGCGAGCAGGCCTGGACGGTCTACGGCGACGTGATCGTCGAGATCGAGCGCGGCGACGGCCTGGACACCGGCATGTTCCGGGTCACCGCGGAGGTGTACACCGGTGGCGAGGTCGCCCCGGTGCAGCAGCCGGCCTACGACGCCGGCCCGCAGTACTCGCCGTACGACCAGCACGGTGGCGGCTACCCGCCGCACGGCGGCCACGGCGGCCCGCGCAGCGTCGGGCTGGTCTCCGGCGACGGCCGGACCTACCCGCTGCAGATGGGCTCGACCGTGATCGGCCGTGGCGACCAGGCGAACCTGCGCCTGCCGGACGTCGGCATCTCGCGCCGGCACGCGCGGCTGGACTACGACGGCAACCAGGTGGTGCTGACCGACCTCGGCTCGACGAACGGGACGATGGTCAACGGACAGCGGGTGTCCGCCGTGGCGCTGAACCCGGGCGACATGATCCAGCTCGGCACGACCACGCTGACCTTCCGAGTGGACGGCTAGCGGCCTTGCCCGAATTCGTCCTCACCGTTGCCCGGTTCGGCTTCCTGATCCTGCTGTGGATCTTCGTGTTCACGGTGGTCGGGGTGATCCGGCGGGACCTCTTCGCGGGCGCCCGGTCGAAGAGCATCGTCGCCAGCCCGCGGGGGGTGGGTGGCGCGGTGCTCCCGGGCCGGCCGGCGAAGGTGAAACGCGGTAAGGCGGCTCGGCAGCTCGTGGTGACCGCCGGTCAGCTCGCCGGCACCCGGATCACCCTCGGCGAGGCGCCGATCACGATCGGCCGCGCCGAGGATTCCACGCTGGTCATCACCGACGACTTCGCGTCGGCCCGGCACGCCCGGCTGGTGCCGCGGGACGGCCAGTGGTTCGTCGAGGACCTCGGCTCGACCAACGGCACCTACCTCGATCGCGGTAAGGTCTCCGGACCCACCCCCGTTCCCCTCGGCGTCCCGATCCGGATCGGACGCACTTCTCTCGAGTTACGGCCATGACCCTGACCCTGCGCTATGCCGCTCAGAGCGACCGCGGTCTGATCCGAGACCTCAACCAGGACTCCGTCTACGCCGGTCCACGGCTGCTTGCTGTCGCGGACGGCATGGGCGGCATGGCCGCCGGTGACGTCGCCTCCAACATCGTCATCGCCGCGATGGCGCCGCTCGACGACGACGTCCCCGGCGACGCCCTGGTCGACGCGCTGCGGCACGCCGTCGGCACCGCCAACCAGCAGCTGCGGGACACGGTCGACGCCAACCCGCAGCTGGAAGGGATGGGCACCACGCTGACCGCGGTGCTCTTCACCGGCAGCAAGTTCGGCATGGTGCACATCGGCGACTCGCGGGCCTACCTGCTCCGCAAGGGCGAGTTCGCGCAGATCACCAAGGACGACACGTACGTCCAGATGCTGGTCGACGAGGGCCGCGTCAGTCCGGAGGAGGCGAGCAGCCACCCGCAGCGGTCGCTGCTCACCCGGGCGCTGGACGGCCGGGACATCGACCCGGAGTACTCCGTGCGCCAGGTGCTCAAGGGCGACCGGTACCTGATCTGCAGCGACGGTCTGTCCGGTGTGGTCAGCGCCGAGACGATCGCCCAGACGATGCGGGAGATCGCCGACCCGAAGGCGTGCGTCGAGCGGCTGGTCCAGCTGGCGCTGCGCGGCGGCGGGCCGGACAACATCTCCGTGGTGATCGCCGACGCGACCGACGCGGACATCGTCGAGCAGGCGCCGATCGTCGGTGGTGCGGCGTCGCTCGACCGGGGCAACACCACCGTGGCGGACAGCTCGACACCGGCCTCCCGGGCGGCCGCGCTCAAGCAGTCGCCGCCGCGCCCGCCGGCCCAGCCGGAGACCGAGGGGTTCGACCGCGAGCCGGAACCGGCCGGACACCCGGTGCGGACCACCCTGCTGGTGCTGCTGCTGCTCGGGGTGCTGGGCGGTGGCCTCTGGGCGGGCTGGCAGTACACCCAGGACCAGTACTACGTCGGCGCGACCGAGGGCGGCCAGCTCGCCATCTTCCGCGGCGTACCGGGCCGGATCGCCGGCCTGGACCTGTCCTCGGTGAGCGAGACCAGCACGGTCCGCCTGGACGACCTGACCACGGTCGCCCAGGAGCGCGTCAAGGAGGGCATCCACGCCGACAGCCAGCTCGACGCGCGCACCATGCTGACCGAGCTGACCAGCGAAGAACCCTCCAACCCGAACCTGAAGCCGGTCTGCGCCGTGGCCAGTGCCACGCCGTCGGCTTCCACCCCGGTGCGTCCGGCGGCGACGTCCGCGCCGGCCACCGCGACCTCGGCTCCGGCCACCGCGCCGAGCGTTCAACCGTCCGAGAGCGCGTCCTCGGCCGCCGACCCGGTCGGCTGCCGGACCGTCGACTGAGCACGGCCTACAACGTCTGGGGAATTTCTTGACCGCGCCCGCCGTACCGGCTCCCTCGCCCGCCTCCACGGGTGAGCTGTCGCGTATCCCGGGATTGAAGACCCGCCGTAACGCCGAACTCGGGCTCCTGGCCTTCGCCATGGTGCTGGTCACGGTGTTCGGCGCCACCGTGGAAGCCAACAAGTACGACAAGCTCCAGCCGAACTTCTGGGTGCCGGCCGCGCTGCTGAGCATCCTCTTCCTCGGCCTGCACATCGTCATCCGGTTCGTCGCTCCGTACGCCGATCCGGTGCTGCTTCCCGCGGTGGCTCTGATCAACGGCATCGGGGTGGCGTTCCTGCGCCGCATCGACATCGCCAACGCGATCAACGACAAGCAGCCGCCGCCGGGCATCTTCTCCGGGATCGGCGGTCGCCAGCTGGCCTGGACGCTGATCGCGCTGATCCTGGCGGCGGCGCTGCTGCTGTTGATCCGCGATCACAAGACCATCTCGAAGTACGCGTACACGCTCGGCCTCACCGGCATCGTGCTGATGATGATCCCCGCGGTGCTGCCACGCAGCCTCTCCGAGGTGAACGGCGCGAAGCTGTGGATCAAGATCGGTGGCTTCTCCATCCAGCCGGGTGAGTTCGCCAAGCTGATGCTGGTCACCTTCTTCGCGTACTACCTGGTACGCAAACGTGAGGTCCTCTCGCTGGCCAGCAAGCGTTTCCTCGGGATCGACTTCCCGCGCGGCCGCGACCTCGGCCCGGTCGTCACGGTGTGGCTGTTCAGCCTCCTGGTGCTGGTCTTCGAGAAGGACCTGGGCACCGCGCTGCTGTACTTCGGCCTGTTCGTGGTGACGCTCTACGTCGCCACCGAACGCTCCAGCTGGCTGATCATCGGCCTGCTGCTGTTCTTCGGCGGCGTCTACATCGCCTACCTGCTCGGCGCCTCGATCGGCGGCCCGTTCGCGAACTTCTACGACCGCGCCGACGTCTGGCTGAACCCGTTCGACCCGGCCCAGTACAACCGGATCGGCGGCAGCGGCCAGCTGGTCCAGGGCCTGCTCGGCCTGGGCACCGGCGGCCTGTTCGGCACCGGCCCGGGCGCCGGCTCGCCGCTGTCCGTGCCCGAGGTGCAGAACGACTTCATCTTCGCCGGCCTGGGCGAGGAGATCGGCCTGTTCGGCCTCTCCGCGCTGCTGGTCTGCTACCTGCTGATCACGATGCGCGGCCTGCGCTGGGCGATCGGGGTGCGCGACTCGTTCGGCAAGCTGGTCGCCGGCGGCCTCTCGTTCACCCTCGGCCTCCAGGTCTTCGTGATCCTCGGCGGCATCACCGGGCTGATCCCGCTGACCGGCCAGACCACCCCGTTCCTCTCCTCCGGTGGCTCCTCGCTGATGGCGAACTGGCTGCTCATCGCGATGCTGCTGCGCATCTCGAACGCGGCGCGTGGCCCGGCGACCGGTGGTGGCGGACGGGAACGACTCGGGCCGAAGAAGGCCCCCACCCAGCTGCACGGCGCCATGACGGAGGTGATCAAGCCGTGAATGCCCCCCTTCGCAAGTCCGGCGTGGTCCTCTTCGTCCTGTTCGGGATGATCTTCGCCAACCTGAACTGGATCCAGGCCTACAAGGCCGACGAGTACCGCACCCACAAGTGGAACGGGCGGGTGATCGTCGCCGAGTACAAACGCCCCCGCGGCGTGATCGAGGCCGGCGGCACCGCCCTGGCCCAGAACAAGGCGACCGACGACACCCTGAAGTACCTCCGGGTGTACCCGAAGAAGGACATCTACGCTCCGGTGCTCGGCTACAAGCCGGTCAACCTGGGCACGGTCGGCATCGAGGAGAGCGAGAACGACTTCCTCTCCGGCGAGAGCGACAAGCTGTTCGCCGACCGGATCAGCGACATGTTCACCGGTGAGGACACCGGCGGCGGCAACGTGGTGCTGTCGCTGAACACCAAGGCTCAAGAGGTCGCCTGGAAGCAGATGACCAACAACGAGCGGGGAGCGAAGAAGGGCGCGGCGATCGCCCTCGACCCGCGCACCGGGGCGGTCCAGGCGCTGGTGTCGATGCCCAGCTACAACCCCAACCAGCTGGTCACGCACGACACCCAGGCGGCCGCCAGGGCGTACCGGGAGCTGAACGCGGACAAGGACAACCCGATGCTGAACCGGGCGCTGTCGCAGACCCTCCCGCCCGGCTCGGCGTTCAAGGTGATCGTCTCCGCGGCGGCGCTGCAGAGCGGCTACGGCGTCGACACCGAGCTCCCGGCCGGCAACGTCTACCGCGAGGGCGGCGCCACGGTCCACAACTCCGAGGACGAGGTGTGCCCGGCCGGCGACGTGACCCTCAAGGAGGCGCTGACCGAGAGCTGCAACACCGGGTACGCCAAACTCGGCGTGAAGCTCGGCGCGGACAAGGTCAAGGCGACGGCGAAGGCGTTCGGGTTCGAGGGGGGCGAGCTCAGGGTCGGCGACCTGGAGAGCGGCGACGGCCTGCCGGTGGCGGCCAGCCACACCGGTGACATCGCGAACCCGGACGGCAGCACGGACCGGGCCGCCCTGGCCCAGTCCTCGATCGGCCAGCGGGACGTGCGGATGACGCCCCTGCAGGGCGCGCTGATCGCGGCCACGGTCGCCAACGGCGGCGAGCAGATGCAGCCGTACCTGGTGCAGCAGCTGCTCAGCCCGGACCGGCGGACGATCTACACCGCCTCCCCGAAGAAGCTGCGCACCCCGATCGACGGCAACGTCGCCTCCCAGCTCAAAGAGATGATGATCAGTGTCGTCGAGAACGGCACCGGTCGGAAGGCGCAGATCGACGGCTACACCGTCGGCGGCAAGACCGGTACCGCCCAGAACGCCGCGGGCGCCGACCCGCACGGGTGGTTCATCGGGTTCGCCTTCAACGACAAGGGCGAGGCGGTCTCCGCCGTCTGTGTCGTGCTGGAGAACGTCTCCGGCGGCCACGCGAGCTCCGAGGCGGCCCGGATCGCCGGGCTGATCATGAAGGCCGCGGCCGGTCGGGGAGGGGACTGACATGATCCGCCCGGGGGTCACGCTCGGTGGGCGATACCGCTTGGAGGAGCGGGTCGGCGGCGGCGGCATGGGCGACGTCTGGCGTGGCACCGATGAGGTGCTGGGCCGTACCGTCGCTGTCAAGATCCTGCTGCCCGCGCTGCTCGACGAGCCTGGCTTCGCGGAGCGGTTCCGCGGTGAGGCGCGCACCATGGCGACCATCAACCACCCGGGCGTGGTCGACGTCTACGACTACGGCAGCGACCAGCATCTGGCGTTCCTGGTCATGGAGTTCGTCGAGGGCGACGCCCTGTCCCGCACGCTGAGCCGGGTCGGCCGGCTCACCCCGGCCCGCACCATGGCGCTCGTCGCGCAGGCCGCCGACGCATTGCAGGCCTCCCACGCCAACGGCATCGTGCACCGCGACGTGAAGCCGGGCAACCTGCTGGTCCGCCCGAACGGCACGCTGGTCCTGACCGATTTCGGCATCGCCCGGTCGGCCCTGGTCGGCCAGTTGACGGTGGCCGGGGCGGTGCTCGGCACGGCGTCGTACATCTCGCCCGAGCAGGCGGCCGGTGATGTGGCCACCCCGGCCTCCGACGTGTACGCCCTCGGCGTGGTCGCCTACCAGTGCCTCTCCGGGCACCGGCCGTTCGAGGGCGCCACCCCGGTCGAGATCGCCATGAAGCACGTCCGGGAGACGCCGCGCCCGCTGCCCGGCGACATCCCGCCCTCGGTGCGTGCCATCGTCGAGCGCGCGCTGGCCAAGGACCCGGCGGCGCGCTGGCCCAGCGCCGCGGCCATGGCGGCGGTCGCCCGGCAGGCCGCGTCCTCGCTGACCACCACGGTGCACCCGCCGGTGAGCCAGCCGGCCCGGGCCACCCCCGCGCCGTCGCAGCCGGCCCGGGCCTCGGCCCCGCGGCCGACGTCGGGCGCGCGTGGCGCCGCCGCGGTGCCGTCCGCCCCGCCGGCGTCCGCGGCCGCCCCGCCGGTGGCGCCACCGATGCCGCCGCACTACCGTCCGCAGTCCGGGCCACCGTTGAACAACGGCGGGTACCCGCCCCCGATGCCGATGGCCAAGCCGGAGGGCTCGCTGGGCCGGCAGGTGCTGATCGTGCTGGCCGTGGTGCTCGCGCTTCTCGTGCTGCTCTGTGCCGGAGTCATCTCGTTCCTGTATCGACATGGCAACACCGCCGCCGCCGGCGAAATCGCGCTGGGTGATCGCAGCAGCTCGGCGGCTATCCTCCGCACGGGCGTGGCTGCCGACCGGGTGTCGGCGGCGTCGTACCGTCTTATGAAGGCCGACCCCCAGCTCGGCCCGATCCGACCGAACGAAGGACGACAGACGCTATGACGGCGCAGGCCCGACTGCTCGGTGGCAGGTACCAGGTCGGCGAGCTGCTCGGCTATGGCGGTATGGCGGAGGTGCACCGGGGCCGCGATCTCCGCCTCGGCCGCGACGTTGCGATCAAGATGCTGCGCACCGACCTCGCCCGGGATGCCACCTTCCAGGAACGGTTCCGCCGCGAGGCGCAGAACTCGGCCGCGCTCAACCATCCGGCCATCGTCGCCGTCTACGACACCGGCGAGGAGACCTCGGGGACCGGCGAGCGGCTGCCGTTCATCGTGATGGAGTTCGTCAACGGGCGGACCCTCAAGGAGGTGCTGGCCCAGGAGCAGCGGCTGCCGCCACGCCGGGCCCTGGAGATCATCGCGGACATCTGCGCGGCGCTGGAGTTCAGTCACCGGCACGGGATCATCCACCGGGACATCAAGCCGGGCAACGTGATGATCACGCAGAACGGCCAGGTCAAGGTCATGGACTTCGGCATCGCGCGGGCCCTGGCCAGCGGCGCCACCACGATGACCCAGACCAGCGCGGTGATCGGCACCGCTCAGTACCTCTCCCCCGAGCAGGCGCGCGGCGAGGCGGTGGACGCCCGCTCCGATGTCTACGCGGCCGGCTGCGTGCTGTTCGAGCTGCTCGTCGGGCACCCACCGTTCGTCGGCGACAGTCCGGTGAGCGTGGCGTACCAGCACGTCCGGGAAGACCCCAAGGCGCCCAGCTCGATCAGCCGCGAGGTCCCGCCGGACGTCGACGCGATCGTGCTGAAGGCACTCGCCAAGAACCCGTTGAACCGGTACCAGAGCGCTCAGGAGATGCGCGCCGACGCGCTGCGCGCGGTCTCCGGCCGTCCGGTGATGGCCACCCCGGTGATGAGCGAGGCCGAGACCGTCGCGATGAGCAACGGCCCCCGCCAGTGGCAGCCGCAGGCGGCGACCACCGTGCAGCGGCCCGTTCCGCCGGCCCCGGGTGGCGGCCGGCCGCCGGACAACCGGCAGTCCTGGGTGTGGGCCGCGCTGGCCGGCCTGGGCGTGCTGGTGGTGATCGTGCTCGGCGTCGCGCTGGCGTTGAACAAGAAGAACAACGGCGGCGACCAGCCGAAACAGCCGCAGCAGGTGGCGATGCCGGACCTGAAGGGCCTGACCGAGGCGCAGGCCAAGCAACGGCTCACCGACCTGGGGCTGACCGGCATCCCGCAGGTCGACACGGTGCAGGACAAGGACTGCAAGGGCGAGGTCTCCAAGCAGACGCCGGTCGCCAGCACGCAGGTCCCGGTCGACACCCAGATCTCCTTCACCATCTGCAACGCCCCGGAGAAGGTCACCGTGCCGACCGGGCTGGTCGGCGGCACCAGCGCGGCGGCCGAGGCGGCCCTGAAGGAACGCGGTCTCGTGCCGAAGTTCCGCGATGTGGCGAGCGCTTCGCCGAAGGGCCAGGTGATCGAGGTGGAGGACGAGGGCGAAGAGGTCGAGCCCGGCACCGAGATCACGGTGAAGGTTTCCGACAACAAGCTGGTCATCATGCCGGACGTGGTCGGTCAGAGTCAGGACGGCGCGACCGCGCTGCTCACCGACAAGGGCCTGAAGGTGGACGTGCAGATCGTGCCGGGCGACGGAACCCAGGAGCCGGGCACCGTGATCAGCCAGAGCGAGAAGGCGAAGAGCCGGGTCGAGATCGGCAGCACGATCACCATCGAGGTGGTCGGCGAGCAGGAGCCCGACCCGAACCAGTCGTCGCCCTCGCCGGACCCGTCGGACACCTCCGGCACCGGTGGCGGCGGCGTGCCGGGCTGATCTCCGACGAGCTCAGCCGGATCCAGCTTCGACAACAGGATGGCCGGACGCCCGCGCGGGCGTCCGGCCATCTGCCGTTTCCAGTCGGTTCGCGGTCTAAGCGCTGGCGAAGGCGGAGCGCCGCCGCGTCTCCACCTCGGCGGCCAGCTCGGGCGCCCGCTCCAGGGCCGACGGGAGGCCGCAGGCGGCCAGCCAGTTCGCCAGCATGGTGTGGCCGCCCTCGGTGAGCACCGACTCCGGGTGGAACTGCACGCCCTCGATCGGCAGCGTGCGGTGCCGCATCGCCATCACCACGCCGGAACCGGTCCGGCCGGTCACCTCGATCTCGTCCGGCAGCGTCTCCGCTAGCACGGCGAGCGAGTGGTAGCGGGTCGCGGTGAACGGGTCCGGCAGCCCGGCCAGCACGCCGTCGCCCCGGTGGTGGACCAGCGAGGTCTTGCCGTGCAGCAGTTCCGGCGCACGGGTCACGGTCGCGCCGAAGGCCGCGCCGATCGCCTGATGCCCCAGGCAGACCCCGAAAAGCGGAATCTTCCCCGCGTACGTCCGGATCACGTCGAGCATGATCCCGGCGCGGGTGGGCTCGCCGGGGCCGGGGGAGAGCAGGATGCCCGCCGCGCCCAGCCGGCCCACCTCGTCGACGCCGATCTCGTCGTTGCGTCGCACCTCGCATTCGGCGCCGAGCTGGCCCAGGTACTGCACCAGGTTGAACACGAACGAGTCGTAGTTGTCGATCACGAGAATGCGCACGTCAGTCGTCACCTGCTAGGCCGCCGGGGTCGGGGTGGTTGGAGGTCGTGCTGTACGGGATCTCCTCGGGCGCGGACTCGTCCGGGTCGGCCGAGGCTTCCCCGGCGCCCGGGACGGTCGCGTCCTGGTCCACCGAGTTCGGGTCGACCTGCGAGGTGCCGCCGACCTGCACGTCATCGAAGGGCAGCAGCGGGGTGGCCCACGGGAAGACGACGTACCAGAGCAGGGAGCCGACGGCCGCGACGAGCACGAGCGACATGGTCAGCTTGCTCCAGAGGCCACCCGGGAGCTTGCGCCAGATCCAGGCGTACATCCGCTATGCCTTCGTCTTCATCTCGGCCGGCATGCCGGCGTCCGGTTTCGCCTGTTCCCGCGGCACCGTCTTGACGAGTTCCGCGTGCACGATCAGCCGCTCGTAGTTGTTGAACTTCGGGTTGCAGGTGGTCAGCGTCAGCAGCGCCTTGGTCGGCTTCTTGCCCGGCTCGTTGGGCACCGGCGCGACCACCTCGACCTGGCTCGGCTTCACGATCTGCTGGTCGTAGACCTGGTAGACGTACCACTTCTCGCGGGTCTCGACGCCGATCACGTCGCCGGCCTTCAGCTCGTCGAGCCGCCAGAAGATCTTCTTGATCCGGTGGCCGGCGACCGAGAAGTTGCCGATCCGGCCCGGCTTGGCGGTCTCCGGGTAGTGGCCCGGCGCGTATTTGATGTCCTGCGGGCGGACGCCGTCGACGACCACCCACTCCTTGTCCAGCTTCGGGATGTAGAGCCGGCCGACGAGGTTGTCGCCCGGTGCGGCCGGGCCCTTCACCGCGGTGCTACTCGGCGCGACGGTCGGGTCGGCCCACGCCTGGTCCAGCTCCTGGGCCAGTTCGTCCTGCTCGGCCTGCACCGCGGCCGAGTTGCCGAAGACCTCGTAGCCGGCGAAGAGCAGCACGATCAGACCGAAGGTGATCATCAATTCGCCGGCGCCGCGCACCCCGGTCCGGATCCGGGACGCGGTGGTCGGCCGGGTCAGCTCCGAGTAGACGCTCTTGTAACCCTCGTCGGTCTGCTCGGGGCGCAGCTTCACCACCACCTCACCGCGCTTCGGCGGCTCGGCCGGCTCCGCCGGCTCGGCGACCGGCTCGGCCGGTGGCACCGGGACGGCTTCCACCGAGGCGGCGCCGAGGACGGCCTCCGGCCCGGCGGCTTCGCGGGCCGCCTGGGCCGCCCCGCCGGGCGGCAGGGCGGTCAGTTTGCCGGGCAGCGGGGCCCCCGGCGGGAGCGCCGGGAGTACGCCGGTGGGCGCGTCGATCGTCGGGATGACCCGGGTCCGGGACGCCTCCGGTTGCAGCGCGCCCGGAACCTCGGACGGCGGCTCGTTGCTGGCCCAGCGGGTGTTCACCGAGCCCATCGGCGGGCCGCCCGGGCTGGTCATGGGGCGGGTCGTGCTGCCGGAGGGTTCCCAGGGTGCCGGGGACGCCGGTTCGGGCTTCTCCGGGGCGTTCCAGGGCGTTTCCGGGGCGCTGGTGAGCGGGTCCGGGCGATCCGGGGCGACGGCCGGGATGACGGCGGTGTTCCGGTCGGCCGGCCAGGTGGAGGTCGCGCCGGCGTCGTCGCGCGCGGCGCCGCCCGCCTCGATGCGGCCGGTCGCGTCCGGGTCCCAGGCCGGCGCCGCGGGACTTCTCGGTACGGACGGGTCCGCGCCACCGGTGCCGGGGACCGCGATGGTCTGACGGGTCGGCTCGGCGTCCCAGCCGGAGCTCGCCGCGCTCCAGCCGCCGGTGGCCGGAGACGTCTCGGGCTTCCAGCCGTTGGCGGTGGGGGGCGTCCCGGGCTTCCAGGTGGGCGCGGCGGACGGCTCGGCTGGGGGTGCCGCCGGGACGGCGGTGGTCCGGGGTGCCGCCGGGACGGCGCTGATCGGGATCTGCTGGGTGTCGGCGCCTTCCAGGAGTGCTTCCCGGCGTACCGGAAGGGGGTCCTTCCCGTCCGCGCCGCGGGCGAGGAAGTCGAAGCCCTCCGCCGGCACCGGCGTGGTCGGCGGCATGGCCCGGCGGCGTGCCGCCGCCGCGGTGGCGCTCACCGTGTCCGGACCCGCATCGGCCCGCGAGCTGTCGATCCGCCGCTGCGCCGCCTCGTCGGGCTGGAGGATGGCCGTGTCGTCCGCGGGCGAGCCCGCGTTCGCGGCCGCGCCCGCCGTCGCGGACCGGCTGCTCTCCGGCCAGGTGGCGCCCGGCTGCGCCGCGGCCTCCGGGACGGCACCGGACCGAGCGGCGCCCGGGAACGCCGGAGCAGCCGGCGGCGTGGCGGCCGCCGCCGCGAACGCGGGCTCGCCCGGCGCGCCGGTTGCCACGAACACGGAGTCTCGCGGTGGGGTGGCCGTCGGGAACGCGGCGTTTTGCGGTGGGGTGGCCGTCGGGAACGCGGCGTTTTGCGGTGGGGTGGCCGTCGGGAACGCGGCGTTTTGCGGTGGGGTGGTCGCCGGGAACGCGGCGTTTTGCGGTGGGGTGGCCGTCGGGAACGCGGCGTTTTGCGGTGGGGCGGCCGTCGGGAACGCGGAGTTTTGCGGTGGGGTGGCCGTCGGGAACGCGGAGTCTCGCGGCGGGGTGACTGCCGGGAATGCGGAGCCGGGGTGCGGAGCGGCGATGGCCCCGGGGAAGGCCGCGGCCGGGGATGCCGCCGCCGGGGATGCCGGGGCGTTCTGCCGGGTGGGCGCGGACCAGGCCGGGGCGGCGGCAGCCGTGGGCAGCGGAGCACCCGGCAGCCCGGGCGACCCGTTCGCCGGCGTGGCTGCCGGCACATCCGCGATGCCGGACTCGGCCGGAAGCCCGGGACCGGTCACGGCGCCGCGCGCGGGCCGGGACGAGCCGGCCGGCGAGGGGCTCACGTTCGCGCCCAGGCCCACCGGCGGTGTCAGTGGCCCGCCGGGCACGCCGTCCGGCGACGCGTCGCTCACACGCGGGATGTACGCGGTGTGGGCCTCGGCGTCGGGGGCGCGATGCCGTCCCCGCCCCGCCGGGCTCCCCGGGTACTCCGCGGGCGTGTTCGTCACTGGGCAGCCTGCGCGGATCGGAGGTCGGTCGACCCGTCGTACGCCCGCACTGTCACGTCCTTTTCCATCTTCTCCGTGTAACCGAGCCCGAAGTCGGCGACGGCCTCCCGGAACTGTCTGACTCCTTCTGCGGACTCCAACGCACGATGCATCGCTGTGGGTTCGCCGATCGCTGTGATCTTGAATGGTGGGGAGAAAACCTGGCCGTGAAGGAGCAGTGTGTTGCCGACACAGCGTACCGCGCTCGTGGAGATCACCCGGACATCCATGATCGTCATCGCCTCTGCTCCGCCGGCCCACATCGCGTTCACCACCGCCTGGACATCGCCCTGGTGAACGACCAGATCGTCGTTGTCGGGAGCATTGTCGCCGAAGTCCGATCCGCGCCGTGGCGAGTCGTTCAGAGTGACCGTCAGGCCGGGGCCGTGCAGGGCGGTGAACCCGGCCGGCTGGCGGCTGGCGTCGGCGTGTTCCCGGGCGGCCTTCACCGGGGCGTCGACCTCGGCGAGGCGGGCGGCCTCCTGATCGACCTCGGCGCGCAGGGCGGCCTCCCGCGCCTCGCCGGCGGCCAGGCGCTCGCGCTTGTCCGTGATGACCTGGGCCAGCTGGGGCCGCCGGTCGTCGCGCAACGACGTACCGTCGGCGGTCGTCGCGGACGTGGTGAAGAGCAGGCCCGCAGCCAGCGCGATCAGCGGAACCCCGACGGACCAGATCGTCCGGCGGCGGTCACGGCGGGGCCGGAGGCCGCGCGCGGCGCGCCGCAGCGCCAGCCGCCAGGAGGCTCCGTCGCGTCCACCTTGAAGAGCCACCGGAGCCTCCCTTCGAGCCGCGCCGGGCATTTTCTCGCCCCGGCGGGTGCCTGTTCGCGCACTGTCTTGATTACGCTAGCTGGCGAACAGTATTCGCCACGGGCAGCATTCGGAGTCCCCGGAGCCGCTCACCGGTGGTTGTTCACCACTTGTTGCCCTCAGGAGAGCACCGTGCCCAAGTCGCAGGTTCGCAAGAAGAAGGTCTACACCCCGCCGTCGGACATCCGCCCCGCGGTTGCAGCGGCGTCCAAGAAGCCGAGTCCGGTCTGGTTGCCGGCCACCGCGGTGCTGCTGATCGTGGTGGGCATCGCCTGGCTGGTGGTCTACTACCTGTCCTCGCAGCAGTGGCCGGTGGAGAGCTGGCGGTACTGGAACCTCGCGGTCGGTTTCGGCTGCATGGTGGCCTCGCTGGGCATCCTTTCCCGCTGGCGCTGAGGCGGGCGTGCCCGCCGCGGCGGGCACGTGACATCGATTCGTTCCAAGCGCACCCCCGCCTGGCGTGGGGTGCGCTTTCGGCTGAGGGGCCGTAAGTCCTTGACCTGCGGTCCGCACCGGCCTATTACTCATGGGTAACATAGGCTGGCGCCCAGCCGACCGAGGAGGCACACGCACATGGGCTACGCGCAGATCATCGCCACCGTCTTAGCGGGGGCGGTCACGGTGGTGGCCGTCGCCCTGGCAGTGCGCGCCGTACTCACGATCACCGCGGTGATCCGTCAGGGCCAGCCGGACCCGGCGCGGTTCACCGACCCGGCGACCCGGACGAGCACCCTGCTCAAGGAGTCGGTCGGGCACACCCGGATGCTGAAGTGGAGCGCGATCGGCGCCGCCCACTGGTTCGTCATGGTCTCCTTCGTCATCCTGTCGACGCTGGTCCTGGAGGCCTACTTCGAGGCGGTCGACCCGGAGGGCGAGCTGCCGATCATCGGCCACTGGGCCATCTTCGGCTTCGTCACCGAGTGGTTCGGGATCCTCGGCCTGATCGGCATCCTGTACCTGATCTACCGGCGGCAGGCGGACAAGCCGGGCAGCAAGAAGCGCAGCCGGTTCCTCGGCTCCACGATGTGGCAGGGCTACTTCGTCGAGGCGATCATCGTCGGGGTACTGATCTGCGGGTTCCTGATCCGCGGTTTCAAGGTGGCCAACGACCACTTCCCGTACCCGGTCTGGGCCGCCCCGCTGAGCCACGCGATCGGCAACGCCCTGCCCGCCTGGGAGGACGCTCCGACCTGGGTGGCGCTGGTCAAGCTGCTCATCTCGATGGGCTGGCTGATCACCATCTCGCTGAACCCCACGATGGGTGTGGCCTGGCACCGCTTCCTGGCGTTCTTCAACATCTACTTCAAGCGCAGCCCGGAGAAACCGGCCGGGTCCGGTCTCGGCGCGCTCAAGCCGATGATGAGCGAGGGCAAGCCGCTCGACTTCGAGGAGGCCGACCCGGAGAAGGACCTCTTCGGCGTCGCCCAGGTCGAGCAGTTCACCTGGAAGGGCCTGCTCGACTTCTCCACCTGC
Organism: Actinoplanes teichomyceticus ATCC 31121; assembly: GCF_003711105.1. NCBI lineage: Bacteria > Bacillati > Actinomycetota > Actinomycetes > Micromonosporales > Micromonosporaceae > Actinoplanes > Actinoplanes teichomyceticus. The sequence continues at coordinate 61,119 of NZ_CP023865.1, forward strand.
ACCGAGTGCGGCCGCTGCCAGTCGCAGTGCCCGGCGTGGAACACCGCCAAGCCGCTCTCGCCCAAGCTGCTGGTGCTGTCGCTGCGGGACCACGCGTACGCCAAGGCGCCGTACCTGCTGGCCGGCGGCGGCAAGGACCTGACCGGCGAGGAGAAGGCGACGCAGGAGCAGCTGGCCGGCGTCGACGTGCTGGCGATGGCCGAATCGGAGCGGCCGCTGATCGGCGGCGTCGACGAGAACGGCGTCATCGACCCGGACGTGCTGTGGTCCTGCACCACCTGCGGCGCCTGCGTCGAGCAGTGCCCGGTCGACATCGAGCACATCGACCACATCGTCGACATGCGCCGCTACCAGGTGCTGATCGAGTCGAGCTTCCCGTCCGAGGCCGGCGTGATGCTGCGCAACCTGGAGAACAAGGGCAACCCGTGGGGCGCCCCGCAGAACACCCGCGAGGACTGGACCAAGGGCCTGGACTTCGAGGTGCCCCGGGTCGGCGAGGTCGAGGACTTCGAGTACCTGTTCTGGGTCGGCTGCGCCGGCGCGTTCGAGGACCGGGCCAAGAAGACCACCCGCGCGGTCGCCACGCTGCTGCACCAGGCCGGGGTCAACTACGCGATCCTCGGCGAGGGCGAGACCTGCTCCGGCGACCCCGCCCGGCGGATCGGCAACGAGTTCATCTTCCAGATGCTGGCCCAGCAGAACGTCGAGACGCTGCAGGAGGCCGGGGTCAAGAAGATCGTCGCGACCTGCCCGCACTGCTTCAACACCCTGGGCAACGAGTACGAGCAGCTCGGCCTCAAGGTCGAGGTGGTCCACCACACCCAGCTGCTGGCGCACCTGGTCGCCACCGGCAAGCTCACCCCGGTGCAGCCGGTCGACGGCGGGATCACCTACCACGACCCGTGCTACCTGGGCCGGCACAACCGGGTCTTCGAGGCGCCGCGCGAGGTGCTGGGTTCGGCGATCGAGGGCGGACTCACCGAGATGCCGCGCAACTCCGAGCGCTCCTTCTGCTGCGGCGCCGGCGGTGCGCGGATGTGGATGGAGGAGCGGATCGGCAAGCGGATCAACGTGGAGCGGACCGAGGAGGCCCTGGCCACCGGGGCGAAGACGATCGCGGTCGGCTGCCCGTTCTGCTACACGATGATCGGTGACGGGGTCACCGGCAAGGGCAAGCAGGACGAGGTCGAGGTGGTCGACGTCGCCACCGTGCTGCTGCGCTCGCTGAAGCAGGACGCCTGACGGTTCCGGAACGACCGGCCGCTTTCGCGGCCGGTCGTTCCGTGTTTCAGCCGCTGATCGCGGCGGTGCTGGTGGCGGCGACGGCGCCGGCCATGATCGCGGTCTGGATGTCCTGGATCGCCCGTTTCACCGCGGCCGCCGCCCAGGAGCCTTCGCCGATCTCCTTGAGCCGGGCCTTGACCTGCCTGCGGTCCAGGTCGGGGAAGACCTTGCGCTCCATCTGGGTCGCGGCGACCAGGGAGCAGAGCGCGGCGGTACGCGCGTCGACCTCCCCCGCCGTCGTCACCGCCACCCGCATCCGCTGCCGGGCATCGGTCTCGGCGACCGGTTCGGCGCCGTACGCCGCCGGGTACGTCGTACGCGGGAAGACCCACAGCACGGTCCCGTGCTCGACCCGGAGCACCTCGGCCGAAATCAGGTGATCAAGGACACGCTTCCGTGTGCCTTTCGCGAACTTCCCCACCCAGTGGGCGGGTTTGCGGGAGCGCGCGTCGTCACGGATCCTGGTCAGCGCGTCGTCCACCAGCGGGTCGCCGGTGGGCCTCGGGTCCACCACGGCCACCTTCTGGCCGACCACGTCGATCCGGCCGGCCAGGGCCAGTTCCAGCAACAACGCCCCACCCAGCCCGTAATCCAGGCGGATGCTGTCGAGGATCTTGCGGCCCTCGTCGTCGTACGCCAGGAGCAGCAGCTCACCGAGAAGGTTCATGACTCGACGTTAGAGGGCCCTGTCATCCACAGGGTTAGTGCCGGAAGGCACCGGTCCGGCAGAATGAGGTCCGAGGTGAAGCGATCATGGACGGCCTGCTCCTGACCGCGGTGCTCCCGCTGGCGGCTTTCGCGCTGCTGACGGCGGGCAACGCGTTTTTCGTGGCCGCCGAATTCGGTTTGGTCACCGTCGACCGGGCGGAGATCGACAAGCGTGCCGCCGCGGGTGACCGCCGGGCCGGCACGGTGCGCAACGCGCTGCACGAGCTCTCCTTCCAGCTCTCCGGCGCCCAGCTCGGCATCACGCTGACCGCGCTGCTCACCGGGTACCTGGCCGAGCCGGCCCTGTCCCGGTTGATCACCCCGGTGGTGGAGCCGGTGGCCGGATCCGCCACCGACACCATCACGCACGTGCTCGCGCTGGTCATCGCCACCCTGCTGTCGATGCTCTTCGGCGAGCTGGTGCCGAAGAACGCGGCGCTGGCCCGCCCGATGGGGATGGCTCTGACCACCGCGGCGCCCCTGCGCGCCTTCTCCCGGCTCTTCCGATGGATGATCGCCGCGCTGAACGGGACGGCGAACTGGCTGGTCCGCCGGATCGGCATCGAGCCGCAGGAGGAGCTGGCCAGCGCCCGCTCGCCGGAGGAGCTGGGCCTGCTCGCCGCGATCAGCGCCCGGGCCGGCGCGCTGCCGACCGAGACCGCGACGCTGATGCGCCGCACCATCCGGTTCGGCGAGAAACGTGCGGCCAAGGCGATGACCCCGCGGGTCGACGTGGTCGGGCTCAAGACCACGGCCAGCGCCGCCGATCTGATCACGGTGGCCCGCCGGACCGGGCACACCCGCTTCCCGGTGTACGAGAACACCCTCGACGTGGTGACCGGCGTGGCCGGCGTCAACGACGCGCTCGGGGTGCCGCCGGAGCGCCGCGCCGCCACCAAGGTGTCCGCGCTGGCCCGCGAGCCGGTCTACGTGCCGGAGAGCCTCGGCCTGGACAAGGTGCTGGCCGCGCTCCGGGCCGCCGACGCCGACCTGGCGATCGTGGTGGACGAGTACGGCGGGACCGACGGCGTGGTCACCGTCGAGGACCTGATCGAGGAACTGGTCGGGGAGATCGCCGACGAGTACGACACCGAGGTCGGCGAGACCGGCATCGTCGAGCTGACCGCCCCGGGCGGGGAGAAGACGTTCCTGGTCGACGCCCTGCTGCGGGAGGACGAGGTGCTCGAGCAGACCGGGTTCGCGCTGCCCGAGGGGCCGTACGAGACGCTCGCCGGTTTCCTGCTCGCCCGGCTCGGCCACATCCCGGTGGTCGGCGAGTCCCTGGAGGAGCACGGGTGGGAGTTCACCGTGATGGAGGTGGACCGGCACCGGATCGAGCAGGTCCGCGTGGTCGCCCCGCCGGAGGACCCGGCCGATGACTGAGCTGATCGTCACCGCGGTGCTGCTGCTGGGCAACGGGCTCTTCGTCGGCGGCGAGTTCGCGCTGATCGCCTCCCGCCGGACCGCGCTGGAGCCGCTGGCCGCCACCTCCAAGGCGGCCCGCTGGGCGCTGTCCGCGATGAACCAGATCCCGCTGATGATCGCCGGCGCCCAGCTCGGCATCACCATCTGCTCGCTGGCGCTCGGCGCGATCGCCGAGCCCGCCCTGGCGCACCTGCTGGAGGACCCGTTCCACGCGGCCGGCCTGCCGGAACGGGCGGTGCACCCGGTCGCCTTCGTGCTCGCCCTGATGGTGGTGGTCTTCCTGCACACCGTGGTCGGCGAGATGGTGCCGAAGAACATCACCCTGGCCGGGCCGGAACGCTCCGCGCTCATCCTGGGCCCGTTCATGCTGGCCTTCTGCACCGCCACCAAGCCGCTGCTGATCGCGATGCGCTGGGCTTCCCGGACGGTGCTCAAGTTGTGGAAGATCGAGGCGACCGACGCGGTCAAGACGGTGTTCACCGCGGAGGAGCTGGCCGGCATGGTCACCCAGGCGCGCAGCGAGGGCCTGCTCGGCTCCGAGCAGTACGCCCGGATCCACGCCGCGCTCGGCCTGAACAGCCGGACGGCCGCGGACACCCTGCTGCCGTGGTCGCGGGTGACCACGGTGGCCGCCGACGTGTCCCCGGCGACGCTGGAGGCGGTGGCCACCCGCAGCGGCCGGTCACGCTTTCCGGTGGTGCAGCGGGACACCCGGCGGGTGCTCGGGTTCGTCCACGTCAAGGACGTGCTCGGCTATTCCGGGGCGCAGCGGCGGCTGCCCATCCCGGCCGAGGTGATCCGGCCGCTCGCCGTGGTGGCGCCGGAGCGCAGCCTGGCCGATCTGCTGCTCACCATGCGCCGGGACCGGCTGCACATCGTGCTGGTCAGCGACGGGCGGCGGCCGCTCGGGGTGATCACGCTGGACGACGTGCTGCACGCGGTGGTCGGCGAGCCGGCCGGGGCCGCGCAGCTCCCGGCGGCGGTCCGCCCGCGCTGACGCTGGGCTGGGGGTCCGGCCGGTGGCTGGTTGCCGTGGTCCGGCTCCGGTGACGGTGGGCTGGGGGTCCGGCCGGTGGGTGGTTGCCGTGGTCCGGCTCCGGTGACGGTGGGCTGGGGGTCCGGCCGGTGGCTGGTTGCCGTCGTCCGGCTCCGCTGACGGTGCGGCCGCGGCCCGGCCGGTGGGTGGTTGCGCTGCGGTCCGCCCCGGCTGAGCGGGCCGGGTGTGCGGCGTCCGGCTCCGCTGCGGGCCCGCCGTCCGAGGCCGACGGCGGTGCGAGTCGCCGGTGACTTCCGCGTCCGCCGTCTATGCCTGAGGTCCATTCGTGAGTGGTGACGCTGGGGTCGCTCGGGTTCGGCGGATCGGGCTAACGCGTTCGGGTGGTCTTTCCCAGGTCCGGAGTTTCAACGCGGCCCGGAACCGACAATGCGGACAATAACCCCATGTTTCACTCCCGGCGGCGTGCCGTTCCGATCGGTGCCCTGTCAATGACCCTTGTACTGGGCAGCCTTGTCCTCCTGACCCCCCACTCCGTCAGCACCGCGGCGGGCGCTCAGCCCGCCTACCACCTGCTTCCCCCGCCCTCGGCCGGGGCGCTCCCCAATGCCACGCGTTTCCCGGCCTCCGCCGACCTCAGCCGCATCCAGGTGGCCACCGCGCCGGTGAGCCTGCGCTACGACTTCGACGCCGGGGTGGGCCGCCCCATCGCGGACACCGCGGGCGGCCACGAACTGCGGCCGCTCGGGCGCAACGGCGGGATGCTGCGCCTCGTACCGGAAGGAGCCGGCCTGGCCGTCGCCTATCCGGACCGATGCACCCTTCCCCGGGAACGGGATTGCCCCCGGGCGATCCTCGAAGGCCAGCGGGACGACAGCCTGAACCCGGGCCGCCGCCCGCTGCGCTACGGCGCCTCCGTCCTGATGACCCACGGTGACCTCGCGGACGGCGCGAACGTGCTGCAGAAGGGGTACTCGGTCGGCGGGGTGAGCCAGTTCAAGCTGCAGGTCGATCACCGGCAGGGGCATCCGAGCTGTGTGATCGCCGGCAACCCGGCGCGCATCTACCGCGCCGAGCCGCGCATCGACGTGGCCGACGGGCGCTGGCACGACCTGGAGTGCAACCGCACCGAGAACAGGCTGGTCATGCTGGTGGACGGGGTGCCCAGCGCGGCGGTCCCGGTGCCGCCGACGCTGTCCGTGGCGAACGCCGAGCCGCTGCGGGTCGGAGGCAAGGGGCCCGGCCGCGGCAACGACCAGTTCGCCGGCGAGATCGACAACGTGTTCCTGGACATCGGCGCATAGGTAGCCGTACTACATATGTAGCTGAGTTACGTATATAGTTCGGGCGTGACGAGTTCCGACGCGCCCGGCGGCTGGCTGTCCCCGATGCGCGAGCCGACGTACTTCATCCTGGCCGCGCTGCAGGACGAGCCCCGGCACGGCTACGCGATCATCAAGCGCGCCGCGGAGCTGTCCGGAGGCCGGGTCAGACCGGCGACCGGCACCCTCTACACCGCGCTCGACCGGCTCGCCGGCGAGGGTTTCGTGCGGGTGGTGCGGGAGGAGACGGTCAACGGTCGCGTCCGCCGGTACTACGCGCTCACCCCGGACGGGCTGGCCGCCCTGCGCGCCGAGGCGGTGCGGCTCGCCGAGGCCGCGAGCGTGGTCATCACCCTGTCCCCGCGTGCCGCGGGCGGCCCGGCATGACCACCCCGCTGGAGCGGACCTACGGCCGCCTGCTGCGCCTCTATCCGCCGGCGTTCCGCCGCGAGCGGGGCCCGGAGATGCTCGGCACGCTGCTCGACATGGCCGACGACGCCGGCCGGTCATGGCCGGCGCCCCGCGAGGTCGTCGCGATCGTGCTCGGCGCTCTGCGGATGCGGGCCGGCCGGCATCCGGGCGCCAGCGCCCGCGACGACCGGCTGACCGCCATCCGGGTCGGCGCGTTGCTGCTGATCGTCCAGGGCTGCACCGACCCGCTCGTGTCGCTCGCCGCCGACGCGGTCCATCGGATCCCGGGGGACCGCCATCCCGCGGCAACCCTCGGCGGCGCGGTCCTCGGCATGATCGCCCTGCTGCTGGCGGTCCGCGGACGTCACCTGGCCGCCGCGATCGGGCTGCTCCCGGCCGGCCTCGGCGGCCGGTGGCAGTTCCTCGTCGCCGCCGTGCTCCTGGTGATGCTTTTCGGTCACCGTCCGCTTCCCGCGACGGGACTGCTTCGGTACGCACCACTGGTCCCGTTGCCGCTCCCGCTGCTCGCGGAGTTGTCCGGGCAGGCGTTCCCGCAGATCGCCGGCATTCTGCGGTTCGGCTTCTGGGCCGCCCTGGCCGGCGCCGCACTGCTCTGGGTGGCCGTCGACGAGCGGGTCACGATGGCGGTCGGCGTGCTGTATCTGGGCGGTCTGATCATCCAGATCGGGTACGTGGCGGCCGAGGGCGTCCACAACTATGCCTGGGCGGCGCTGGACCTGGGACTCACCGCGTTGCCGGCGGCGATGCTGCTCGGCTCGGCGGGCGAGGCCGCCCACCGCCGCGCCAAGCTCTGAGGGGCGCCGGTTTGGCACCGCCGATCGTCGCGGGCGGGATGGATGGCGCAGGTGGGTGCGCATGGCGAGGCACCGGCATTCCGCCGTGGCGGGCATTCCGCCGTGGCGGCGCGCCACCACGGCGGGCGCGCGGCCGTGGCGGGCGCGCGGCCGTGGCGGGCGCGCGGCGCCTGGGTCGGCGCGCGGAAAGGCTCCGGCGCGCAGAGTTGCTCCCGGCTCCGGCCTGCGGTCCGCAACCGGTTCGACGCGGGGACGTGTCGAGGCGGTGGTGCGCCGACCGGACGATCAACGACCGAGGGCCAAGCCGGGAACGTGTCCTGGCCTGGCCCTCGATGTCCGAGCGGGTGACGGGAATCGAACCCGCACTGTCAGCTTGGGAAGCTGATGTTCTGCCATTGAACTACACCCGCAAGCGGCCCCACTATACCTGATTATCCGGCTCCGTGGCGCACGCACCCCGCAATGTGGTCACCTCCGTGCCGGTCGGCGCAGGTGGGCGGGGGAAGAGCTGCTGGCTTCGGTGCTGACGTCCGGCGCGTCGTTGCGACGCGGCGGTGGTCGGTGACCGAGGTGAGGCGGTCGTTCCGGTGGGCCCGAGCGGACGGGACGCGCGTGGCGGCCCGGTATGGGCCGTTGGGAGCGAGCGCGGTGGCCCGGTGTGGGCCGTTGGGAACGCGCGTGGCGGCCCGGTGTGGGCCGTTGGGAACGCGCGTGGCGGCCCGGTGTGGGCCGTTGGGAACGCGCGCGGTGGTCCGGTGTGGGTCGTTGGGAACGTACCGGTGGCCCGGTGTGGTCGCGGGAAAGGCGCCCCGGCATGGACGACCGCGCCACGGCGTCTTCGCCGCCGGGCACCCGCTCCTGCCTCCTGGTCCTGTGCGGGATGCCGGCTGCTGGGTAACGGGATGCCGGGGTGGCGGGGTGGTGGGGTGCCGGGATCAGCCGACCATGGCCAGCTGGCGGGGTAACTTCCGGGGCTCGTGCCAGCTCTGCGAGACGGGGATCGACAGCGGCGCGGAGGCCAGTGGCAGAGCGCCCGAGGGCCCGTGGTGGCGCAGGGTCGCGGACTCGATGGTGAGCTCGAAGAGCCGCCAGTCGACGTCCGGTGAGGCGCGCAGGGCGCCGGCGATGATCGCGACGGTGCGTGGGTCGCGGACCGGGTGGGCCCGGCCGGTCAGGTAGGCCTCGTCGTCGCTCTCCTCGGGCGGGTAGGAGTGCAGCGCGTAGCGGGGGTCGCGCTCCAGGTCGCGCCGTTTCGGGGAGGCGACCAGGAAGCAGTAGAGGCCGCCACCGGCGAAGACCGGTGAGACCGGGTGCACCCGGGGGCCGCCGTCGGGGCGGATGGTGGCGAGGTAGCCCATGCCGGGGCCGTACTGCTGCAGGAGCGCACGGATGCCGGCGGCGAGCGACGGCTCGGCGGCGGCGAATTCGGACCAGGAAGCCATGCAGACACTCTATCGAACAGGTGTTCGACGCAACTATCGAACACGCCGATCGGGGGATGCGGGGATGTCGGCGGCGCACCCTGCCGGGCCGCGTGGACCGGTCGCATCACCCCGTCGGTATGGTGTTGCGATGCTGCTCTCCGACCGTGACCTGGTAGCCGAGCTGACGACGGGCGATCTCGCACTGGAGCCGTTCGAGCCGTCGCTCATGCAGCCCTCCAGCATCGACGTCCGGTTGGACCGGTTCTTCCGGGTCTTCAACAACCACCTGTACACCCATATCGACCCGGCAGAGCAGCAGGACGAGCTGACCGCGGAGGTCGAGGTCAAGGACGGGCAGCCGTTCGTGCTGCACCCGGGTGAGTTCGTGCTGGCGTCCACGCTCGAGGTGGTGACCCTCGGCCAGGGGCTCGCGGCGCGTCTGGAGGGCAAGAGCAGCCTGGGCCGGCTCGGCCTGCTGACCCACTCCACGGCGGGCTTCATCGACCCCGGCTTCTCCGGTCACGTCACGCTGGAGCTCTCCAACGTCGCCAACCTGCCGATCAAGCTGTGGCCGGGGATGAAAATCGGTCAGCTGTGCATCTTCCGGCTGTCCAGTCCCGCTGAGCACCCGTATGGTTCGGCCGTCTACGGCTCTCGCTACCAGGGCCAGCGCGGCCCGACGCCGAGCCGCTCGGCGTTGAACTTCCGCACCTGGCCGACCAGCTGACGCACCTGGCCGACCAGCTGACGCACCTGGCCGACCAGCTGACGTGATCACCGGGTGACGTCTCCGCCGGAGCGGGCCCGGATCGCCCGTGCGGTGGCCGGGGGCCACCGCGCCGTACCCCGCAGGGATGAACTTCGGCAGGAATCCGAGGTGCGCCGAGGAGGCAGCCGTCGGGTGGCACCGTCACCGGGTGATCCGCCGGCCACGGCGGGAAGCGGTCCGCGCGCCGCCGCGAGTCTGCTTCCGTCCGCCGTGCGTTTCGGGTGTTCGGTGCGTTCGAGGTGACCGGTGGCCTTTGGAGCCGAACGGTGCCTTTCGGGTCGGTCGTGCATTTCGGGTGCGCTCTGCGTTTGGGGTGCGGGGCGTTCGGGGTGTGTGGTGCCTTCGGGGGTGCCTGGTGCCTCTGGGGTGCCGGTGCTCTTCGGGTGCGCGGTGCATTTCGGGTCCGCGGTGCGTTTCGATGTCCCGATTCGTCCGTCCGCTTCGGTACGCCATCCGGCACCGGCCCGTATTCGTCCGGGTCAGCGGTACACCCGTAACCCCCGCGCGACCGCCGCCTCGAGCACCTGCTCGACCTGCGACGGGGTCAGCCCGGTCGTCGGCACGCGCACCCACCGGCCGCCACGGAGCCCGAACATCAGTTGCCCGGACAGCGCCTCCACACTGCGGAAAGCCCGCCAGGCGTACGCGTGCCGCCGCTCCTCGTCCGAGCGCGCCACCCCGCCGTCGCTGATCTCGTAGGTGGTCGGCCGCCCGTTCCGCAGTGACCGGCGGGCGGCGTGGTTGACCAGCGCGATCGGCGCCACGACCGCGAGCACGGCCCCGCTCGCCAACAGCTCCGGCCGCATCACCCCGGTCGCGAACTGTGCCAGCACGGCCGCCGCCAGCAGCATCCACCCGGCGCAGCGCGCGGCCAGAACGGGGGCCCGCAGCCGACGCCGGGTCGCGGCGGCGATCAGCGCCGGGTCGGGGGCCGAGGTGATCTGGATCCGCACGCCGGAAACGTATCCCTCATAAGGGGCGAACCGGCACCGGCCGGACGGCTCGACCCGCTCGCCGCCCCGCCGGTCCGGCACGGCCGTCTCGCGTCCTGCGCCGGACGCGCGATCTACGATGACGCCGTGTATCTGATGATTTCGACCTACCAGAAGCCGCTCGCTGACGTCGACCAGGCTCGTGACCAGCACCTCGCATACATCGCCGACCTGGAGGAGCGCGGACTCGCGGTCACCGCGGGCCGCCAGGAGCCGCCGACCGGCGGCATCATCCTGCTGGACGTGGACACCGAGGCGCAGGCGCAGGAGCTGATCGCCCAGGATCCGTACGTGCAGCAGGGGCTGGCCACCTACGCCGCCGTCGGCTGGCAGATCAGCCGCGGCGCTCTCGCCGATTACCAGCGCAAGTACTGACCCCGGCGGGCGGCGCCGCCGGGGTCGTGTGAGGAGGCCCTGATCGGCCCGGCCGCCCCGCAACCCGAGGCCCGGCCGCCCCGCAACCCGAGGCGCCGCCGCGCAACTCGAGGCCCGGCCGCCCCGCAACCCGAGGCGCCGCCGCGCAACTCGAGGCGTCGCCGCGCAACCCGAGGCGCCGCCGCGCAACCCGAGGCGCCGCCGCGCAACCCGAGGCCCGGCCGCCGCGCGAGCCGAGGCCGCGACCGGCCCGCGGCGCGCCCGCAACCCGAGGCCCGGCCGCCCCCGGGACCTGCCGCGAGCCGAGGCGGCGGCCGGCGCCGCGCCCGGCGCTCCGAAATGGACGGCCGGGCGCTTCGTGCGAGTCTGCGAAGGGAACCCACGGCGAGCGCGGCACCGGCCCCGCTACGGGTCGAGGTCCGAGCCGGCCAGCAGGCTGCGGATGGACAACTCGGCGGTGACCTCCGGCGGGCACTCGTCGACGATCACGGCCGTACCCAGATAGCGGTTTCCGAGGAGCCGGCGCAGGCCGCGGGCCTGGGCCCCGGTCGAGGCCCAGTCGTCCACCACCAGGACCCGGTCGTCGTCGGCGAGCAACCGGCGGCGTACCCCGAGGTGTTGGGCGTCGCCGCGATGGTCGGCGGGCACCTCGGTCCAGATCATCGGTTCGGCGATGGCCCGGCGTGCCCCGGCCCGGTACGCCTCCACGAATCCCACCCCGAGCGCGTGCGCCACCAGCGGGCCGAGCAGGAAGCCGGTCACCTCCGGGGAGACCACCACGGTGGGCCGCGCGGCGCGGAAGAGGTCGGCCAGCGCCGGGCCGAGACCGTGCAGGATCACCGGATCGCGCCACCAGCCGGACCGGTCACTGACGAGATAGTCGGCGGGCGGGCCGGGATCGGTCCAGCGGAACGCGCCGCGCAGCCGGTCACGGAGATCGTCGGTCATCGGGACATCGTGTCACCGCCGCGCCGCCCCTCGTGGACCGACCGAATGACCTGACGGCTGACAGGTGGCCAGAACCTGATCGGACAACGGGTCAAGTTGATGCCCGACATGACGCGGATCGGGCATGCTGTTCGGCGGAACCATGCCTACCTTCGCCCCGGGCCGCCGCCCGATGAGTCCAGGGAACCGCGCCGGTCTCGGCGCGGCCCTCGTGCTGCTCGCGGTCGTGTCCGCGATGGAGTCCGCGAACCCCTCCTCGGTGCGGTACGCCGGACTGCTCGCCATCGTGCCGGTCCTGGCCGGGCTCTTCGCCGCCTGGCAGTTCGTGCTGGGCGCCGGGGTGGCCGCCACCCTGGTCGGCGCGATCTTCGTGGGGCGCTCGGAGTCGCCCGGCCCGGGCGTGATGGCCTACCTGCTCGGCATCGTGCTGGCCACCGGGATCGCGGTGGCCGGCGCGATGATGCGGCAGCGCCAGACGGAGCGGATCGCCGAGTTGCTGCGGCTCGCCTCGGTGGCCCAGCAGGCGGTGCTGCGGCCGATCGGGCCGCAGGTGGGTTCGCTGGCGGTGGCCGGGCGGTACATCTCGGCGACCGCGGCGGCGGACATCGGCGGCGACCTGTACGAGGCGTTGAACACGCCGTACGGGGTCCGGATCATCATCGGTGACGTACGCGGCAAGGGCCTGGACGCGGTGCGCCTGGCCAGCATCGTGCTCGGCTCCTACCGGCATGTCGCCTACGAGCGCGCCGATCTGAAGGCGATCGTGGCGGACCTCGACCGGGCGGTGGCGCGCAGCGTCGGCGACGAGGACTTCGTGACCGCGGCGCTGGTCGAGGAGCGCGGCGGAACCCTGACCATCGTCAACTGTGGACACCCGGCCCCGCTGCTGCTGCGCCGCGGCCTGGTGATCCCGCTGGAGCCACCGGCGCCGGCGCCCCCGCTCGGGTTCATGCCGGAGGTGAAGGCGCGGGTCGAGCGGCTGGAGCCGGGCGACCGGCTGCTGCTGTTCACCGACGGCCTGGGCGAGGCGCGCCGGGAGGGCGAGTTCTTCCCGACCGCGGACCGGGCGTGGCGGCTGCTGGGGCACGGCACGGTCGGCGACGGGCTGGCGTCCCTGGAGACCGCGCTGGTGGACTGGGTGCACGGCCGCCTGGAGGACGACATCGCCCTGGTGCTGCTGGAGTACGCCGGGCCGGACGCCGGGGCGTCGGTGCCGGTGCCGAGCTGGGAAGTCGGCGCGGCCGGAAGCTGACGACCCCGGCGTCCGCAACACGGGGGCTCAGGCGGCGCTCTCGTCCGGTTCGCCGGGTGCCGGGGAGGTCGGGGCCGGTACCGGTGGGACCGGCTCGGGCTGGCGATGCCGGCCGACGTAGTTGCGCGGCTGGCTGGCCTGGCGCGGCTCGGGAATCAGACTTTTGATCGTGGCGAACATGGCTACGCCCCCTCGAGGCTCCCGGCGAAACGTTCTTCGCTGTCTATCCGGAGCAACGAGCCTCATCGGTACGCGATACGTAGTCCCGGGATTCGAAGTAGGCAAATGGCCGATCGGTTGTACTCGTGACCAGCTGTTCGGAGGCGTTCGGCCCGCGGTTCGACGGACCGGTTCCCCTACCCGGGAAGGGCGACCCCGGTCCGGACCCGGGTTGTCGGTTCCTACCGATGAGTAATACAGTGCTGGTTACTGACGGGTAACTCGCGTTCGGAGAGCGGGGCCAAGCACCATGACTCACTACCAGAGCAACCTTCGGGACCTCCAGTTCAACCTGTTCGAGGTGTTCGGGGCGGACAAGGCGTTCGGCCAGGCGCCGTTCGACGAGATCGACGCGGAGACCGCACGGGACGTGCTCGCCGAGGTGAACCGGCTGGCTCGTGAGGATCTCGCGGCCAGCTACACCGACGCGGACCGCAACCCGCCGGTGTTCGACCCGGCCACCCACACGGCGCCGCTGCCGGAGTCGTTCAAAAAGTCCTACGAGACGTTCATGGCCTCGGAGTTCTGGCGGCTCGACCTGCCGGGCGCGCTGGGCGGCACGTTCGCCCCGCGGACGCTCTGGTGGGCGATCGCCGAGCAGATCCTCGGCTCGAACGCCCCGATCTGGATGTACGCGTCCGGCCCGTCCTTCGCCCACGTGGCGTACACCGAGGGCACGCCGGAGCAGAAGGAGTGGGCCAAGCTCTTCGTCGAGAAGCAGTGGGGCTCGACCATGGTGCTGACCGAGCCGGACGCCGGTTCGGACGTGGGCGCCGGCCGCACCCGGGCGATCCCGCAGCCGGACGGATCGTGGCACATCGAGGGCGTCAAGCGCTTCATCACCTCGGGTGAGCACGACCTGACCGACAACATCATCCACTACGTGCTCGCCCGGCCGGTGGGCGTCGAGGGCGTCGGCGGCCCGGGCACCAAGGGCCTGTCGCTGTTCATCGTGCCGAAGTACCACTTCGACCCGCAGACCGGCGAGCTGGGCGAGCGCAACGGCGTCTACGCCACCAACGTCGAGCACAAGATGGGCCTGAAGGTCTCCAACACCTGCGAGATGACCTTCGGCGAGCACGGCACCCCGGCCAAGGGCTGGCTGCTCGGCGACAAGCACGACGGCATCCGCCAGATGTTCATGATCATCGAGTACGCCCGGATGATGGTCGGCACCAAGGCGATCGCCACCCTCTCCACCGGTTACCTGAACGCGCTGGAGTACGCGAAGAACCGCGTCCAGGGCGCCGACCTGGTGCAGAACACCGACAAGGCGGCCCCGCGGGTGACCATCACCCACCACCCGGACGTACGCCGCTCGCTGATGCTGCAGAAGTCGTACTCCGAGGCCCTGCGCGCGCTGGTGATCTACACCGCGTCGTGGCAGGACAGGGTCGCGATCGCGCAGGCGGCCGGCGACGAGAAGGCCGCGAAGATCGCCAGCAAGGTCAACGACTTCCTGCTCCCGCTGGTCAAGGGCGTCGGCTCCGAGCGGGCGTACGAGCTGCTCGGCCACGAGTCGCTGCAGACCTTCGGCGGCTCCGGCTTCCTGCAGGACTACCCGCTGGAGCAGTACGTCCGGGACGCGAAGATCGACACCCTGTACGAGGGCACCACCGCGATCCAGAGCCTCGACCTGATCTTCCGCAAGATCGTCAAGGACAACGGCCGGGCCCTCGGCACCGTGGCCGCCGAGATCCAGGGCTTCATCGAGAGCGAGGCCGGCAACGGTCAGCTCAAGAACGAGCGGCTGGCGCTGGGCAAGGCGCTCGGCGAGATGCAGCAGATCCTCGGCGTGGTGATGGGCTGGCTCGCCGCGGTGCAGGGCGGCGAGTCCCGCGAGCTCTACAAGATCGGTCTGACCTCGCGCCGGATCCTGCTGGCCCTCGGCGACGTGGTCCTCGCCTGGCTGCTGCTGCGCCAGGCCGAGGTGGCGCTGAACGCGCTGAACGGCGAGGTGTCCGAGGCCGACCACAAGTTCTACACCGGCAAGGTGGCGGCGGCCCGCTTCTTCGTCCGCGAGGTCCTGCCCCGGATCGGCGCCGACCGCCGGATCGTCGAGAACACCACCCTGGACCTGATGGACCTGTCCGAGGACGCGTTCTGACCTGAGGCTTTCCCCACTCTCCTGAAAAAGACGTAGGCCGGCGGACAAGGGCGTCCGCCGGCCTACGTCGTCCCCGGTCAGCCGCGCGCGGTGTGCCGGCGGGCCAGGCGCATCGACCCCGGCTCGACCCGGGACCACGGCGCCTCGCCGGTGTGCACGGCGAGGGTGGACGTCTTCAGCTCGACCGTCACCCCGTCCCACTGGTCGTCCGGCAGGAGCAGGGCGGACACTTCGGACACCGTCGGGTTGTGCCCGACCAGCAGGACCGTACGCACGGTGTCCGGCACCGCCCGGAGCAGGTCGAAGACCTCGGTGCGCCCGCCGTGGTAGAGCCGGTCCTCGTAGTGCACCTCGGGCGTGCCGTGCGACCGGTCGCCCTGGGCCAGCGCCATCGACGCGGCCTGCCAGGTCTGCCGGGTGCGCCGGGCGGACGAGCAGATCACCAGGTCGGGGTGCAGCCGCTCGTCGACCAGCCAGGCGCCGGCCGCGTCCGCATCGGAGTGACCACGTTCGGTCAGGCTCCGGTCGAAGTCCGCCATTTCGCCCGGAGTCTCCGCTTTGGCGTGGCGTAGCAGGATCAGCGTCCGCAAGGTCATTGCCCCAGCTTGCCTGATTGGAACGTCACGCGTACGGGTATGGCGTCGATCGACGTATTTCAGCGCGGCCGGGCACGCCCTGCCCGTCCGCGCGGAAACCATCCGAGGAGGGCCCGATGGGCATCGGCGCAAGCATCTTCCTGCTGGCTCTGGGGGCGATCCTGGCGTTCGCCGTCAACGCGGACATCAGTGGCCTGGACATCAGCGTGATCGGCTGGATCCTGATGGCGGCCGGCCTGCTCGGGCTGATCACCACGCTGTGGTTCTGGAACAGCCGCCGGCGTACCGTGGTCACCCGCTCGACCGCCGCCCCGGTCGCCGGGCCGGGCTACACCAGTGAGTACCGCGAGGTGCGCCGCGACGACGTGCCGCCGCCCCCGCCGCCCGCGTACTCCTGACCCGTGCCGCGTACCGGGCCGTGACGCCCGGCCCGGACGGCGCACCCCCGGGCCGCGAGCCCACGACGTGGTGACCGGCCGGCTCCCGCCGGGAGCCGGCCGGTCGCGTGCTCAGGCGTAGAGCGCGAAGTAGATCGCGATGTGGTGGCAGATCGCCGCGACCAGCGTGCAGGCGTGGAAGAACTCGTGGTGTCCGAAAACGGTCGGCCACGGGTTGGGTCGGCGCAGCGCGTAGAAGACGGCGCCGACCGTGTAGATCAGCCCGCCGGCCATCATCAGCACCAGGCAGGTCACGCCGCCGGTGCGCAGCACGTCGGGCAGGATGGCGACGGCCACCCAGCCGAGCGCCACGTAGAGCGGCGCGCCGGCCCAGCGGGGCAGGTGCGGCCAGATCACCTTCAGCGCGACACCGCCGAGGGCGCCACCCCAGACCAGGGCCAGCATCACCGTCGCGGTGCCGGTGTGCAGCAGCGACACGCAGAACGGCGTGTACGTCCCGGCGATGAAGATGAAGATCATCGAGTGATCCATCCGGCGCATGATCTGGTAGCCGCGCTCGCTCCAGACCCGCCGGTGGTAGAGCGCGCTGATGCCGAACAGGCCGCACACCGTGATGCTGTAGATCAGGCAACTGATGAACGGCGCGATGCCCGGCCGGGTGGCCGCGATCGAGCAGAGCACGACGCCGCAGACCACGGCGACATAGAAGGCGTACTGATGCAACCGGCCGCGTAGTCGCGGCTTGCCGAGGTCGGTCGGCTTCATCCGAAACGGGGCTGAGGTCGTCACGTGCTTTAGGTTACGGCACCGTAGGTTACTGTCCGGTAGTGATGCTTGATACGACCTCTCGTGGCGGATGATGTCGGCATGAGGCTGCGACGGGTGGGAACCGGGGCACTGCTGCTGGAGTGCGAGGACGCGGAGCGGGCGGAGGCCTGGCGGGCCGAGCTGTGGCGCCGCCGGGAGGCCGGCGAACTGTCCGCCGCCGAGATCGTGCCCGGCGCGACGACCGTGCTGCTGGACGGCGTGGCGCCGGGAACCGCGCGGCTGCTCGCGGGCTGGACGCCGGACCCGGCCGCCACCGCGGCGGCCGGTCCGCTGGTCGAGATCCCCACCGTCTTCGACGGCGAGGACCTGCCCGACGTCGCCGAGCACTGGGCGGTACCGGTCGGCGAGGCGGTGCGCCGGCTCGCCGACACGGAATTCACGGTGGCCTTCTGCGGATTCGCGCCCGGGTTCGCGTACCTGCGGGGCCTTCCGCCGGAATGGGCGGTCCCCCGCCTGGCCGCGCCGCGGCCGCGGGTCCCGGCCGGCGCCGTCGGCCTCGCCTCCGGCTTCGCCGGGATCTATCCCACCGCGTCGCCGGGCGGGTGGCGGCTGGTCGGCCGGACCGGGTCGGTGCTCTTCGACGTACGCCGCGAACCGCCCGCCCTGCTCGCCCCGGGCACCCGCGTCCGGCTGGTGGTCCGATGATCACCGTGCTGCGGGCCGGGCCGCTGACCACCGTGCAGGACCTCGGCCGGCCCGGTTGGGCGCACCTCGGCGTCCCGCGCTCCGGGGCCCTCGACGTCCCCGCGCTGCGCCGCGCCAACCGGCTCGTCGGCAACCCGGACGGGGCGGCCGGTCTGGAAACCACCCTGATGGGCTGCCGGCTGCGGTTCGAGCAGCCGGCCACGGTCGCGGTCACCGGGGCGACGGCCGCCGTCACACTGGACCGGCTGGCGGTGCACGCGCCGGTGCTGCCGGTGCCGGCCGGCGGAGTGCTGGAGATCGGGCGGGCCACCGCCGGCGTGCGCTCCTACCTGGCGGTGGCCGGCGGGATCGCGGTGGAACCGGTGCTCGGCAGCCGGTCGACCGACACCCTGGCCGGGGTGGGGCCGGCGAAACTGGCCGACGGCATGACGCTGCCGGTCGGCTCGTCCACCGGCCGTGCCGGACCGCCGGACGAGGACGCCCCGGCGCCGGCCGCGGAGCTGGTGCTCGGGGTACGGCGCGGGCCGCGCGACGACTGGTACGACGTGGCGGGACTGTTCGAGCAGGCGTACACGGTCAGCCCGGTGAGCAACCGGGTCGGCGCCCGGCTGGCGGGTGCCCCGCTCACCCGCCGGATCGAGGGCGAGCTGCCGTCCGAGGGTGTGGTGCTCGGCGCGGTGCAGGTCCCGGCCGACGGGCAGCCCATCGTGTTCCTCGCCGACCACCCCACCACCGGCGGCTATCCCATCGTCGGCGTGGTCGGCGACGTGACGCCGCTGGCCCAGGCCCGGCCGGGGACTACCGTGAGGTTCCGTGACCTCGACTGAACCCTCGATCGACCTCAACGCGGACCTGGGCGAGGGCTTCGGCGCCTGGCGGCTCGGCGACGACGAGGCCCTGCTCGACGTGGTGACCTCGGCGAACGTGGCCTGCGGCTTCCACGCCGGGGACCCGTCCACGATGCACCGGGTGTGCCGGGCGGCCGCCGCGCGCGGCGTCGCGATCGGCGCCCAGGTGGGATACCGCGACCTGGCCGGGTTCGGCCGCCGCCGGATCGACTACGAGCCCGGTGAGCTGCGTGACGACGTGCTCTACCAGATCGGGGCGCTGGAGGCGTTCTGCCGGGCGGCCGGCGACCGGGTCCGGTACGTCAAGCCGCACGGCGCGCTGTACAACACCGCCGCCACCGACCCGGCGCAGGCCGGCGCCGTGGTGGCCGCGGTGCTCGCCTACGACCCGCGGTTGCCGGTGCTCTGCCAGCCCGGATCCGTGCTGTTCGAGCGGGCCGTCGCGGCCGGTCTCACCGCGGTCGGGGAAGGGTTCGCCGACCGCGGCTACCGGCCGGACGGCCGGTTGGTGCCGCGGTCGCAGCCCGGTGCGCTGGTGCACGAGCCGGCCGCGGTGGTGGAGCGCGCGACCCGGATGGCCGCCGGCGGCGAGGTGGTCGCCACCGACGGCCAGGTCGTCGCCTGCCCGGTGCGGTCGATCTGCGTGCACGGGGACACCCCCGGCGCGGTCGAGTTGGCCCGCGCGGTGCGCGCCGGGCTGGAGGCCGCCGCCCTCCGGGTACGCCCGTTCCTGCCGTAGCGGGCGCGTCGGCCGGAGGCCGCGGCCTTTCCGGGCGCCCCGCGGTCCGGCGGTGGCGGGCGCGGACCGGTCAGCCGCGGCCGGGGCGGCTCACGCGTCCAGGCCGCGCAGGATCAGCGGGAGCCGGTCCGGGCCGGCCTCGTCGATCACCACGGGCACGCCCCAGTCCTGCCGGGTCAGGTGGCAGGCGCCGAACTCGGCGTCCACGTCGCAGGTGGCCGCCTGCGCCACCACCTGGAGCACGCCCTTGGGCACGTCCGGGTTGAGCACCAGGGTGCGGGACAGCTCGGTGGTGGTGCCTTCGCCCGCCAGCAGCAGCTCGGCCGGGGAGGCCGAGACGGTCAGGCGCAGCGGCGAGCCGAACTGGCTGTCCAGCTTCTGCCCCGGCGCGGGCGTGAAGATCACGTCCAGGGTGACCTCGCCCGGCGCCAGGTGCGACGGCGGGCGCTCGGTCCGGTGCCGGGCGCCGGCGACCGTCTGCACCACACCGGGCGCGAGCCGGGTCAGCCGGTGGGCGGCCGACTCCACCACCAGCACCTCGCCGGCGCCGGTGACCAGCACGTCGCTCGGCTCGGCCAGGCCCGAGTCCACGGTGGAGACCTGCCCGGACGCCGGGTCGAAGCGCCGGACCGCGCCGTTGTACGTGTCCGCCACCAGCACCGAGCCGTCGGCCAGCGCGGCCACCCCGAGCGGGTGCTGGAACAGCGCCGTGCCCGCGGGGCCGTCCACGTGACCGAAATCGAACAGGCCCTGGCCGACCGCGGTGTGCATCACCCCGTCCTCGACGTAGCGCAGCGCCGACGTCTCGCTGTCGGCGATCCAGAGCCGCCGGCCGTCCGCGCTGACCGACAGGCCGGACGGCTGGGCCATCCACACGTCCGGCAGCGGGCCGTCACGCAGCGACTCGACCGTGGTGCCGGCGTAGACGCCCACCGTGCGCTGGATCGGGTCGAACCACCACAGCTGGTGGATACCGGCCATCGCGATGATCACGCGGTCGTCGTACCAGGCCAGGTCCCACGGGGACGACAGGTCGGCGGCGAGCGCGTCGTGCGCGTGGCCGTCCACCGTGGAGCGCCACGGCTTGCCGGAACCGGCGACCAGGGTGACCGCGCCGGTCCCGGTGTCGATGGCGCGCAGCTGGTGGTTCACCGTGTCGGCCACGAGCACGTCGTACCCGGCGAGCTCAGCGATCCGCGGCGGCAGCCGGAGAAGGCCCTGCGGCTCGTTGAACGGCTCCCGCCGGTCGGCCCCGAACCGGCGGACGAGGGTCTCGCCGTCCGCGGACAGCTCGACCACCGAGTGCCGGGCCGAGTCGGAGACCAGCAGGTTGCCACCGGGCAGCTCGATCGCCTTGCCGGGGAAGCGCAGCAGCCCTTCCGGGGCGGGCGGCGGGACGTACGGGCCGTCGCCGCGGTGCAGGGTGCCGTCCGCCTCGTGCTTGGCGACCAGCTCGTCGATCAGCCGGGACAGGCCCTCGGCGTGCCCCTCGCCGGCCATCGACGCGACCAGGTAGCCGGTCGGGTCGACGACGGCGAGCGTGGGCCAGGCCTTCGCGGCGTACTGCTGCCACAGGTGCATGTCGCCGTCGTCGATGACCGGGTGGTGCACGCCGTACCGCTCGACCGCGGCGGCCAGGGCCTGCGGGTCGCGCTCGTGCTCGAACTTCGGGCTGTGCACGCCGATCACCACGAGGGCGTCGCCGTACTTCTCCTCCAGCGGGCGCAGCTCGTCCAGGACGTGGAGGCAGTTGATGCAGCAGAACGTCCAGAAGTCGAGGACCAGGATTTTGCCGCGAAGGTCGGCCAGGGTGAGGGCCTTCCCACCGGTGTTGAGCCAGCCGCGGCCCTTGAGTTCGGGCGCACGCACGCGAGAAGTCATCCGACCATGGTGCCTCAGCGCCCGGGACGGATCAGCGGCGGAGTGTGGACGCCGTGTCGAGGGTCTCTCGCCACGGCGTCCGGATGCTCCGTCAGCTGGGCTTGGTCAGGCAGTAGACCTTCTCGCCGGCCACGATGTACGGCTGCGCCTTGTCGGTGCACTGGTCCTTGGCGCCGACGATCTGCGCGACCTGGTAGGCGCCCTGCTCGGTGCACGCCACCTCGGCCACCTTGTCGCCGTTCTTCACGCAGTCGCCCTGGCTGACGTCGAAGTCGTCGCCGCCCGACGAGATCAGCCAGGTCAGCCCGAACACCACGGCCAGCAGCAGCGCGGCGCCGAGCACCACGGCCAGGGTGACCGGGATGGTCCGGACCGTCGGCTTCGCCGCCGGTGCCGGTTGCTCGGCCTTGAACTGGTCGAACCTGTCCTGGTCGGCCGGTCCGGGCCAGCTCGTGGTGTCCTCCGGGCCGGGCGGGGTGACCGTGGCCCGGGCCGCCGGGTCGGAGCCGAACGGCTCGGCCGAGAACGGGTCCGGCGCGAACGGGTCGGAGCCCGGCGCCGGGGTGCCGGGCATCGGCGGCAGGGCCGGCGCCGGAACGTACGGCGACTTGCCGCGGCCGGAGACGTCCGTGGTGTGCTCGTTGAAGTGGTCGGTGCCGGGGGCCGCCGGCGCCTGGGCGCCGAATTCCGCCCAGGCCGGGCCGCCCTGCGGGGGCGTTCCGAACGGGCTCTGGTCGCCGGGCGCCGGGAACGGGGCCGTCGCCGGCGCGCCGGGGAAGGCGGACGTCGGTGGCGGGAACGCCGGGCCGTCGGTGGTCGTCGACGGGCCGGGGAAGGCGGACGTCGGTGGCGGGAACGCGGGACCGTCGGTGGTGGCCGACGGGCCGGGGAAGGCCGACGACGGTGGCGGGAACGCCGGGCCGTCGGTGGTGGCCGACGAGCCCGGGAAGGCCGACGACGGTGGCGGGAACGCGGGACCGTCGGACGGCGCCGACGAACCCGGCGCCGGGAACGGCATGCTGCCGTCCGGCGGGGCGACCCGGGCGCTGCCCGAGGCCGGGCTGGTCGGCGCGGCCGGCTCCGGCGGAGACACGCGGGCGCTGGCCGAGGCGCGGGCGGTGGCCCGGGCCGGCGACTGCGGCGCCGGTCCGGGGGTCTCGCCCTGGTGCGCCGGGAACGCGCCGAACCCGGCCGGGCCGTCCTCGCCATGCTGCGGGGCCGGGAACGGGCTCTCCTCACCGCGCTGCGCGGGCGGGAAGGAGCGCGACGTGGGCGCCGGGAAGCCGCGGTCGTCCAGCTCCGGGCCGGTCGCGCCGAACGGCGACCCGTTGTGCTCGGGAGCCTGGCCGAACGGGTGGCCCGGCCGATCCGCCTCGTCCCGTTCCGGGGTGAACGGGTTCGCGTGGGCCCCGCTGTGCTCCTGGCGTTCCGGGGTGAACGGGTTGGCGTGGGCCCCGCTGTGCTCCTGGCGTTCCGGAGCGAACGGGTTGGCGTGCGCTCCGGAGTGCTCCTGCTTCTCCGGGGCGAACGGCGACGCCTCGGGCATGTGCGCCCCCGGGAACGGCGAGCCGCCCGGGGCCGGGAACGCGGCCGGGGCCGACGGCTCCGGGATCTGCGGCGTCTCCGCGGGCTCCTCGACGACCGGCGCGGGGCGCCCGTACACCCGGGCCTGCGGCACGGCAACAGCCTGCGGGATCTCGGCCGCGTCGACCGGCGGGGCGATCCGGCCGGGCACCGACACGCTGGCGGACGCCGGCCGGGCCGAACCGGTGGCCGGCCGGGCCGCGGCGGCGTCCCGCGGCTGCGGAACGGAACCGGAGACCGGCACCGAGGCAGAACCGGACGGCACCGAGGCGGAGCCGGACGGCACGGACCCGGAGACCGGCACCGCGGCGGAACCGGACGGCACGGACGCGGAGCCGGACGGTGCGGACACCGCCGCCGAGGCGGTCGCGACCGGCACGGAGGCGGAGCCGGCGGACGGCACGGAGGCGGAGCCGGCCTGCGAGGGGATCGATCCCGCGGGGGGCGCGCTGGCGGGCAGCGTGCCGCCGGTGCCGAGGGCGGCGCCGGGAACCCGCTGCGGGAAGCCGGACGGGTTCGCCGGCTGCTCCGCCTGTGCCGGCGGGCCGCCGTAGGTTCCCGGGGTGCCTCCGGCCGGCGGCTGGCTGTCGCCGAACGGCGAGCCGGCCGGCGGCGTGGCGTACCCCGCTGAGCTGCGGATCGGCAGGTCCAGGCTGGGGGTGGCGCCGCTGGGCTCACCGTCCGGGTTCGGCCCGGCCGGGGCCCGCAGCGGGAACCCGCCGCTGTCGCCCTGACGGGTCGGGAACGTGTTGGAGCCCGGCTGCGGCGGCGTGGCCGGGGCGGACGGCTCGGCGGCCGGGCGGGCCGCGTTGCCGAGCCAGCTGTTCTCCGCCGGGCCGGTCAGGCCGGGGCGCCCGGGGGCGTCCGGAAGGTCGGTGAGGGTGGCGCCGGGCACGCGGGTCTTCTGGTCGCCGAAGGCGGAGAAGGTCGACTGGTCGGCCGCGGCGGCCGAGGCGCCGGGGGTCCGGGTCGGCAGGCCGCTGCTGCTGGTCGGCGGCGGGAAGGCCGGGCCGTCCCCGGCCGGCGGGAAGGACTGCCCGTCGCCCGCGGGTGACGGGAAGCCGGCGCTGCCCGACGGCGGCGGGAAGCCGGCAGCGTTACCGCTCGGCGGCGGGAAGCCCGCGGAGCCGCCGGAGGGCGGCGGGAAACCGGGGGCCTGCGCGGGCGGCGGGAAACCGTGGGTCTGCGGGGCGGCCTGCGCGGGCGGTGCGAAACCGGGGGCCTGCGGCGCGGCCTGCGCGGGCGGCGGGAACCCGGCCGCCCCGAACGGCGACTCGGACGGCGCCGGGCCGGCCGCGGCCGCCGGCGCCCAGGCCGACGCGGGCGCGCTCTCGCCCGACTGCTGCGCGAACGGCGAGCCCTGCGGCTCGAACGGCGAGCCCTGCGGCTCGAACGGCGAGCCCTGCGGCTCGAACGGCGAGGAGGGCGCCGGGGTGCCATAGGTGGAGCCGGTGCCGGCGGGGGAGACCGTCCCGTAGGGCGAAGCCGTACCGGGGGAGACCGAACCGTACGGCGACGCCTCGTCCGGCTGCGGCACCCGGGCCGAGCCGTACGGCGTACCGGCCGGGTTCGAGCCGGATCCGAAAGTCGAGACCGCGGGCACCACGAACGGTGAGCCACCGCCCGGCGCCGACTGGGGCGGAGGACCGTACGACGTGGGGGCTCCCTCGGTGGGAGGCGGTGCCGACGCCCGGCCGGAAACTCGCTGACCGTCGGGTTCGGGTCCGCCCGACGTGGCCTCGGCCGGCTGACCGGCGTGCTGCCCCTCGGACGTCATACGCGCCTCCTCATCGATGCGGCCGTGCCAGCTTTGCACGGACGCGATCCCGTCGGCGACCTTCCGCCACGGGTCGTGCCAGCTTCCAGGCCAGGCCGTGCTGGGGGCGCGACGGTGTGTGGCCGGCGGGCACCCCCTGGTCACCCAGCCCGACCGGCCGTGCCGGTTTGGGGACCGTGCCCAACCGTACCGGGCGTTCGCGGCAGACAAAATCCCGGTGTACGCCCCTGAGGTAAAGCCACGCGGGGTGTCGGCGCGGTCGCCGATACGAAACGGCCCGCCCGGGTGACGCGGGCGGGCCGGATGTCGTGGGAGTGGCCTAGAAAGGCTGACGGCGCTGGGCGAAGATGGCGATCTCGTCCCGCATGGAAGGGGTCATCGCGGACTGCATGGCCCGGTCGATGGCGCGGTTCTGGCGGTGGACCTGCCGACGCTGACGAATGCGGTCGATCATGCTGCTCATGGCACTTGCTCGATTCCCCGGTGGTTGCCGGTCTCACGACGTGCCACCCCCGGCCCGCTTGTGGCGGACACCGTCGGCGCACGTCTCAGGTGTGCCTCCAGTGTCCGCCTCCAGCATGGACCTTGCCAACTGTTTAGCGGGTGATCCGGGTCATCGGTTTAACAATCGAAGGTCATCCGGCTTTCAGGCCTAACGACCTTATGTCCATGCCAGGATTGCCGCCTCCGGGTCGGAGAGGAAGGCGCCGACGTCCCGGAGGAACTTCGAGCCCAGCTCGCCGTCGATGATCCGGTGGTCGAAGGAGAGCCCCAGGGTGGTCACCTGACGTACCTTGATCTTGCCCTTGTGCACCCACGGAGTCGGCCGGATCGCGCCGAACGCCAGGATCGCCGACTCGCCGGGCGGCAGGATCGGAGTCCCGGTGTCGACCCCGAACACGCCCACGTTGGTGATCGAGAGCGTGCCGTGGGCCATGTCGGCCGGCGGCGTCCTGCCCGACTTCGCGGTCCGTACCAGGGTGTTGAGCGCCTCGGCCAGCTCCCGCAGAGTGAGACGGCCGGCGTCCTTGATGTTCGGCACGATCAGCCCGCGCTCGGTTGCCGCGGCGATGCCGAGGTTCACGTACTCCTTGACCACGATCTCGTTGGTCGCCGCGGACCAGGCCGAGTTGACCATCGGATGCCGTTTGACCGCGAGCAGCACCGCCTTCGCCACCAGCAGCAGCGGGGAGATCCGCAGCTCGGCGAACTCCGGCCGGGACCGGAGCTTGTCCAGTGCCTTCATCGACCGGGTGACGTCGACGGTGAGGAACTCGGTGACGTGCGGCGCGGTGAACGCCGAGGCCACCATGTTCTCCGCGGTCAGCTTCCGTACCCCCTTGACCGGGATGCGCTGCTCGCGGGAGGCGTCGAAGACCGCCGCGGCCGGTGCGGCCGGCACGGTTGCCGCCGCGGCCGCCGGTTTCCGGGCGCCTTCGGCGGCCTGGCGTACGTCCTCGCGCGTCACCGACCCGAGCGGTCCCGTCCCCACCACGGTGGCGAGGTCGACGCCCAGGTCGCGGGCCAGTTTCCGGACCGGCGGCTTGGCCAGCACCGGCCCGCTGCGGACCGGGGCCGCCGGGGGGACGGCGGGGGCCGGGGTCACCGGTGCCGGCGGGGCCGCCGGCGCGGGCGTGGCCGCGGCGATCCGGGGCCGCCGCTTCGCGCTGGTCTCCCGCGGGCCGTAACCGACCAGCACCGCGGTGCGCCCACCCGGCGCGGGCCCGCCGATCATTCCGGGCTCGACCGCGCCCTCGGCCGGCGCGATCTCGACCGCGTCCAGCGATTCGGCGGACGGCACCGGCAACGACGGCTCGGGCGCCGGCGGCCCGGCGCCCGGATCGGTGTCGATCGAGATGATCGGCTTGCCGACCTCCACGGTGGTACCGGCCTCGTGGAAGATCTTGGTGACCACGCCGGCCCACTTCGCCGGGATCTCGACGGCCGCCTTCGCCGTCTCCACCTCGACGATCGGCTGGTTCAGCTCGATCGTGTCACCGACCTTGACCAGCCAGGCGAGGATCTCGCCCTCGGTCAGGCCCTCGCCCAGGTCGGGCAGGTTGAACTCCTTGATCCGCGACATCGGCGTCACCAGCCGAACGAGCGGTCGACGGCGTCCAGCAACCGGTCCAGGTCGGGGAGGTACTCCTCCTCCACCCGGGCCGCCGGGTACGGGATGTCGTACCCGGTCACGCGCAGCACCGGCGCCTCCAGCGAGTAGAAGCACTCCTCGGTGATCCGGGCGGCCAGCTCGGCGCCCAGGCCACCGTTGCCCGGCGCCTCGTGCACCACCACCGCGCGGCCGGTCCGGCGGACCGACTCGAAGATCATCGGGTAGTCCACCGGGGACAGCGTGCGCAGGTCGATGACCTCGAGGTTGCGCCCGTCCTCACCGGCGGCGGACGCGGCGTCCAGTGCCACCCGCACCATCGGCCCGTACGCCAGCAGCGTCGCGTCGGTCCCGGGCCGCGCCACCCGCGCCGCGTGCAGCGGGTAGGCGCCGCTCACCGGCGCGTCCAGGTCGACCTCGCCCTTCTCCCAGTACCGCCGCTTCGGCTCGAAGAACACCACCGGGTCGTCGGAGGCGATCGCCTGCTGGATCATGGTGTACGCGTCCGACGGGTTCGAGCAGCTCACCACCTTGAGACCGGGGGTGTGCGCGAAGTACGCCTCGGGCGACTCGGAGTGGTGCTCGACCGCCCCGATGCCGCCGCCGTACGGGATCCGGATGACCATCGGCACCCGGACCTTGCCCTTGGAGCGGTAGAACATCTTCGCCACCTGGGCGACGATCTGGTTGTACGCCGGGAAGACGAAGCCGTCGAACTGGATCTCGCACACCGGGCGGTAACCCCGGATGGCGAGGCCGACCGCGGTCCCGACGATGCCGGCCTCGGCCAGCGGGGTGTCGATGACCCGATCCTCGCCGAAGTCCTTCTGCAGACCGTCGGTGATCCGGAAGACGCCGCCCAGCTTGCCGACGTCCTCTCCCATGATCACGACCTTGGGGTCGTTCTCCAGGGCGCGGCGCAGGCCGTGGTTGAGGGCCTTGCCCAGGGTGATCTTCTCGGCCATCAGTGTCCACTCCCCTCGAACGACGCGTGGTACTCCGCGAACGCCGTGCGCTGCGCCTCGATCTCCGGCGAACCGTTCGGATAGACGTGGTCGAACATCGTGACCGGTTGGGGATCCGGCATGGCCAGCACCCGCTCGCGCAGGTCCAGGGCGAGCTTGCGGGCGCTCTCGTCGACCTCGGCGAAGAAGTCCGCGTCGGCCATCTTCTGCTTGGTGAGGAAGGCCTTGACCCGGGCGATCGGGTCCTTGGCCTTCCACGACTCGACCTCGCTGGCGATGCGGTAGCGGGTCGGGTCGTCCGAGCTGGTGTGCGCGCCCATCCGGTAGGTGTACGCCTCGATCAGCGTCGGGCCCTGGCCGTTGCGGGCGTTGTCCAGCGCCTGGCGGGTCACGGCGTAGCTGGCCAGCACGTCGTTGCCGTCGATCCGGACGCCGGGGAAGCCGTAACCGGCGGCCCGCCGGTACAGCGGGATGCGGGTCTGCCGCTCCAGGGGCTCGGAGATCGCGTACTGATTGTTCTGGCAGAAGAAGACGATCGGGGCGTTGAACACCCCGGACCAGACGAACGACTCGTTGACCTCACCCTGGCTGGTCGCGCCGTCACCGAAGTAGGCGATCACGGCCTCGCCGTCCGGGCTGCCGGTCTTGCCGTCCATGGTGACGCCCATCGCGTACCCGGTCGCGTGCAGCGTCTGTGAGCCGATCACGATGGTGTAGCCGTTGAACTTGTGCTCGTTGGCGTCCCACCCGCCCTGGTCCACGCCCCGGAACAGGCCGAACGGCATGATCGGGTCGATCCCGCGGCAGTACAGCACGCCGTGCTCGCGGTAGGTGGGGAAAGCCATGTCCTGCGGGCGCAGCGCCCGGCCGGAGCCGACCTGAGCCGCCTCCTGCCCCAGCAGACTGGCCCAGATACCCAGCTCGCCCTGCCGCTGCAGAGCGGTCGCCTCGGCGTCCAGCCGGCGGACCGTCACCAGATCCCGGTAGAGGCCCTGGTACTCCTCGACGGTGAAGTCGACCGAGTACGTGGTCCCGTCCGCCGTGGTGACGCTGCCGAGATGCTCGCCGTCGGGTGTGAGCAGTTGAACGAAGCCGCCGGCCGGGGCGTCCCCGCCCGGAATGCGGTCCACCGCGCCGTCCGCGGGCGCCGGTGGCACAGCCCCGGCTTTGCGTTCGCCTTTCGCCATCCGTGTCTCCCTGTATCTCTCTGCGCCCGCGGCGGGTGTCTCCCGGCCACGAGGCGGACCACTGGGTGCGCGCATGTGCCGGGTGAGGCTGCCGCGCGGCGTTCCGGCCGGGAGCCTGCCCCTGCCGGGACGGCCCGCCGTTGCCCCGCTGGTCGGCGGAAGGCGACGGCGGCGGTGCCGTCGCCCCCATCCTGACAGAGGGAGTGAGGTGGGTTACAGAGTGCGTGGATCACGAATAGAGATTTTCTGCTGACATATCGTTAAGGGTATTTGCCCGACTTAGCGATCTTTGGGAGGCACTCCCGTACGAATGGTCCCGGCCCGCCGATGCCGAAAGGCCGATGGGTCGTTCATCCCTCTGACCGGAACGGATCCAGGTTGATCTTTGGTTGGAGAGGGACACCCGCGTGCCGCACCTGCCCGACGACGACGGCTACGAGCCGCCCCTGAAGGTGCTCCGGAAGCGGCTCAACGGGGTGTACCGCGAGGACCACGGCCTGTCCGGCCCGACCCGGCGGTACATCCTGATGGTCGCCATGCTGGTCGGCCTGGCCTCGGTGCCCACCCTCGCCGTGATCACCGCCGGGACCAGCGAGATCGCCGGGAAGGGCCGCGAAGGCGCGATGGACGCGCCGTTCCTGCCGCCGCCGGCGAGCGGTCCGGTGCGGCTCTCCCCCAGACCCCAGAGACATTCCGGGTACGACCATCCGGGCCGGCCGCCGTCCGATTCCGGTACCCCGCCGGTGGCGGACCCGGGCGTGTCGCCGCACCGCACCGGTGTAGCCCCGCCCCCCTGGCCCACGGTGCCCGGGCTGCCGCCGCTCCCGGCCGAGCCACCCGCGTCGGCCCCCCGCTCCACCCGCGCCCCGTCACCGGACCGCCCCGGCTCGGCCGGGCCGCCGCAGCGCGGCTCCGCCGACGAGGGCGTCTCCCGCCCCGAGCCGGTGACCGTCTTCCCGACGGTGCCCGGCCTGCCGGTGGTGCCGGACGAGGAGTGGGACGACTCGCCCGCTCGCCGCATCGCACCGCCGTCCGGGCGCTCCGGAGCCCGCCCGGGCCCGGCCGACTCCGCGACGGACGCTCCGGACGGCGCGGATCCCCCGGACGCCGCCACCGAGGACGCCGCCACCGAGGACGCCGCCACCGAAGATGCCGCCACCGAGGACGCCGACGCGACCGAGGAGGGCGCCGCCACCGAGGAGGGCGCCGACGCCGAGGAGGGCGCCGACGCCGAGGAGGCCGGCGCCGACGGCGGCGCGGACGCGGACGGCGGCGCGGACGCGGACGGCGGCGCGGACGCGGACGACGCCGGCCGGACGGCCCCCGACGACTCCCCGCACCACGAGTGCGAGGCCACAACCACGCAGGACATCCGGTCCCGCCGCCGCCCCGGTCGCACCACCCCCGCGACCGTCCACATCGGCGGCCCGGCGCCCGGTGCCACCATCGCCCGGCCGCCCGGCCGGTCCGCGCCAGCCGGAGGTCAACGGTGACCGAACGCCCCCATCACATCAACGCCGCCCGGATCCTCGACCACCGCTACGGCGACCGCCGCAACGTCCGCCATTCGGTGGTCCAGCCCTGCTCCGCGGAAGACCGGATCACCAACCGCCCGTACCGCGGGCACCATCGTGCCGAGCACACCCTGCACGACGAGAACGGACCGGCCCGCCGGCGCGGCTCACGCGTCGGCCGCCACCACGCCGAGCCGGTCGGTGATCACCACCTGAACCACCGCTGAGCCCGGCCGGCGGATCAGCTGTCGCCCAGCCGGTCGCGGTTGGCCTGCAGCCAGGCGTCGATGGCCGCGGAGTCGTTCGGGTCGACGCCCTCGGCGATCAGCTGGGCCACCGCCGCGGTGGCCGGGCTGCGCCGCTCGCCGGTGGTGTGCAACCGGACGAACTCCGGCACGAGCTTCTCCACCTCGGCCGCGGTCTCGGCGACCGCGGCCGGGGGAAGCCCGCGCCGCCAGGTCGCGTACGCCGACCAGGCGCGCACCACCCGCGGCAGCATGGCCGCGTCGTCGATGTCCAGCACCGCCCGCCGGTGCACCCAGTCGAGCAGGAACAGGCCGGCCACCGCCGGACTCCAGCGCAGCGGGTCACCGCCCGGCAGCGTCGCCGCGTGGTCGAGCAGCAGGCTGACGCAGAACTGCAGGGACGCCTGGTCGGCATCCGGCCCGGCCAGGCCCGCGCGGGCGGCCTCGGGCGAGGCCAGGAAGTCGCGGACCAGTTCGGCGGCGTTCGGGCCGGCCGGCTCGGTGAGCGGCGGGGTGGTCGCCGCGGGCAGCAGCGCCAGCCGGGCCGCGGCCAGCGCCCGGTCGGTGGCCAGCGAGCCGTCCGCGGGCAGGTCGCCGAGCTCGTCGGTGACCCGCAGATGCCGTTCCACCTCGTCACGCAACCGGCCCGGGTCCTCGTCGCGGAACCAGGTCAGCTCGTCGTGCTCGCACATCGCCCGGACCTGGCCGAGGATCCGCTCGGCGGAGGCGGCGACGAACAGGTCCTTGACGATGCCGATGTTGTGGTCGACCAGGGCCACGACCGCGTGCTCGGGCCCGCCGTCCGAGTCGTCCTCGTAGGCGTAGGTGACCAGGTAGGAGGTCTGGTCGCCGTACACGTCGCCGTAGGCGTGGCAACCGGTCGGCCGGACCCGCCCCAGATGCCCGGCCCACGACGGACCCGGCGTGCCGTGCCCGACCTCGCCGGCGCCCTCGGCGTCCGGCACCAGCGCGGCGAACACCTCACGGATCGCGGTGGCGGCCGGCTCCGGCCGCCGGGCGGTGGCACTCAGGAACCCGCCGACGAACTCCCGGACGGCGGCCGCCCGATCGCCCTCCGCGACCGAGTACACGCTGCCGAGCAGCGCCGTGCCCAGCATCTCCGCGTCCAGCGCGCAGGTCAGCCTGGTGACGTCGCGGGCCGCGTGCAGCACCGCCTCGTACGCGCTCCGGGGTGCCGACATGCCGCGAGCCTACCGCCCGCGGCATGTCCGCCGAACTACTCCGAGCGCACCACACCGAGCGCTTCGCGTGCCTGGGCGTAGGCGTTGAGCACCTCGCGCACCGGCGCCACCACGTATCCACGGCCGACGTCGGTGACCGCGGCCCGCAACCGTTGCTCGGCACGTCGCCGGGCGCGTCGCCCGCCGGCCTCGACGAGCGGTTTCAGCAGCAGCCAGAGCAGCAGACCGGCGAACAGCCCGCCGAGCAGCAGCAGCGTGGGCAGCGGGACCACGCCGACCCGCGGACTCTCCAGCTCGGGCAGGCCCAGGGCGCGCAGGGCGTACCCGAGCACCAGCCAGACCAGGCCGGTCACCGCCGCGGCGAGCAGCAACCACTGCAGGGCGCCGACCACCCGCCACCAGACCGGCCGGTGGTCGGTGCCCAGGTCGGTCTTGGCGATCGCCCGGTCGAGCGCGTCCGGCAGGTCCCCGGTGCGCGACCGGGCGGCGGCGGTCAGCGCGGGGGCCCAGACCTCCGGCAGCGGCGCGGCGGCGCGTTCGGCGACCGCGCGGACCGACAGGCCCACCGCGGACTTCTGCGCGGCGTCGGCTTCCGGCAGCGAGGTACGCGGCACGACATCCGTGGAAACCGCGTCGGTCTGCGCCGGCTCGGCCAGGTGCAGCTTGCGCAGCGGGTCCGGGCGCAGCCGGCGCAGTCCGCGCACCAGCGGCCAGCCGGTCGCCGCGGCCGCGCGGTGGCGGTACGCGGCGGCGGTCGCGTCGGCCACCGCCGGCACCCCGGCGGACGCCGCGAGCGCGTCGGTCAGCTGCCGGACGGTCGCCCGGTCCACCTCGTCCTCGGCGGCCGGCGGGCCGATCATCTCGGCCAGCTCCTCGCTGACCGCGTCCACGTCGGCGGCGAGCCGGCGCAGCGCGGCCTGCCGTGCGGCGACCGTCTCCTCCAGCGCCTCCCGCAGCTCACCCAACATGCCGGGCTGCTTCGCCGAGGTGGCCAGCACCGGCGCGCCGGTCAGCCCGTCCTCGTCGAGCAGCCGGCGCAGGTCGGTGAGCACCGCCTCGGTGTCCGGGGCGCTGAGCCGGTCGGCCTGGTTCAGCACCACGATGGTCACCCCGGCGTGCGTGCTGAACTGGGACAGGTACGCGCGGTGCAGGATGCGGTCGCCGTACTTCTGCGGGTCGACCACCCAGACGATCTGGTCGACCAGCCCGAGCAGCCGGTCCACCTCCAGCTGGTGCGCGCGCTCCACCGAGTCGAAGTCGGGCAGGTCGAGCAGGACCAGCCCGCGCAGCGCGGCCTCGTCGTCGCCGTCGAGCGCGCTCTCCCGGACGAACCGCTGCCGGGGCAGCACGCCGATCCAGTCGAGCAGCCGGCTGGCCGGCTCCAGCGGCCCCCAGACCACGGCGTGCGCGGTGCCGGTGGTGGGCCGGCGCACCCCGACCGGCGACAGCTTGAACCGGGCCAGCGCGTTGAACAGGCTGGATTTGCCGCTGCCGGTGCTGCCGGCGAGCGCCACCACGGTGTGGTCCAGCGACAGCGTGAGCCGCCCGCTGGCGCGCTCCACGATGGTGTGTGCGGTGACCAGCTCGCCGTCGGGCAGGTACGGATCGACCAGCCGGAGGAACCGGGCCAGCGCCTCCAGCCGCCGGGTGAGTCCCTCGGCGTCCACCCGGTCGCCGCCCCGGTCGCCGAGGGATTGCTTCTCCACCAGATTCATGACCCCGATCCGGTCAACGCGATGTCCTTCCTGGCGCTCTCCACCGTGGCGGCGGCCTGGCGCAACAGTGTGCCCGGCTCCGCCTCGCGGCGCACCGTGGCGGTCCGCTCCGTGTACCGCGCGGCCTCGGCCTCGAGCAGTTCGTCGACCCGGCCGATCAGCTCGGTACGGGCCCGGGTGGCAAGGGTACGGATGGCCTGGTCGCCGAAGACCGCCTCGAGCACCTTCTGCGCGGCGACCGTGGTGCCCGCGCCGACCGCGACCTCCAGGCCGGTCGGGATGAACGCGGTCGAGGTGAACACGGCGACCATCACGGCCAGGCCGGCGCCGTTGACCGCGTACGCCGCGCCGCGGGCCACCGAGCGCTTGTCGCCCGCCTCGCGGCGGACCAGGTCCAGCACCCACTGCTGCCAGTCGCGGACCAGCCGGTCGGCCCGCTGGGGCAGGTCGGCCGAGGCGGACTTGAGGTCGCCGTGCAGCAGCGTCTCCCCGGCCGGGTGCGCCTGCCACGACGCGTACGCCTGCTCGGCGGCGTCCGTCGCCACCCCGCGCAGCAGGGTGACCAGCTGTGACTCCAGCGCCACGCGCAGGCTGCGGCTGGGTCCGGGGCGGCCGGTGACGGCGGCGATGACGCGGTCGCGCAGCTGCCCGACCCGCGACTCCAGGCTGCGGACGAACTCGCCGGTGCCGACGAACTCCTGCCAGCGGGCCAGCACCTCGCCGCGGAGCAGCCGGCCGTCCTGCAGCCCGTCGCGGACCGTCCGTTTCGCCGTCCGGTACGCCGTGTCGACCCGCTCGTCCAGCGCCTGCGCGGTACGCGTCTGGTCCTCCGCCGCCTCGGCCAGCCCCTCCACCGCGGGGGCCAGCGCGGCCAGCGCGCCGTCCAGGGTCTGCCGGGCCACCGCGTCGCGCGCGCCCGGGTCCGCCGACAGCTGGGCGAACCACTGCCGCATCGGCTGGATCACCGGGTCCGGCAGCATGCCACGGGTGTCCAGCTGGGTCTCCGGGAGCACGAACAGCGGGGCGTTGCCCAGGTCGTGCTCGGTCAGCATCTCGCCGAGATGTGCGGAGATCTCGGCGGCCGCGTCGAGCGGCACCCGGTCCAGCACCAGGGCGATCACGGTGCCCCGCAGCCGGGCGGTCTTGAGCAGCTCCCACGGCACCGCGTCGGCGTAGCGCGCGGCCGTGGTGACGAACAGCCACAGGTCGGCGGCGGCCAGCAGCTGGGCGGCGAGCTGGCGGTTGTGATCGACCACCGAGTCGACGTCGGGCGCGTCCAGCAGGGCCAGGCCGGGGCCGATCCCGCGGGCGCCGATCACCTGCAGCGAGTTCGGGTCGTCGCTGCTCTTCACCGTGCGGATCAGGCCGGGCAGCAGGTGCGGCTGCTCGAACCAGCCGAGGTTCTCCGGGTGGGCGACCAGCACCGGCGAGCGGGTGGTCGGGCGCAGCACCCCGGCGTTGGTCACCGGCTCCTGGACCAGGCTGTTGACCAGGGTGGACTTGCCCGCGCCGGTGGAGCCGCCGACCACCACGAGCAGCGGCGCGTCCAGCCGGTTGAGGCGGGGCAGCAGATAGTCGTCGAGCTGGGCGAGCAGGGCGGCGCCGACCCGGCGCGCCTCGTCCGCCGAGGGCAGCGTCAGCGGGTACGCGACGGTGCCGAGCGCCGCCCGCAGTCGGGTCAGCGCCGCCGTGAGCCGGGCTACGGCGGCGGGCGGTTCGACCGGTGCGGTGGTGATGCCGTTCTCCTTGTTCGCCGGACGGACCGGGCCGTCC
Organism: Actinoplanes teichomyceticus ATCC 31121; assembly: GCF_003711105.1. Classification (NCBI taxonomy): domain Bacteria; kingdom Bacillati; phylum Actinomycetota; class Actinomycetes; order Micromonosporales; family Micromonosporaceae; genus Actinoplanes; species Actinoplanes teichomyceticus. The sequence continues at coordinate 96,171 of NZ_CP023865.1, forward strand.
CCCGTACCATCGGAAAGGTCTGCTCTCGCCGGGCTGACCTGCTCTTTGTTCCTCGTTACGGCGGGGACGGCGGGTGGGGCCGACGGACCGACCGCGTCTCCGTGCGTCGTCACGGGTAAAGCGTGCACGATCCGCCCAGGGCGAGCAACGGCTACCGGTATGCCGTGACCGGACAGGTATGTAGCTGATTACCCGCGGTGCGGGCGCCCAAACGCGCGACTTGCGTCTGTCCGGCTCAACTTCGATTTGACGGTTGGCCGTCGCGTGGCATCATTGAGTCGGTTCCACTCAACCCTGTACGGACTCACGCTCGTACGAACCCAGCCGGTAACGAAGCGAGGAACACCATGGCACGTGCGGTCGGCATCGACCTCGGCACCACGAACTCCTGCGTCAGCGTTCTGGAAGGAGGCGAGCCCACCGTCATCGCCAACGCGGAGGGCTCCCGGACGACGCCGTCGATCGTGGCCTTCGCCCGCAACGGCGAGGTGCTCGTCGGCGAGGTCGCCAAGCGTCAGGCGGTGACCAACCCGGATCGGACGATCCGCTCGGTGAAGCGGGAGATCGGCACCAACTGGTCGATCGACATCGACGGCAAGAAGTACACCCCGCAGGAGATCTCCGCGCGGGTGCTGATGAAGCTCAAGCGCGACGCCGAGGCGTACCTGGGCGAGCAGATCACCGACGCGGTGATCACCGTCCCGGCGTACTTCAACGACGCGCAGCGCCAGGCCACCAAGGAGGCCGGCGAGATCGCGGGCCTGAACGTGCTGCGGATCGTGAACGAGCCGACCGCGGCCGCCCTGGCCTACGGCCTGGACAAGGGCTCCAAGGAGCAGACCGTTCTGGTCTTCGACCTGGGTGGCGGCACCTTCGACGTCTCCCTGCTGGAGCTGGGCGACGGCGTCATCGAGGTGAAGTCGACGTCCGGTGACAACCACCTGGGCGGCGACGACTGGGACCAGCGGATCATCGACCACCTGGTGAAGACGTTCCGCGGCGAGCACGGCATCGACCTGTCCCAGGACAAGATGGCGCTGCAGCGTCTGCGCGAGGCCGCCGAGAAGGCCAAGATCGAGCTGTCCGCGGCCACCACCACCAGCATCAACCTGCCCTACATCACCGCCGGGGCGAACGGCCCGCTGCACCTGGACACCACGCTGAGCCGGGCCGAGTTCCAGCGCATGACGCAGGACCTGCTGGACCGCTGCAAGGGCCCGTTCGAGTCCGCGATCAAGGACGCCGACGTCAAGCTCTCCGACATCGACCACGTCATCCTGGTCGGCGGCTCGACGCGTATGCCGGCCGTGACCGAGCTGGTCAAGAGCCTGACCGGCCGCGACCCGAACAAGGGCGTCAACCCGGACGAGGTCGTCGCCGTCGGCGCCGCCCTGCAGGCCGGTGTGCTCAAGGGCGAGGTCAAGGACGTCCTGCTGCTCGACGTGACCCCGCTGTCGCTGGGCATCGAGACCAAGGGCGGGATCATGCACAAGCTGGTGGAGCGCAACACCACCATCCCGGCGCACCGCTCCGAGGTCTACACCACCGCGGACGACAACCAGCCCTCCGTGCTGATCCAGGTCTACCAGGGTGAGCGCGAGATGGCCGCGTACAACAAGAAGCTGGGCACGTTCGAGCTGAGCGGCATCGCGCCGGCTCCGCGCGGCGTGCCGCAGATCGAGGTCTCCTTCGACATCGACGCGAACGGCATCGTGCACGTGTCCGCCAAGGACCTGGGCACGGGCAAGGAGCAGAAGATGACGATCACCGGCGGCTCCGCGCTGCCGAAGGAAGACATCGAGCGCATGATGCGCGACGCCCAGGACCACGCGGACGAGGACAAGAAGCGCCGCGAGGACGCGGAGACCCGCAACCTGGCCGAGCAGCTGCAGTGGCAGACCGAGAAGTTCCTGGCGGAGAGCGGCGACAAGCTCCCCGAGGACAGCAAGAGCAAGATCAGCGAGGCGCTCGGCGAGCTGCGCGGCGCGCTGGGCGGCACCGACATCGAGAAGATCAAGTCGGCCCACGAGCGGCTGTCGCAGGTCTCCCAGGAGGCCGGTTCGCTGCTCTACTCGCAGAGTGAGGCGCCGCAGGCCGGGGCCGCCGGCGCGGGCGCGCCGGGTGGCGCGACCGGTGCGGGCGCGGCCGCCGGTGGTGACGACGTCGTGGACGCCGAGATCGTGGAGGACGACAAGAAGTGAGTGCCAGGGACGACGAGAACGACGGTCCGGCGGCCGAGCGGGAAGTCATCCAGGGCGAGATCGACTCGACGGCCGAGGAGACTCCCACCAAGCCGGGCAAGGCGGCCGGCGCGCACCGCGCGCCGGAGGAGGAGAGCGAGGCCCCGGCGGCCGAGGAGGCCAAGCCCGGTCTCGGCGCCGAGCTCGACGCGCTGCGCAGCGAGCTCGACGAGCGGACCCACGACCTGCAACGGGTGACCGCGGAGTACGCCAACTACCGCAAGCGGGTGGACCGCGACCGGGGCGCCGCGGCGGAGCAGACCACCGGCTCGGTGCTGACCGCGCTGCTGCCGGTGCTGGACGACATCGACCGGGCCCGCGAGCACGGTGACCTGGTCGGGCCGTTCGCCTCGGTGGCGGAGCAGCTCACCGCGGCGACCGGCAAGCTGGGGCTGGTGGCCTTCGGCGAGAAGGGCGACCCCTTCGACCCGAACCGCCACGAGGCGGTCGCGCACCAGACGTCCGCGGACGTCACGGAGCCGACCTGCGTCGAGGTGATGCGCCGCGGCTACACCCTGGGCGAGCGCCTGCTGCGCCCGGCGCTGGTCGCCGTCGCCGATCCCGAGTGAGTTTCCGCATGTGTCCCGTCCGCCGGTTCGCCGGTGGGCGGGACGTCACCCATCACCAGTCGAGGAGGTGGACCAACTGAGCTCGAAGGACTGGCTCGAGAAGGACTTCTACGCCGTTCTCGGCGTGAACAAGTCCGCCTCAACCGACGAGATCAAGAAGGCGTACCGGAAACTCGCTCGCGACCTGCACCCGGACCGCAATCCGGGCAACAAGGAGGCGGAGGAGAAGTTCAAGGCCGCCTCCGAGGCCTACGACGTGCTCGCCGACGACAAGAAGCGCAAAGAGTACGACGAGATGCGTTCCCTGTTCGGCTCCGGCGCGTTCCGCCGTGGCGCCGGACGCCCGGGCGCGGGTGGCGCCCAGTTCGACCCGTCCGACCTGTTCGGCGGGTTCACCGGGGCGGGCGCCGGTGGTGGCGGGGGTGACCGCCGGTTCGGCGGCACCGGTTTCTCCGACATCTTCAGCTCGATCTTCTCCGGTGGTGGCGCCGGCGCTCCGGCCGGGCGGCGCGGCCCGCAGCGCGGCCGGGACGTGGAGACCGAGGTGACCTTGGACTTCGCTCAGGCCGTCCGCGGCACCACCCTGCCGCTGACCCTGCGCACGCCGGGGGCCTGCGACACCTGCCGGGGCACCGGCGCCAAGCCCGGCACCACCCCGCGGGCCTGCCCGAAATGCCACGGCACCGGGCTGATCTCCAGCAACCAGGGGTCGTTCAGCTTCTCCGAACCGTGCCGGGACTGTCAGGGCTCGGGCAGCATCGTGGACGAGAAGTGCCCGGAGTGCCGGGGTTCCGGTGGCGTCACCAAGAGCCGGACCATCAACGTCCGGTTCCCGGCCGGGGTCGCCGACGGGCAGCGGATCCGGCTCAGCGGCCGGGGCGAGCCGGGCGACCGGGGTGGCCCGGCCGGCGACCTGTACGTCCAGGTCAAGGTGCGGCCGGACGAGCTGTTCGGGCGCAGCGGGGACGACCTCACGCTGGTCGTCCCGATCACCGTCGCGGAGGCCGTCCTCGGCACCGACCTGCGGGTGCCGACCCTGGACAACCCGGTCACGCTGCGGGTGCCGGCGGGCACCCCGAGCGGTCGCAAGCTGCGGGCCCGGGGCAAGGGCGTGGTGCGCAAGGAGGGCCAGGCCGGCGACCTGATCGTCACGGTCGAGGTGCAGATCCCGCCCGGTGTGACCGGCGAGGCCCGGGACGCCCTGGAGAAATTCGCCAAACTGACCCCGCCGGCCGGGCGGGAACGGCTCGAAGCACGCCTGCGCAAGACCGGCTAGAGACCTTCCGGAGGTGGGACATGTATGAAGAGATCAGCATCTCGATGGAACAGGCCTCCGACGCGAAGGTCCTGATCATCTCGGTGGCCGCCCGGCTGGCCGGCATGCACCCGCAGACCTTGCGCCAGTACGACCGGCTCGGCCTGGTGCAGCCCGGGCGCGCCGGTGGCGGCGGCCGGCGCTACAGCGAACGCGACGTGGCGCTGCTGCGCGAGGTGCAGCGGCTGAGCCAGGAGGACGGCGTCAACCTGGCCGGCATCAAGCGGATCATCGGCCTCGAACAGATGGTGGGTGACCTGCAGCAGCGGGTCGCCGAGCTGGAGCAGCAGCTGGAGGACGCGTACGCGCGGATCGCCCAGCTGGAGACGATGAATCCGTACGCGGGCCGGGCGGACCTGGTCCGTCAGGAGACCCACTCCACCGCGCTGGTGGTGTGGCGGCCACGCCGCGCCGCGGAGAGATGAAACGGCGGCCCCGGATCGGGGCCGCCGTTACTGCACGTAGTTACCGGTCGATCACTTACGGTGGAAGAGGCCGAGCCGGCGCGGGTTGCGCACCAGGCCGCCCTCCATCCAGTCGTGGTGGTCGAACAGTTCCGGTCGGGTCATCAGGACCCGGCAGTTGTGCGCCCAGATCTGCATCGGCTCGTCGCCGACCTCCTCGGCGCGCTCCACGAACTTCTTGAGCCGCCGTTTGCGCTGGCCGCTCGCGTTCTGCCGGACGCCGTCCGCCGCGTAGATGTACATGCAGTGCTGTGCGAACCGGCGGGCCGGGCACTGCCGGTCCATGGCCAGCTCGAACAGGGTCGGCCCGAGCACGTCGCCGGAGATGAGCAGGTCCCAGTCCCGCGGCATGGAGCTCAGCGGTACCGACTCCGGGTGGTACGCCCACGCCTCGATCTCCGCCGGCCGGGGATCGACCGGATTTCCGAACCCGATGAATGTCGCCTCACGCACGCTCAACGCTGCCGCCTTATTTCACCCGTTCTCCCGCGACGGGGATCACCGATCCGTCGTGAGTGTCGAACGTCCCAACACAGAGAGTTGTCGCGGCGCAACGGTAGCGCGATCAATGCATGAACGGAAGTATCAAAAATTCACATTCGGATACTGGACAGTAACCTTCGGCAGGGGTCACAGTGACCGACGTCACTCAACTGTCGGCACGGGTTCGGCCGTAGAACGCTGTGCCGCCATCCTGCGGCGGACCAGCTTCTTGAACCAGGCGTAGTCCGGCAGGCGCGCCAGCATCGGACCGGAGACAACCGTGATCAACACGTACGCGGTGGCGAGCGGAGCGAGGCGCGGCTGCACCCCGGAGGCGACCGCGAGTCCGGCGATGACCACCGAGAACTCGCCGCGCGGGGTGAGCGCCAGGCCGGCCCGGAGCCGGCCGGGCAGGGCGGTCCCGGCGCGCCGCGCCGCCAGGTACCCGGTGGCCACCTTGGTCAGCATGGTCAGCACGGCCAGCCCGAGCGCGGGAAGCAGCACCGGCGGCACGTCGGCCGGATCGGTGGAGAGCCCGAAGAAGACGAAGAACACCGCGGCGAACAGGTCGCGCAGCGGGGACAGCATCTGGGTGGCGTGGTGCGCGACCGGGCCGGAGAGCGCGATGCCGACCAGGAAGGCGCCGACCGCCTCGGACACCTGCAGCTCGGCCGCGACCCCGGCCACGAACAGGGTCAGCCCCAGGACGCTGAGCAGCAGCGCCTCCGGGTCCTTCACCGACATGAGGCGGCTGATCGTTCCGCCGTACCGGATCGCGACCACCAGCACCGCGACCACGGTGACCACGGCCACGCCGAGCGTGCTGAAGCCGCCGACCAGGCCCACGTTCGCCAGCACCGCGGTGACGATCGGCAGGTAGAGCGCCATCGCCAGGTCCTCGATGACCAGCACGGACAGGATCACCGGGGTCTCCCGGTTACCCAGCCGGCCCAGGTCGCCGAGCACCTTGGCGATCACCCCGGACGAGGAGACCCAGGTGATCCCGGCGAGCACCAGCGCCGCTTTCAGGTCCCAGCCGAGCAGCAGCGCGAACAGCGCGCCGGGCAGCGCGTTCAGCAGCATGTCGATCACGCCGGCCGGAGCCGCCGAGCGCAGGTTGCCGACCAGCTCGTCCGCCGAGTACTCCAGGCCCAGCATGACCAGGAGCAGGATCACCCCGATCTGGGCGCCGATCGCGATGAACTCCTTGCTGGCCGAGAGCGGGACCAGCCCGCCCTGTCCGAAGGCGAGACCGGCCAGCAGGTAGAGCGGGATCGGGGAGAGCCCGAACCGGCGCCCGGCCCGGCCCAGCATGCCGAGGCCGAACAGCAGCGCGCCGATCTCGATGAGCAGGACCGTCGTGTGGTGCACGAGGTGGCCTCAACCGTCGGTGTCGCCGGCCAGGATGGCGGTGACGCCGTCCAGGCCCTCGCGGGTGCCGACGGCCACGACCACGTCGTTCGCCTCGAAGAGGAACGCGGGCCCGGGCGAGGCGATCACCTCGCGGTCACGCAGCACGGCCACGATCGACGCGCGGGTGCGGGTGCGGGCCCGGGTGTCCCCGAGCCGGCGGCCGACGAACGGTGAGCCGGCCGGCAGCGCGATCTGCTCGGTGAGCAGCCCGGCCGCCTGCTGACGCAGGCCGGCCAGCTGGCCCAGCATCAGCGACGCGCCGAGGACGTCGGCCAGGGCCTCCGCCTCGCCGTCGGTCAGCGGGATCGAGGCCAGGCAGGCGTCCGGGTCGTCGACGTCGTAGAGGACCAGGTCACGACGGCCGTTGCGGTGCGAGACCACCCCCACCGTACGCCCGGAGGAGGTGACCAGGTCGTGTCGGACGCCGATTCCCGGCAGCGGAGTCTGTTCCACCCGTACGCGCACGACTACCACGTTATCCCGCGGGTAGTGACTTTCGTCGCAGCAGCTCAAGCCTTCCCGAGCTCGACCAGCGGCTCGGCGGCGGCTGCCGGGCGGGCCGGTGGCCGCGCCACCAGCAGCAGGATCAGGCCGAGGACGGCGAGGATCAGGTTCATCACGTACGCGAGGCGGTAGTCGTACTGCTGGGCCAGGCCGAACAGCGGCGCGGCCAGGATCTGCCCGATCGGGAAGGTGTTGGTGAACATCGTGGTGGCCCGGCCCGGGTGCAGCGGCATCATGTCCTGCACGTACGAGATGCCCAGCCCGGAGTTGGCCGCGATGAACAGGGCGTTCACCACCTGGGCGGCGGCCAGCATCCAGGTCGAGTGCGCGGCCACCGCCAGCGCCTGGTAGACCACCCCGAACACGGCGCCGGCCAGGATCAGCCGGCGCAGCGGCATCCGGGTGCTGAGCGCGCCGAAGCCGAGCATCAGCGGGATCTCCAGCGCCGCGCACAGCCCGAGGATCAGGCCCGCGTCGCCGACCGAGCCGTGCAGGTCGGCGCCGACGTACAGGGACATGGCCTGCACGCCGAGCACCATCGTGGTCTGCAGCAGCACGAAGCCCGCGATGATCGGGTAGATCGCGCGTGGCGGGCGGACCTCCTCGCCCCGGCCGGGGGTCGTGCCGGCCGGCGCCTCGATCTCCGGCAGCCAGCGGGTGGCGATCAGCGCGGCGACCAGGTAGAGCACCGCGGCGGTGCCGTAGACGTACCGGAAATCGGCGACGTCCAGCAGCAGCGCCGCCAGCGGCGGACCGCCCACCCAGGCGATCGAGAAGACGGTGCGCAGCGCGCTGATGCCCATCGCGGCCCGGGCCGGGGAGTCGCTCTGCAGCACCTGACGGGCATAGGCGAACGACTGCGGATACAGCGCCCCGGCCACCGCGGTCGCGGTGACGGTGATCGCGAGCAGGACCCAGTAGTTGCGCACCGTCGAGGTGAGGCCGGTGCCGGCGCAGCCGGCCAGGGCGGCCGCGATGAGCAGCGCGCGACGCATCGGGCGGCGGTCCGAGATGCGGCCGATCACGTGCGACATCGCGACGCCGGAGAGCGAGGCGACGACCAGGAACGCGGAGGCCTGCACCGGGCTGGCGTGCACCTCGCTGCTCAGGAACATGCCCAGGAACGGGCCGACCACCGCGGTGGCTATCCCGGCGGCGAGAAAGATGAAGCCGAGCGGGAGCAGCCGCCGCGACAACAGGCGCGTCACCATCCGTACGTTACGGCGGTTCGATGGGCAGCGCCCTCGCCGGTGGTGACCGTCACGCCTCTTCGACGGCCTTTCCCGGACGAGTTAAAGTTGAGTGGAATACGCTCAAGTCTGTTGGGTCACACCCGGTGGGAAGCCGATCAGGGGAGCTCATGAACGCCGAACGTTTGACCACCAAGAGCCGCGACGTGATCACCGGCGCGGCGGCCAACGCCGCTCGGAACGGCCACGCCACGGTGGAGCCGTGGCACATGCTGCTGTCGCTGCTGGACACGGCCGGGTCCACCGCGCCGGCGCTGCTGCGCGCCATCGGCGCCAACCCGGCCGACGTACGCCGCGCCGCCGCCCGCGCCGTCGAGCAGCTGCCCAGCGCGCGCGGTGCCAGCACCGCCGAGCCGGGCCTCTCCCGCGAGTTCGTCAACGCGATCGGCGAGGCCGAGCTGATCGCCAAGCCGCTCGGCGACGAGTACGTCTCGACCGAGCACCTGCTGGCCGGCCTGGCCCGGGTGGGCGGCGCGGTGAGCCGCACGCTCAAGGAGGCCGGCGCCACCGAGGAGAGCCTGGTCGCCGCGTTCCCGCAGGTGCGCGGCGGGGACCGGAAGGTGACCAACGCCGATCCCGAGCAGACCTACAAGGCGCTGGAGAAGTACAGCGTCGACCTGACCGCCCAGGCGCGGGAGGGCCGGATCGACCCGGTGATCGGCCGGGACGCCGAGATCCGCCGGGTGGTGCAGGTGCTCTCCCGGCGTACCAAGAACAACCCGGTGCTGATCGGCGAGCCGGGCGTCGGCAAGACCGCGATCGTCGAGGGTCTCGCCCAGCGCATCGTGGCCGGCGACGTGCCGGAGACGCTGCGCGACAAGAAACTGGTCTCGCTCGACCTCGGCGCCATGGTCGCCGGCGCGCAGTACCGCGGCCAGTTCGAGGAGCGGCTCAAGAGCGTGCTGGAGGAGATCCGCAGCTCGAACGGGCAGGTCGTGACGTTCCTCGACGAGCTGCACACGGTCGTCGGCGCCGGCAAGGGCGAGGGCTCGATGGACGCCGGCAACATGCTCAAGCCGATGCTGGCCCGGGGCGAGCTGCGCATGGTCGGCGCCACCACGCTCGACGAGTACCGCGAGCACATCGAGAAGGACCCCGCCCTGGAGCGGCGTTTCCAGCCGGTGGTGGTCGGCGAGCCGACGGTCGAGGACACCATCGGCATCCTGCGTGGCCTCAAGGGGCGCTACGAAGCGCACCACCGGGTGCAGATCACCGACGCGGCGCTGGTCGCCGCGGCCAGCCTCTCCGACCGCTACATCAGTGACCGGTTCCTGCCGGACAAGGCGATCGACCTGATCGACGAGGCCGCGTCCCGGTTGCGTATGGAGATCGACTCCCGGCCGGTGGAGCTCGACCAGCTGCAGCGCCAGGTCGACCGGATGCGGGTGGAGAAGCTCGCGCTGGACAAGGAGACCGATCCGGCCTCGCAGGCCCGGCGCGAGCGGCTGGAGCGCGACCTGGCCGACCGGGAGGAGGAGCTGACCGCCCTGAACGCCCGGTGGGAGCGCGAGCGGGGCGGGCTGAACCGGGTCGGCGAGCTGAAGAAGCAGCTCGACGAGGCCCGGGCCGCTCAGGAGCGGGCCCAGCGCGACGGCGAGCTGCTCGAAGCATCCCGTCTGCTCTACGAGGTGATCCCCGGCCTGGAGAAGGAGATCCAGGCGGCCGCCGAGTCGGAGGAGGAGAACACCGAGCCGCCGATGGTCAAGGAGGAGGTCGGCGCGGACGACATCGCCGAGGTGATCTCCTCGTGGACCGGCATCCCGGCCGGCCGGATGATGGAGGGCGAGACCGCCAAGCTGCTCCGCATGGAGGAGTCGCTGCAGGCCCGGGTGATCGGCCAGCGGGAGGCGGTCGCGGCGGTGGCCAGCGCGGTCCGGCGGGCCCGGGCCGGCATCGCCGACCCGGACCGGCCCACCGGCAGCTTCCTGTTCCTCGGCCCGACCGGCGTCGGCAAGACCGAGCTGGCCAAGGCACTGGCCGGTTTCCTCTTCGACGACGAGCGGGCGATGGTCCGGATCGACATGAGCGAGTACGCCGAGAAGCACTCGGTCGCCCGCCTGGTCGGCGCCCCGCCCGGCTACGTCGGGTACGAGGAGGGCGGCCAGCTGACCGAGGCGGTGCGCCGCCGGCCGTACAGCGTGGTGCTGCTCGACGAGGTGGAGAAGGCCCACCCGGACGTCTTCGACGTGCTGCTGCAGGTGCTCGACGACGGGCGGCTGACCGACGGCCAGGGCCGTACGGTGGACTTCCGCAACGCCATCCTGGTGCTGACCTCGAACCTCGGCTCGGCGACCGCCGACTTCACGATGAGCGACGAGGAGCGGCACGACGAGGTGCTGGCCGCGGTCCGGGCGCACTTCAAGCCGGAGTTCCTCAACCGGCTCGACGACATCGTGGTCTTCCACGCGCTCACCAAGGACGACCTCACCAAGATCGTGGACATCCAGCTCGAACGGCTGCGCGCGCGCCTCGCCGAGCGGCGGCTCACCCTCTCGGTGACCGGCGCTGCGGTCGACTGGCTGGGCGAGCACGGGTACGACCCGCTCTACGGCGCCCGGCCGCTGCGGCGGCTGGTCCAGGCCACGATCGGTGATCTGCTGGCGAAGGCGCTGCTGGCCGGGGAGATCCGGGACGGGGACACGGTGGTGGTCGACCTGAACGCGGCGAAGGACGGGCTGACGGTCGAGCGCGGCTGAGCCACCGCACGAAGCGGGCCCCGGAGTCTCCTCCGGGGCCCGCTCCCTATGCGGCTGCTTCGCGCTGCCGGTACGCGTGGGTCATCAGTACGTCCGTGATGGCGTGCTCGCCGTCCGCGGACCAGATCCGGATCCCGTCCCGATGTAGTTCATATCGGACGTCCTCGAACCGGGTCCGGGTGTCGTCATGGTGAACGACGGTCAGGGTGTCGGCGTGCGGCATGGGACTCACCGGTCCTTGTCAGGTCTGGGGCGGCCGCGGTGTGGTCACGCGGCCGGCGCAATCGGAAGGATCTCCCGGAACGGTCTGCCTCGGCCCCGGCGATCGGTGGGCGGGGCGGGCGACTCGTGCGGGCAGGGGGCGTCGCCGGAGGTCTCTGGTGCCTGCCGGACGCCACGGCATGGAAGTCTAGGGGTCGCGGTCCAGCGGTGTCGCCCCCCGAACGGGCGACTCTTTGCGGTGATTTGCGGCATCCTCGCCTGATGTCGCCACGACGTCGCGCTGCGTGCGTGCCGGTCGCGGGCCGTGGTCCCGGACCGATACCGTGAATGGATCTAGAGGAGGACTCTGTGACCGTTCCCACATATCCGGCGCCGTATCCTTCGGCGGCGCCACCCCACCGGCCGGCCACCGTGACGGTCGCGTCCGTGCTGCTCTTCCTGATCGCCGCCGCCCAGGTGGGGTACGCGATTCTCGCCTTCTCGACCTTCGAGAAGGCCGGGCCGATCCTCGACCAGGAGTACTACGGCACCGAGTACGAGGGCTTCGGCAGCGCGCTGGTCGCGTTCGCCGTGCTGATGATCGTGCTGTACAGCCTCATCGCGGTCGGCCTGATCCTGCTGGGCATCTTCGACCTCCGGGGCAAGCAGCCGGCCCGGGTGACCACGTTCATCGTCGGCGGCCTGCTGATGTGCTGCTCGCTCGTCCTGCCGTACACGTCGATCGTCATGGTCACGCGCTTCGCCGACGCGGTCGGGACCGGCACCGGGATCGACCGGCTGCCCACCCAGCGGGAGCTGGACGCGCGGCTCGACGGCGTGGTGCCCGACTGGATCGAGTCGGCCGCGGTGCTGTTCACGCTGTTCGCGCTCGGGGCACTGATCACGGTGGTCATCCTGCTGGCGGTGCCGGCGTCGAACCGGTTCTTCAAGAAACCGGCGGCCGGGTGGAATCCGTACCAGACCGGATATCCGAGTGGGTATCCGCAGCAGCCGGCGTACGGGCAGCCGTATCCGGGCGGTCACGCGCAGCCGGGACAGCCGGGACAGCCCGAGTACGGTCAGCCGGGTCAGCCGGCGCCGGGCCTGCCGCCGTACCCGGGGCAGCCTTCGCCCTATGCCGACCCGTCGTCGGCGTACCCGGGGCAGCCCTCGGCCTATCCGGGCCAGCCGTCGGCGTACCCGGGGCAGCCTTCGGCCCCGTCGCCCTATCCCGGGCAGCCCGGTAGCCCGGCAGGTCACCCGGCGCCCGGGAGCCCGGCGGGTTATCCGGCGCCGGGCGGTTCGGCGGGTCATCCGGCGCCCGGGAGCCCGGCGGGTTACCCGGTGCCCGGCAGTTCGGCGGGTTACCCGGTGCCCGGCGGTTCGGCGGGTCATCCGGCGCCGGGCGGCGCGGCGGGGCACTCGCCGTCCGGAGGGTCCTACGCCTCTCCGGCCGGGCCGGGGACGTCTCAGCCCGGGGCGCCGGAGGCCGCTCACGGACCGGCGAGCGATCCGTGGGCGTCTCCCGCGTCGTCCACCGCGGATGCTCCGTCGCGCGGCCCGGCATCGGCCGAGGGCCCGATGTCCGGTCCGGCCACGGGCGGTCCGGCTGCGGGGGGCCCTGGTGTAGGAGGTCCTGAGGTTGAAGGCCCTGGGGTAGGTGGCTCGGGTCTGGGCGGCCCTGTCGCGGGTGGCTCTGAAGCGGGCGGCTCGCCGTCGACCGCTCGGGGAGCGGGCTATCCCGGTCCGGCCAGCGACCCGTGGCAGTCCCCGGCCGCATGGCCGGCCCAGCAGCCATCTCCCGGTGAACAGCCGTCGGCGCCGTCATCATCACCGTCCTCCTCCTCCTCCTCGTCCTCCTCCGGTGAGCAGTTGGCGGCTTCCTCCGGCGATCACCCGTCCTCGGCGTCCGGGTCGCGGCCGGAGACACCACCGGCCTCTCCCGCCGCCGACGAGCCGCGGCCGCCGCACGAGCCGCGGCCGCCGCACGAGCCGCGGCCGCCGCACGAACCGGCCTGATCCGAAGCCCGGCCTCCCGCCGACGATCCTTCCATCGATTTCCGGAACCGGCCCGCTTGTCCACAGGCGGGCCGGTTCGCTTATCCACAGGCGGGCCGATTCGCCTGTCCACAGGCCGACCGGTCCGCCCACGTCACACCACCGGTACGCGATAGGTTCGTGCCAGCCGAACACCGCGGGAGCCATCGATGTCCTACGCCGCCCTGCCGCCCGACGCCGCGCCTGCGCCGCCGCCCACCGACGCGCGCCCGCCCGCGGTGTCGACCGCCTCCGCCCTGCTCTGGCTGATGGGTGCGGCCGGGTTGTGTTACGCCGTGGCCGCGGTCGCCATCGCGCCCGGCACGGTGAGCCGCTTCCGTGACGCGGTCACCAGCGACCAGGCGGAGAACTTGGTCTCGGTGGTCTGGCTGGACGCCGCGCTCGCCGCCGTGCTGTCGATCCTGGCCTTCGCGCTCTTCGTGGTGCTCGGCCTGGGCCTGCGCCGGGGCAGCCGGGTCGCCTGGGTGGTCACACTGATCGTGTGCGGGCTGGGCGTGCTCGGCGGTCTCGGGTCATTCGTCACGGTGCTGGCGCAGCGTTCCGGCGATCCGGTGCCGGGCTCGGTCGGCGAAGCGCTCACCTCGGCGTACCCGGACGGGTGGATCGGTCTGAACGTCGTGGTCTCGGGCTTGCAGGTCCTGGCCTACCTCACGGTCGCCGCGACACTGCTGGCCGCCCCGCGGACCTTCTTCGGCCACGCCCCGGGCCAACCCGGGCTGTCAATCCCGGCGGGGTCCCCGGTCCCCCACGGCGCGCCACCGCCCTACGGCGTGCCGTCGCAGCCCTACGGCGCCGCTCCACCGCCCTACGGCGTGCCGGCTCAGCCCTACGGCGCCGCTCCGCAGCCCTACAGCGTGCCGTCGCAGCCCTACGGCCCCGCTTACAGCGTGCCGTCGCAGCCACAGGGCACCGCGCCCGCGCCGCAAGGGGCCCCTTCCGCGTCCTACGGGGCCGCGTCCGCGTCCTACGGGGCCGCGTCCGCGTCCTACGGGGCCGCGTCCGCGTCCTACGGGGCCGCGTCCGCGTCCTACGGGGCCGCGTCCGCGTCCTACGGGGCCGCGTCCGCGTCCTACGGGGCCGCGTCCGCGCCCTACGGGGCCGCGTCCGCGCCCTACGGCGCCTCATCGGCGCCCCATAGCGCCGTGCCGCACGACACCCCGGCCACGCCCCACAGCGCCGCGTCCGCGCCGCCCGGCACCCCGGCCATGCCCTACGGCGGCGTGCCGGCGCCCGGCGAGGTTCGATCCGCGCCGTACTTCCCCCCGCTGGAAACGTCTCAGGGTGCGAATCCCGGCGAGGCGCCCGGGGTACCGCATCCGGGTGTCGCGGCAGCCGGTTCAGCGGTGCCCGCTTCGGGGTACGTGTCTCCGGTGCATCCTTCCCCGTACGCCCCGGCCACGCCGCCGGGCTTCCCTCCGCCGGCGTCGCCCGCCCCGGATCTGTCCGGCTACCTGCCGCCGGTGTCGCACACGGGTTACCCGCCTGCGGGGAGTACGCCGGCCCCTGCCCCCTCAGTCGGCTTGCCGACCGGGACGGCCGTCGATGGCAGCCCCTCGGGCGCGGCGGGGGCCACATCGGGCACGGCCGGACGATCGCCGGGCGTGGTGACGGAGGGTCCGAGGGGCGAAGTCGCAGTGCCCCCGGCTACGCACAGTGGTGAGGGACACAGTGAGGCCACGACGCGGCCGGGTGATCCGTCGCCGAACCGGCCCGCGCCTGCGTCCGATGACGAATACTGGCGTAGGCCGCCCGAGTGACCTTGCCGAGGGGCGGCCGGATCCGGTTCCGTATCGACGACTGTGGGTCACTCGAAGGGGTACAGACTGTTTCCTTCGCCGTCACCCGATCGGCTGTCCGGATAGCGGCAGATCGGCCGTCCGGTGGGTGTTTTCCCCCGGTCGGACAAAGGTGATTTCCGGGGTTCACAGCACTCTCACAGCGCGGCTACCAGGTCATCTTGAGGAGCGCCTGGGTACCGTGGCGGTGTTACCCGCTTTGAGCTGCATCTATGGTCGCCGGAAAGGTCGAGACCTGTAGTCCGATCGGTAAACCTTCTTTACAGAGCCATGTAGAGGCCTGGGTCAATAGTTCCGTTCCGCCCCGGCGGGGCGAAAGATTCCGGTTTCCTTCAAGCCAGTACGCTCGATGTCATGAAGGCAGGGCACGACCTGGGTAAATTCATCACTGAATTGCCCGTCGCGCAGCGTGGTGTCGTGCTTTCATCGGGTCGTGAGGCGCGTAGCGACCTGTTGATCGCGCAGCGTGGCGTGATGGGTTCAACGCGTTCCGTGCCGAGTCATCGCCTGGATCGGTGAACCGAAACAATCGATGAATTGACAATGTGGGTTGGCTCACTCCCGAGAAGGGGATCGAGAGCTCGACACGGATGGGTAGCGACCAGATGGCGGCTGAGGCGTTGCAGGAGGCAGAGACCGAAGTCGGTGTGGCGGAAAGGTTGATCGGATGGGTGACGCGGTACGGAGCTCCGGCCCGCGTCGGCGGTCGACCGACGCGGCGATCGATGTCGGCCTTACGGCCTGAAAGTTAGCCGGTTCGTTCCTGCTCACATGCAGGAGAATCGATGCAGTTGGTGGAAGGATGGAGATCGTGGGAACTGCGTTGGCGGAAATGACGATGCCTCAGATCTCGCCGCTTGCCGGCGAGCCGATTGAACGCGCCGACGCCGAGCGCCTGGCGGGAGTGCTGAAGGCACTCGCCGACCCGGCCCGGCTGCGGCTGCTGAGCCTCATCCAGTCCGCAACGGACGGTGAGGCGTGTGTTTGTGACCTGACGGCACCGCTCGGTCTCTCGCAGCCGACTGTGAGTCACCACCTGCGGATTCTGACCGAGGCGGGGCTGCTGGAGCGCGAGAAGCGGGGAGTGTGGGCGTACTACCGCCTCGTGCCGACCGCTATCGCGACCATTGCGGACCTGCTGACGCCGCCCCGCAAGCGGGCGACCAAGAAGGCTCGCTGATCGATGGGCACTGCCTGGCGTCACTGGGAACATGGGGGCGTGACGCCAGGCCGAGGACCTCTTCCCCGGCCACCCCTGGCGATTCGAGGAGGAACGCGTGAACTACGTGCCTGGTGACCTGCGTGATCAGCTTGCACACGTGGGTTACGACGTGGTCCAGGCCGGCCTCGTCTGCGGATCGGGCGGCAATCTGTCGGCCCGGATCCCGGACGAGGACGCCATCTGGGTCACCGCGAGTGGCGCCTGGCTCGACCGGCTCAGCCGGGCGACGTTCGCGCCGGTTCGCATCACGGACGGTGAACCTGCGACGGTCGGCACCGTGCCACCGCCGCGGATCGAGCCGACCAGCGAGCTCGCGCTGCATCTCGCGCTCTACCGGGTCCGGCCGGACGTGAACGCCGTGGTGCACCTGCACCCGCAGACGGCCCTGCTGCTCGACGCGCTCGGCGAACACATCCGGCTCGTCACCACGGACCACGCGTTCTACCTGCGCCGGGTCTCGACCGTGCCGTTCCGGCTGCCCGGTACGACCGAGGTGGCCGCCCTGACCGCGGCGATGGCCGCGGACGGGACCGACTGCCTCGTGCTCAGTCACCACGGCTGTGTGGTCCTGGGCGACTCGGTGGAACTGGCGCACAAGCGCGCTCGCAATCTCGAGGAAGCGGCGGCGCTGACCTACCGAGCACTGACCGCCGGCCGGCTGGAGACTCTCCGGGACTGCCCGGAGGAGTTCCTCGACCGGCTCTCGGGATCCGCCACCGTCAAGATCTAGGCGGAGGGCGCTGACGCTGCCAGCCGGCCGTCCCTATGGCCGGCTGGAACGCGTCGGCCCGCTTCTTCCGTACGATCTCGGCAATCTCCGTCGAACTTCCCGGCTGTCTCCGCGTTCCCGCCTTCGCCTCGCCGGGTCCTTCCGCGTTTCTGCCTTCGCCTCGCCGGGTCCTTCCGCGTACCTGCTTTCGCCTCGCCGGGCCCTCCCGCGCATCCGCCTTCCCTCGCCCGGTCCCTCTGGTGTCCGCCTTCGCCTCGCTGAATCCTTCCGCGTACCTGGACCCGGCCTCAGCCGCGCCCCGCGGCCCTACCGCCCGGGCCGGACCCTCCTGGCCCGGTGGGGCGTCCGGACGTGCCGGACGGCTGGACGGTCCCGGTCGGCGACGCGCCCACCGCCGGGCTGTCTCCCTCATCGCCGCGTCGGTGCTTGCCCGCGCTCAGGCCGGCACCCCGGTGCCCGGAAACGCGTCGGCCGGCCCCGGTGAAACCGGGACCGGCCGACGCGGTGGACTGATCAGGCGCGGTGCGAACGCGGCCGGCGATACGGCTCCTCGTCGTCCTCGTCGTGGTGGGCGGCCGCCTCGGCGAGGCCGGCGATGCTGGCCGCGGCGACCACGCCGACCGCCGCCGCCGGCTGCGGGCCGTGCTGCGTGCCGTTCTTCTTCGCCTTCCGCTCGCGGAGCATCTCGATGAAGATCGGCAGCGCCGAGATGACCACGATCAGCACGACCACCGGCAGGATGTAATGGTCGATCTTCTCGCCGATGGCGTCGTAGATCTGCTGAGCCAGCAGGTAGCCCACCAGCAGCACACCGTCGGTCCAGAGGATGGCACCGACGATGTTCCACAGCAGGAACTTGCGGGCCGGCATGCCCAGGGTGCCGGCCACCGGGTTCAGGAACGTCCGCACGATCGGGATGAACCGGGCCAGCACCACGGCCTTGGCCGGGCCGAACTTCTGGAAGTAGTACTCGGCCTTGTCCACGTACTCGCGCTTGAACAGCTTCGAATCCGGGCGCTCGAACATCTTGCGGCCGTACCGTGCGCCGAGCCAGTGCCCGAACTGCGCGCCGACGATCGCGCAGATCGGGGCGCCGATCAACAGACCGGGCAGCGAGATCTGGGTGCCGTCGCCGAAGATGGCGTTGGCCACCGGCGACGCGGCGATGCCTGCCAGGAACAGCAGCGAGTCACCTGGGAAGAAGAATCCGACCAGCAGGCCGGTCTCCGCGAAGAGGATGGCCCACACGCCGTAGAGCCCGAAGGTGTGGATCAGATCCTTCGGGTCCATCGGGTTCAGGGCGAGCTGCTCGGTGAGCGCACGGATGTCCACGAGGAGTCAGGGTACCGGCCCGCTGGTGCGGTCAACCTGTACGACCGCTGTGGATACCTTGTGCTTCCGGTCGAGAAACCCGCCGGTCACACGCGGTCGGTCCCGGGTTCAGCGGAGGGTGTTCGCCCGGCCCGGGTGCCGGTCGGACGGCCGACCGGCACCCGAACCCTCCGTCACAGCCGCGGGTCGACCGGCTCGGACTCGGCGGCCAGGATGGCGAAGACCAGCTCGTGCACCCGCCAGAACGGCGCGCCCTCGGCCAGCCGGTCCAGCGCGGCCAGGCCCAGACCGTGCTCGCGCAACGCCAGGCTCCGTTTCCGGCCCAGGTTGCGCTGCCGCAGCCGCTCCAACTGCTCCGGGCGGGTGTACTCCGGGCCGTAGATGATCCGCAGGTACTCCCGGCCGCGGCACTTCACCCCGGACTGCACCAGCCGCCCCCGGCCGTCCACCGCGGCCAGGCCGGCGTACGGCTTCACCACCATGCCCTCGCCACCGGCCCCGGTCAGCGTCAGCCACCACTCGGTGGCCTCAGCCTCCGCGGCCGGGTCGGCCAGGTCCACCACCATCCGGCGGGTGGGCGTGAACAGCTCGGGATCGGCGGCGACCAAGCGGTCCGCCATTGCCAGATGCCAGCCGTGGTCCTTGCCCGCGAAGGACACTCCGGCACCGGCGAGCACCGCGAACGGCGCCAGCGTGACGCCCGCCAGGCCGTCGGTCGGTTTCACGTACGCCCGGTACGCCGCCGAGTAGCCGTCGATCTCCGACGAGCGCAGCTCGATCCGGTCGCGCAGCGCGGCCACGTCCAGTCCGCGGGCGGCCACCTGATCCAGCAGCCGCAGGGCGGCCGGCAGCGCGGCCCGGCCGGCCGCCCCCACACCGGCGTAGTGCTCGCGGATCAGGCCACCCGCCTTCGCCGACCAGGGCAGCACTTCCGCGTCGAGCAGCAGCCAGTCGGTGTCCAGCTCGGCCAGGATCGGCTTCACCGCCGCCCGGACCCGCGCCAGCAGCGGCTCGTCCAGCTCCGGGCCGAAGAACGGCCGCCCGGTACGGGTCCAGATCGCGTCACCGGCGCCCGCGGCCGAGACCCGGACCACGGCCCGGGAACCCATGTGCTTCTCCTCGCAGACCACCCGGTCGACGCCCGCCGCGCGCAGGTCGGCGAAGGCCGAGGACGGGTGCTCCAGGTAGCCGTCGACGGTCGAGCTGGAGCACGGCGCCATCGTGGGCGGCAGCCAGACCAGGGTCGCCGGATCGACCGAGAACCGGCCCATCACCTCCAGCGCGGCCGCGGCGTTCTCGGCCGGGACGGTGATCCGTCCGTACCCGTAATCGAGGTGCTTGCGGCCGGTGACGTCGGCGATGTCCAGCCCGCGCTCCGGCGCGGCCGCGACCGGAAGCAGCGGCCGGACCGGGGCGTAGTACTCCTTCGCCGCCGGGGTGTCGACCAGCTCACGCTCCGGCCAGCGGAGCGCGGTCAGCGCGCCACCGAAGACGCACCCGGTGTCCAGGCAGATGGTGTTGTTCAGCCACTCCGCTCGCGGGGTGGGCACGTGGCCGTAGACCACGGCGGCGGAACCGCGGTACTCCTGGGCCCACGGGTAGCGCACCGGCAGGCCGTACTCGTCGGTCTCGCCCGTGGTCTCGCCGTAGAGCGCGAAGCTGCGCACCCGCCCGGACGCCCGCCCGTGGTACGCCTCCTTCAGCCCGGCGTGCGCCACCACCAGCTTCCCGCCGTCGAGCACGTAGTGGCTGACCAGGCCCTCGATGAAGGCCTGCACCTCGCGGACGAACTCCGCCGGCTCGGCCGACAGCTGCTCCAGTGTCTCCGGCAGCCCATGGGTGAGCTGTACGTTGCGCCCGTTCAGCTTGCGGGCCAGCTTCTGCTCGTGATTGCCGGGTACGCAGATCGCGTGACCGGCCGCGACCATGCCCATCACCAGGCGCAGCACACCGGGCGAATCCGGGCCACGGTCCACCAGGTCGCCCACGAACACCGCCGTGCGACCCGCCGGGTGCACCGCGTCGACCGGGCGGCCGTACGCGTCCCGGACCAGCTCCCAGCCGAGCTTGCCGAGCAGGGTCTCCAGTTCCGCGCGGCACCCGTGCACGTCGCCGACGATGTCGAACGGCCCGTGCTCGTCACGCCGGTCGTTGAACAGCTTCTGGTAGCGGATCTCGGCGGCCGCGATCTCGTCCGGCCCGCGCAGCACGTGAATCTTGCGGAAACCCTCGCGAGCCAGCTGACCGAGGGAACGCCGCAGGTCACGGTGCATCCGGGTGAGGACCCGGCGATCGAAGGAACGGTCCGGCCGAGCCTGCGTGCGCTCCCAGGCCAGGGACTCGGGCACGTCCAGAACGACCGCGACCGGCAGTACGTCGTGCTCCCGGGCCACCTTGATCAGGCCGGCCCGCGCGTGCGACTGCAGGTTGGTGGCGTCGACCACGGTGAGCCGGCCGGCGGCCAGCCGCTTGGCGGCCACGTGGTGCAGCACGTCGAAGGCATCCGCGGAGGCGGACTGGTCGTTCTCGTCGTCGGCGACCAGGCCCCGGAAGAAATCCGAGGAGAGCACCTGGGTGGGCGCGAAGTGGGTGCGGGCGAACGTCGACTTGCCGGACCCGGAGATGCCGACCAGCACGACCAGGCTGAGCTCGGGAATGTCGATCATGCGGTCACCTCCGTACTCGTCTCGTTCGTCATTTCGGCCGTCGCCTCGCGGGCCGTCGCGGCCGGGTGCGGGGATGCGGTCGCCGGGCCGGTCGCCGCCGCGGTCCGGGTGAAGAGCGCCAGCTGCGTGGGCGCGCCGGTGGTCTGGTCCGGGTCGCCGACCCCGCGGATGGTGACGGAGTAGCCGTAGCGCTGCGCCACGCCGGCCGCCCAGGCGGCGAACTGCGCTCGGGTCCACTCGAAGCGGTGGTCCGAGTGCCGCATCCCGGTCAGCCCGGGGTAGTGCACGTTGTACTCCACGTTGGGCGTGGTCACGACCACCGCGCCGGGTCGGGCGCGCCCGAACACGCCGGCCTCCAGGGCGGGCAGCCGGGGCAGGTCGACGTGCTCGATCACCTCCATCAGCACGGCCGCGTCGTAACCGCCGAGCCGCTCGTCGTGATAGGTCAGCGCGGTCTGGATCAGCCGGATGCGGTCCCGCTGGCGCTGCGGCAGCCGCTCCAGCCGGAGCCGGCGGGCCGCCTGTTCCAACGCCCGGGCCGAGACGTCGGCCCCGACGATCTCGGTGAACCGGGGGTCCTCGAGCAGGGCGGCGAGCAGCGCACCGGGCCCGCACCCCAGGTCCAGCACCCGGGTGGCGCCGACCTCGGCGAGCGCGGCGAGCACCGCGTCGCGGCGCTGCCCGGCGAGCGGCGCCTTGCGGGCCACCGGCAGCTCCGCCTCCTCCTCGGTGACCGGCTGATCCGCGTCCAGCAACTCCAGCGCGGTGGTCGCCAGCGACTTGCGGTGCGCCAGGTAGCGGCGGGCGATCAGCACCTTCGCCGGGTGGTCGGCGAGCCAGCCGGCGCCGGAGCGGAGCAGTTTCTCGATCTCGTCCGGGGCGACCCAGTAGTGCTTGCCGTCGTCGAGCACCGGGAGCAGCACGTAGAGATGGTTCAGCGCGGCGGCGAGCCGCAGCGTGCCGGTCAGGGTCAGATCGACATAGCGGCTGTCGCCGCCGAGCTCCGCCTCCAGCGGGATCGGCGTGGCGGTCACCGTCCAGCCGAGCGGGCCGAACAGCCGGGTGACCAGCTCGGCGCCGCCACGCAGCACGGGCACCCGGATCTCCAGGGGGATCGCCTCGGCGGCCAGCTCCGGCCGGTCCTTCGAGGCGCCACGCAAGGCGGTGCGGAAGACCTTGGCGAGTGCGCTGGCGAGCAGGCTGGAGGCGGCGTAGGGACGGTCGTTCACGTACTGACCCAGCTCGAAGGTGTCGGCGCGGGCGCGCAGCCGCTGCGGGTCCACGTCCAGCAGCAGGGCGGCGGTGCACCGGTCGGCGGTGGCCTCGGGATACATGACGTAGGCCGTGCCGGTGGGCATGTCGAACGCATGGACCTTGCCGGGGTGTTTGACCAGCAGGTAGCCGAGGTCCGTCGCGGGCCGGTGGGTCGTCGTCACGGTGAGCAGCACGCCGTCGATGGTGACAGCGCCGGACGACGCGGGCGATCGAATTGCCGCCGCCTGTGGACAACGCCGATCCATCGATTTGCCGGCGGCCGCAATGATTCGGGTTCCCGGAACCGTCGTAGGAGCGGAGGTGCCCGTGACCTACGAGGAATTCGCCGACAGCCGGCTCAGCGCGTTGCTGCGCTATGCCGTCATGCTGACCGGCGACCCGAACACCGCTCAGGACCTGGTGCAGGAGACCATGCTGCGGGTCCAGCTGAACTGGCGGCGGGTGGCACACAGCGACTCACCCGACGGCTACGTGCGCAAGATCCTGACCAACCAGTTCGTCGAGTCCCGCCGTGCCTCCTGGTGGCGTCGCGTGCTGTTGCGAGCCGACCCGGATCCGGTGGTCGCGGCACCCTCCGACCACGCCGCCGAGAGCGCCGAGCGGGACCGGGTCTGGTCCCTGCTCGCCAGCCTGCCGCGCCGTCAGCGAGCCGCCCTGGTGCTGCGCTATTACGAGGATCTGCCCGATCAAGAGATCGCCGACATCCTCGGCTGCGCCGTCGGGACGGTGCGATCGTCCATCTCGAGAGGGCTCGACGCGCTTCGCGCCGAGCTGGTGGAGGCCCGATGAGCAGGGTTGAGGAAGAGTTGCGGGCCGCCTTCGCGCGGCACGAGGCACTCACGCCGGCCGTCGGGCCGGTCCGCGACCGCATCGATTTCGCTTGGGTACGCGTCAGACGCCGACGTGCCAAGCGACGGGTGATCGGCGCCGCCGCGGCGGTGCTGCTCGCCGGTGCCGCACTGCCGGTCGTGTCCGCCTCCTGGCGGCACGGGGGACAACCGGAGGTGTCGGACGCGGCGGTGCTGTCGGGCCAGAGCGCGGCGGCTGCCCCGGTCACCGGCCCGGTGGACGTGCTGCTGATCGGCAGTGACCGGCGGGTCGGCTCGGCGACCGCGCTGGCCGACACGGTCATGCTCCTGCACGTGCCGGCCGACCGCGGCGCCGCGTGGATGGTGAGCTTCCCGCGGGACGGGCTGGTCACCATTCCCGGCCGCGGGACCATCAGGCTGAACGCCTCGCTCGCGCTGGGCGGTCCCGATCTGGTCGCGAAGACGGTGACCACGCTGACCGGGGTGAAGCCGGACGCCACCGTGACAGTCGACTTCACCGCCCTGCGCGCGGTGACCGAGGCGGTCGGTGGCGTGCGGATGTGTCTCGAACAGGCGATTCCCGCCGGCTTCGGTCGCCGGGGTTTCGCCGCGGGATGCCAGCCGATCGACGGCGACGACGTGACGGCGTTGCTGCGGGCACGGTATGGATTGGAGAGGGGCGCCTACGACCGGGATCGGATCAACCAGCAGTTCCTCCGGGCCCTGGCCGACAGGGTGACGGCGGGTGGCGCGGTGCCGGACGCCTCCACGATGCAACGGCTGCTGGCTCAGGCGAAAGACGGCATCCGGGTGGATGGCGACATGACCAGGCTGCTGCAGGTGGTGGAGGCGCTGGGCTCGCCCCGGCTGGCCGGCATCAGCGAGCAGACCTTCCACAGCCAGGTGACGGATGACCACTGGCAGGGTGAGCGGATCTACCCCACCGTGGGCAAGGAGCTCTACCAGGCCATCCGCGACGACAAGTTGGCCGCTTGGGCCGCGGCCAACCCGGACTACGTCTCCCGCTGAGGGCTCCGCCTCCGGAGGCGCTCGCGCCAACTGTCGCTTGCGCCTGGCGCTGCCCGCGCCCGGCCGGACCGATTAGGCCGCGTTTCGTAAGTGCGGGCGAGGTGTGACGTGTCCCGGCGTGGCGGTTGTCGATACGAAGTGAGGTCTCCGGTAAACGGGTTAGCGACCAAGCAAACCTGAACCACCGGAGACCTCGTGCCCAGGGTAGCGGCAGCGAGGCGACACGATCTCACCGACGTTCAGTGGGCGGTGCTGGAACCTGCGCTGCCTGCGGAGCCACGGCGAGGCCGTCCGCCGCGATGGACGAAACGGCAGATCATCGATGGGATCCGGTGGCGGGTCCGGGCGGGAACACCGTGGCGGGACGTGCCCGAGGTGTACGCACCCTGGCAGACGTTGTATCGCTGGTTCCGGCGCTGGCAGCGCGACGGGACGTGGGCGAAGATCCTGGCCCGGCTCCAGACCCGGGCCGACGCCGCCGGTGACATCGAGTGGGCGGTGAGCGTCGATTCCACGATCAGCCGTGCCCATCAGCATGCCGCGGGTGCCCGTCGTGATGGTGACCTGCAGAAGGAACCGCCGGGTGGGGTGTTCGCCGAACCCGGCGATCATGCTCTGGGCAGGTCCCGGGGCGGGTTCACCACCAAGACCCATCTGGCCTGTGAGCAGGGTCGTAAGACGCTGTCGACGGTGATCACCGCTGGTCAGCGGGGTGACAGTCCGCAGTTCATCAAGGTCCTGGAACGCATCAAGGTCTATCGGGTCGGTGGTGGCCGGCCCCGTACCCGGCCGGATCTGGTCCTGGCGGACAAGGCGTACACCAGCCGGGGCAATCGCGGGTACGCCCGCCGCCGCAGGATCAGGGTGTGCATCCCGAGCAAGGCCGACCAGGACGCCTACCGCAAGGCCAAAGGCTCCAAGGGCGGGCGTCCTCCGGCGTTCGACCCGGTCGTGTACCGGCAGCGTCACGCCGTGGAATGCGGCATCAACCAGCTCAAACAGAACCGGGCGATGGCCACCCGGTACGACAAGCTTGCCGTCCGCTTCGAAGCCACCGTCACCATCGCCGTCATCAACCAATGGCTCTGATGACCTTTACGAAACGCGGCCTAGTGCTTGCGCCCGGTGCGGCTTGCCGATCGTGGAGGCTTGCGTCCGGTGGTTGCTCGCCTCCGGGTGGTGGAGGCGGGTGGTGCAGGCTTGCGTCCGGTGGTTGCTCGCCTTCGGGTGGTGGAGGCGGGTGGTGCAGGCCTGCGTCCGGTGGCTGCTCGCCTTCGGTGGAGGTTTGTGTCCGTTGGTGCCTGCCGTCGGTGTGGCTTGCGTCAATGGCGCTGGTGGGGTCTGCGCCCGGCGGCGCTGTGTCCGCCGGGCGCAGCGAATGGCCCGGGCCGCCTCCGCGCAGTGAATGGTGCCGTAATGCGCGCAGCCGTGACCGACGGCCGCGGCCTGCGGTCGTGGCGGCAGGGCGTGGTCGGTGGTGTCCATATGCTGTGTTGGCCGGGCATGGCCAGCCATGTTGTGGACTGTCGCGCGCGGCGGTTGCAGCCGGCCGCGTTCGGCGGCGTGCGCCCGGATCGACGGCGTGCCCGGATCTGGGCGTGCGCGGATCAGCGGCGTGCGCGGATCAGCGGCGTGCGCCTCGATCAGCGGCGTGCGGTCAGATAGCGGGGCGTGTCCCGATCAGCGGTATTCGTCGTCGAACTCGACGACACGACGCTGTTCGTCGGCGTCCCACTCGTTGGCCTCGGTGAACGCGGGTGTGTCGTCAGGCTCGTCCTCCTGCCACGTCGGTACCGCGTTCAGCCGCTGCTCGGCGGCGTCCACCTCGGGTGTCTCCAGGGCGGCTTCCTCAATCAGACGCATCATCTCGGCTCCCTTCTCGTGTCGCCGGTTCCTGTCCATGGTGCGCGTCCGGGGATCCGAATGCCCCCCAAACCGACACGATCCCCCTTTTCGCGTGTCGCTAAGCATGCGTCCGCCCCCGAATGGCGTAAGTCGGGTAACGGCGCGGCGGATGTCGGGATCCAGGCGGCCGGGTGAGACCTGCGAACCACCGGGTTACCCGGCACTGCCGAGCCGGAGTGTCCGGTTGTTCGGTGCGGCGGTTGGGGGTGTGCCGGTTGTTTCGGTGCGGCGGTTGGGGGTGTGCCGGTTGTTTCGGTGCGGCGGTTCGGGGTGTGCCAGCTGTTTCGGTCCGGCGGTTCGGGGTGTGTGCCGGCTGCTCCGGTGTGCCTCGCCCGGAGTCCGCCGATCGTCTCCGGTGCGGGAACCGATCGCCGGGAGCACGGCGACGCCCAGCGCCCGAGAGCGAAGCCCCAGCCACCCGTACGACAGCGGGCCGAAGGTCCGGGGTTCGTAGGTCGAACGGGCGTAACCGGGATCACACAGCACGAAGGAGGCGCCGTCGGGCCCGGTCCCCGGGGTGCCGGGAGGCCGTGGCAAAGCCGGTGATTCCGCACCGATGCCGGACCAAGCAGACCGCCCGGAGGACCCGGCGACCAGGCATGAAGACCTTTCGTGGCACGGCCGCCGGACCTACCGGCTGCGGCAACATCGGCCTGTTCAGGCCGGGTGAAAGGCGTCGGCGAGGGCGGCGTCACGACGGAGTGCGAGCGCTCTCGTGGCCTCGACCGTGTCGATCTGTCCCACAACAGGCGGAGATGACCGGTAGCTATTTATCCCTTTCACGGCATCTGCGAGATTCCGGTTGCGAGTTTCGGGGTGATTTCCGCTACGCACCGCAACTGCGGAATACTGCCTGCTGGAGGACAGCGCGGTCCTGCCCTCTGCTGCCCGTATGTAAAGAGCAAGGAGCGCACCGATGCCTATCGCTTCCCCCGAGGTCTACGCCGAAATGATCGATCGCGCCAAGGCTGGCGCGTTCGCGTACCCGGCGATCAACGTGACGTCCTCGCAGACCCTCAACGCGGCCCTGCAGGGCTTCGCGGAGGCCGGCAGCGACGGCATCATCCAGATCTCCACCGGTGGCGCGGAGTACGTCTCCGGCCCCACCGTCAAGAACATGGTCACGGGTGCTGTCGCGCTGGCCGAGTTCGCCACCGAGGTGGCGAAGCACTACCCGGTCAACATCGCCCTGCACACCGACCACTGCCCGAAGGACAAGCTGGACAAGTACGTCCGGCCGCTGCTCGCGATCTCCAAGGAGCGCGTCGCCAAGGGTCTGGCCCCGCTGTTCCAGTCGCACATGTGGGACGGCTCGGCCGTACCGCTGGACGAGAACCTCCAGATCGCCGAGGAACTGCTGGCCGAGGCCGCGGCTGCGAAGATCATCCTGGAGATCGAGGTCGGCGTCGTCGGTGGCGAGGAGGACGGTGTCTCCGCCGCGATCGACGACAAGCTGTACTCGACCGTCGAGGACGGCCTGGCCACCGCCGCCAAGCTGGGCCTGGGCGAGAAGGGCCGCTACATGACGGCCCTCACCTTCGGCAACGTGCACGGCGTCTACAAGCCGGGCAACGTCAAGCTGCGTCCGGAGATCCTCAAGGAGATCCAGGAGGCGGTCGGCTCGAAGTACGGCAAGGAGAAGCCGTTCGACCTGGTCTTCCACGGCGGCTCCGGCTCGCTGCTCTCGGAGATCCACGGCGCGCTGGACTTCGGCGTGGTGAAGATGAACATCGACACCGACACCCAGTACGCGTTCTCCCGTCCGGTCGCGGACCACTTCTTCCGCAACTACGACGGTGTGCTCAAGGTGGACGGCGAGGTCGGCAACAAGAAGGCGTACGACCCGCGCGCCTGGGGCAAGCTGGCCGAGAACGGTCTGGCCAAGCGCGTCGTCGAGGCCTGCGAGCACCTCCGCTCGACCGGCACCACGCTCGCCAAGTAAGTAGTCCGGCGGGAGAACCAGTCTCTCGACGTAAGCAGGCATAGCGGCCGGTCCCCGTAGGCGGGGACCGGCCGCTCTCGTCTTGCAGGCGTACGCGGGGGAATGGGTACGATCGTGCGGTCTTGATCAAGGGACGGTGATCGTGCTCGCTATCGAGGGCTGGAAACCCGAGTGGCATCACGATGCCGAGGCCCTCGCCGCCACGCACCGGCACATGTTCGTGCGGCTCATCGGGCGGAGACTGCGATCGAGCTGGCTGCTCTGGGATGTCGCGCAGCGGGGCTGGTTCGCCGACGGGCCGGTCATCCTCGACTTCGGGACGAGCCGGGTGGAAATCAGCCACCGCAAGTTCGACGAGTGCGCGATCACCTGGGATCAGATCGACATGTCCGTTCCGATCGACATGTATGAGCACTTCGACTGGCGTGCCGACCCGCACGCCGCGCTGCGCAGGGCGCGTGGCTGCCGGCTCCGCGCGGTCAACATCATCGAACGGACCACTTCCGCGGACTGGCGGCCACGGGTGCTGCACGCGGTCGAGTTCCTGTTCGACGAGGCCCGTCTCGCCGTCTACAACGCGATGGACGAGAACGGGCTCACCGACGTACCGGAAGGGGATCTTCCCGCGGCGCACTGGCGCCGCGTCCACATCGCCTGAACCGCCCGCGCGGCGCGGAAGCCGGCGGCTTCCGGGAGCCGGCGCACTGAATCGTCAGCAATCCCGGCAGCCCGGCATCGGCAGCGCGGCATCGGCGTCGGCCGCGTGGCACCGGCAGCCCGGCACCGGCATCGGCAGTCCGGCACCGGCAGCCCAGCGTCGGCCGCGTGGCACCGGCAGCGCGGCATCGGCAGCCCGGCACTGGCACCGGATGGCCGGCACCGGATGGCCGGCACCGGATGGCCGGCACCGGATGGCCGGCAGCTTCCCGTGGCCGGCGCGCCGGACCGTCAGCAGCTTCCGGCGCCGCCGCTGTCGCAACCGCCCGCCGACCCGGCGGCGCCCGCACCGCCCATGGCGTGCAGAGCGCCGAGCCCTTCGTAGCCGGTCGAGGCCGGCGCACGGTACGTCTGGTGGTCGGCCACCCTGCTGTTGCCCCGCCGGACCACCCGGATCACTCCGGCCAAGCCCAGTGGCAGGCCCACGGCGATCAGAAGAACCGTCAACATGTGTGTCCCCCGCTGTCAGTAGCTGCCGCTGCCGCTGTCACCGCCGCCGAACGAACCGCCGCTGTCGCCCCACGAGGAGGACGACCCGCTGTCCGACCAGGACGACCCGCTGTCGTGGTGCCCGGAGCCGTGGTGACCCCCGTGGTGCCCGGAGTCGTGGTGACCGCTGTCGTGATGGCCATGGTAGTGGCCGTGTGAGTGGCCGTGGTGGTGGCTTTCGGCGCTGCCCGACGGGCTGTCGTCCACCGGGATGTAGCTCAACGCGGAGTCCAGCGACGCCGCCGTGCCGGTGCTGACCGGCCCGGCCGGATGCCGCCGCTGGGCCCGCCGTCCGGTCAGCACCGTGACGAGCGCCAGGATCGCGATGCCCGCGAGGGCGAGGAGCAGGATCGTCATGACCGCAGTGTGCGCCCCGCTGCCAACCCCGCCTGACCTGCGCTCATCCGGACAGCGCCGCCATCGCCTCGTCGAGCGAGTCGGTGACCACTATCAACCCGGACTGGTCGCCGTGCGGGGAGCGGGCCAGCAGCGTTCCGAGCAGATCCACCACCGGCAGCTTGGTCCAGTGCTCGACGCCGAGGAAGACGAACGCCCCGGACGGCCCGTCGGTGCGGTAGAACGTCTTCGTCGCGGCCTGGAAGATCTCCTGGACCGTGCCGGCCCAGCCGGGCGCGAAGACGATCCCGCCCCGGGACAGGCGCAGGATCGAGTCCTCCCGGACGGCGTTCGAGAAGTACTTGCCGATCTGCCCGGCGAACAGGTTGGCCGGCTCGTGGCCGTAGAGCCAGGTGGGCAGGGCCAGGCCACCGTGCCGGAGCCGGTCGGCCAGGTCGGTCGCGGGCGGCGGATAGGTCGCCCGGACGCCCAGGGCCGCAGCGGTGTACGGCTCATGGTCGGAGAAGTACGGTGCCGGTGCCAGCATGTCGATGGCGGCGGCCAGCTCCCGCTCGGTCCGGGAGGCGAAGTACGCCCCCAGGTTCGCGGCCTCCATCACGCCCGGCCCGCCGCCGGTCACGATCAGCCGGCCGGCGCGGGCCAGCCGCCGGGCCAGCGACGCGGCCATCCGGTACGGCTGCGACCCGCGCGGCTCGGCGTGCCCGCCCATGATCCCGACCGCGCCCGCGGTGCCGTGCGTCGCCGCCCAGGCGGCCAGCGCCTTGCCCAGCGCGTTGTCGATCCCGGCGTCGTGCAGTCGCTGGGCGAGCGCCTCGCGGACATCCGGGACGGCACCGCCGCGCTCGACGAAGTGCCGGTAGACCACGGTGTCGTACATGCCGGCGAAGCCGGACTCGGTGAACCCGGCGGCCAGGTCGTCCGGGGTGTAGAGCATCGCGGGATGCGTCGGGTAGGGCAGCGTGCGGAACGGGGGAACCAGGTGCGCCCCGCGGCGGATCAGGTCGATCTCCACCTCGGGTGAGGCGAGCCGGCAGCCGACGAACAGGGTGTCCCGGACATCCACATCCGACAGATCGGGCGGATGACGGTCCAGCCGTAGACCAAGAACGATCAGTCCGGCCAGGGTGCCCTTGGCGACGTGTACGTCGAGTTCCGCGCGGGACTCGATCTCGGAGGCGGTGGAGTCGAACGGCACATCGCCGCCGAGCACCGGTTGCAGGGGATCCGGCATGCGTCCATGTTGCTCCTGCCGCGCGAGCACCCGGCAGGCACCCGCCCGTTGACACCGAACCTAGAGTTGTCGCATGCGTGCTGCGTCGGGATCGATGTTCGGGCTGGCCTACGGCGATGCGCTCGGTAAGCCCACCGAGTTCATGAGCTACCCGGCGATCGTGGCCAGGTACGGTCCGGCCGGCCCACGGCGGCTGGAGGGCGAGCCGGCGCTGGTCACCGACGACACCCAGATGGCGCTCGCGGTCGGTGAGGCGCTGCTGCAGGTGCCCAGCCCGACCGCGCAGTCGTTCGAGCCGGTGCTCCGCCGTCGTTTCCTGGCCTGGGCCTACAGCCCGGAGAACGACCGCGCGCCCGGTATGACCTGCCTGCGTGCCTGTGACGCGCTCGCCGACGGCCGGCCGTGGACCGAGGCCACCCAGACCGGCTCCAAGGGGTGCGGGGCGAACATGCGGGTCACCCCGGTCGGCCTGGCGCCCGGGCTGACCGACGACCAGCGGGCCGGTGTGGCGCAGTTGCAGGCCGCCCTCACGCACGGGCATCCGACCGGGCTGGCGGCGAGCGAGCTGACGGCGTACGCGGTCTTCTGGCTCCGCGGCGGCCTGCCGCCCGCGCACCTGCTCGCCGCCCTCCGGGATCGCTGCCATGAGCAGCGCAAGGTCTATCGCGCCGACTGGCTGGGCGAGCTGTGGCGGCAGCCGGCGGTGGCCTCGCCGGAGGAGTTCATCGCACACGGCTGGGACGAGTGCGCCGCGGCGCTGGACCGGGTCGCCGCCGGGCTCGCCGCCGGTCGGTTCGAAGGCGACCCGTGCCTGGTCACCGGCGCGGGCTGGATCGCCGAGGAGGCGCTGGCCGGGGCCCTCTACTGCTACCTGATCTCCCCGGAGGAGCCGGTCGCCTGCCTCGGCCGCGCCGCGGCCTCGTCCGGCGACTCGGACTCGATCGCCTGCCTGGCCGGCGCGTTCGCTGGCGCCGCGCTCGGCCTGGGCGCATGGCCCGCCGGCTGGCAGACCCAGATCGAGTACGCGGGTCGCCTGGTCCGGCTCGGCACCGCCTGGGACTGAGTCGCATTCCGGTACGCGGGTCGCCTGGTCCGGCTCGGCACCGCCTGGGACTGAGTCGCACTCCGGTACGCGGATCGCCCCCGATCCGACTCGGCACCGCCGGGGACTGAAGTTCGTTCCGGTACGCGGGTCGCCCGGGCTGCGCCGGCACCGCCCAGGGACTGCATCGCACCCCCGTGGGCGGAAACGCCGAGCCGCCGGAATGATCCCCGGGCGACCGGGTTGAATGAGGACATGCAGAACCTCCTTCCCGAGCCGCCGGCGACCCGACTCCCGGCCGACGCCGAAGCCGACCAGGCCCTGGCCGCCGCCGCGGTGGCCGGCACCGACGAGGCGTTCAAGGCGGTCGCCGCCAGATATCCCGCATACAGCGCCGCGTGGGCGCCGCTGGCCGCGAACGCGCTGGCCGCCGGCGAGGCGGTGACCGCGTACGCGTACGCCCGCACCGGCTACCACCGCGGCCTGGACGCCCTGCGCCGCAACGGCTGGAAGGGCCACGGCCCGGTGCCCTGGGCGCACGAGGCCAACCAGGGCTTCCTGCGCTGTCTGCACGCGCTCTCGCAGGCCGCCGCCGCGATCGGTGAGGCCGACGAGGCGGCCCGGTGCGCCCAGTTCCTGCGCGACAGCGACCCGGCCGCCGCCGACGCCCTGTCCTGACCGTTCCGGCGACAGCCGGGATCACCGGGCTGCCGAGCAGCCGGCCCGCCGACAGATCAGGGCCCGGCTACAGATGAGGGCCCTGGTTACGAACGGGACCCCGGTTACGGACCGGGGTCCCGGTTACGGACCGAGGTCCCGGCTACAGGCGAGCCGGGCGTCCCGGTTACAGGCGAGCCGGGCGTCCCGGCTACAGACCTTCGGCGACCGCTGCGGCGATCTTGAGCCAGGCATCCTTCGTGTTGCCGGACAGGGCGCCGTAGCGGATCGGTTCGCCGGAGTCGAGCCGCCGTTCGTACGGGGCCAGCAGCACCGCCCGTGTGCGCGCCGCGAAGTGTCCCTGGATCGCCGGCAGGTCGATGTCCTTGCGGGTCGGCGGCATGGTCACCACGGTCACCGCCTGCCGCACCAGCCGTTGCCGGCCGCTCGTCTCCAGATGGTCGAGCATCCGGGCGGCGGTCTCCGCGGAGTCGTTCCGGGCCGACATGGTGATCACCAACTGGTCGGTGGCGTCGATCGCGGCCTGCCAGTTCTCCGCCCGGACGTTGTTCCCGGTGTCCACGAAGATCAGTTTGTAGAAGCGGCTCACCACGTCCCGGATCTCGGCGAACGCCTCCGCGGTGAGCATCTCGCCGGCGGTCGCCGACTCGTCGGAGGCGAGCACGTCGAACATGCCCTCGCCCTGGGCGCGGACGTACTTCGACAGGTCGCCGACCCGGCCCCGCCCGCGCGCGAGCAGATGCAGGTCGGTGAGCATGTCCCGGACCGTACGGGCGTGGAAGTCCTGCTGGGCACGCATCCCGAGGGTGCCCTGCGTCTCGTTGTTGTCCCAGGCCAGGACGTACCCACCACGCTTCTGCCCGAACGTCATGGCGAGCAGCAGCGTGGCCACGGTCTTGCCGCCGCCGCCCTTCGGGTTGACCACGGTCACCTGGCGCAGCCCGCCGAAGTTGCGGCGAACCGTCTCGACGTCCTTCTTGTACTCCAGCTCGCGCTTGCCGGGCGGGAGCTTGAGCAGACCGAGGGTGCCCTTGCCGACCAGCGCGCGCGGCCCCATGGTGGCGGCGGGCTGGGGTGGCGGGGCGAGCCGCCGGCGGGCGAATTCCTCGGCGGTGGGGGTCCGGCCGCCGCCGTTGCCGGTGAGGGTTTCCTCGATCGGGTCGGCGGCGCCCGGGCGGTAGACCGCGCCGCTGGGTGGCTCAGCGGCCGGGGTGGGCGCCGGCACGCGTACGCCGGGCTGGTAGATCGGCCCATTGGGGTGCGTCGCCGGGGTGGGCGGCACGGGCCGGGCGGGCGGGACGACGGGGCTTTGCCGGGGCGGCTCGGGCGGGGCCGGGGGCTCCGCGGGCCGGCGCGGCGGCTGCGCCCACGGCGAGTCCGCGCTGGTGTGGCCATACGGCGACGTCCCGGTACCGGGAGCCGGCGGCGCCGCGCCGTTCCCGGCCACCGGCGGCACCGCGGTCGGTGGCACCGCGGTCGGTGGCACCGCGGTCGGTGGCACCGCGGTCGGTGGCACCGCGGTCGGGGGCGTGCCGTGCAGGGCCGGTGGTGGCGTGCCGTGCAGGGTCGGCGGTGGCGCGCCGTTCGGGATCGGTGGTGGCGCGCCGTGCAGGGTCGGTGGTGGCGCGCCGTTCGGGATCGGCGGTGGCGCGCCGTTCGAGGCCGGCGGTGGCTGCGGAACAGCCGAGGCCGCGGGCCTCCTCGCCGCCGGGACCGGCGCCGGATGCTCCGGCGCCGGCTCGTCCCAGAACGGCTCCACGTCCCGCACCGGACTGCTGCCCGGAATGCGGCCGGTGTGCTCGTCCTCCACGGATCAGACCTCCCCGTCCGAACTGCCCAGTAAACCGAGCGTTCCTCAGGGTGGCACAGACCCTACGCGGCGTACACCGCCCACGCGCCGGCCTCGGTCCACCAGGACCGCTTCCGGCTGGTCGCGCCGGCCACGCCGTCATCGAGAAATTGCAGCTCACCCTCGCGCGGCAGGACCGAGACGGCGCGTCCGCGGGCGCGACGCACCTCGACCCGTACCCGAGTGCCCTTGAACCGCTGCTTGACGACGACCGGAACCGCCACCGCGACCTCGACCCGGCCGTCGGCCGGATCCCCGTCGGCCAGCAGCCGCAGGCCGTCGAACTCGGCGTACCCGCCGCCGTTGCCGATCACACAGGCCAGGATCGGCTCCTCGCCCGCGGAGAGGACGTTGTCGTCCACCTCCACGCGGCCGCGCCACGGCACCGCCGCGCCGTTGTCGTCGGCGCCGCCGAGCAGCGCGCCGTCCAGCGTCACCGAGCCGCCGTCGTTGCGCAGCAGGTCGAGGCGGCGGGTGGCGCCGGTGAGCACCGCCTGGGCCACCTCGGCCGGGGTGCGTGGCAGGCCGAGCTGCGCGGCCAGGTCCGCCCGGTTGCCCGGGTCGAGCGGCAGGATCGCCAGTGGCGGCAGATCCGGCACGGTCCGGCTCGCCGCCAGGTCCGCCGGACGCTTGCTGGGCGGCGGAGCCCACCGGCGGACCATCCGGCGCATCACGGCGCGCAGCTGGCCGTCGGTCGCGCTGGCCACCACCAGGCGCAGGTCGCTCGCCGGCGCCGGCCAGGTCAGGCCGTCCGGGCGGGCCGGGCCGTCGAAGCGGGCCAGCACCGCGTCGATCTCCTGATCCGAACCGGCCGTCACGGTCTCCACCCGGGCGCCGGCCTCGCGCAGCGCGTCCGCGCAGGCCAGCACCGGGGTACGCGGCGTGGCGCAGGCGGTGTTGCAGCCGCCGCAGCCGGAACCGCACGAGTCACCCGACCCTTCGGCCAGGCTCAGCAGCACGACCTCGATCACGACTCAGACCTCGCCGAGCACCGAGTGGCGCTCGATGACCGCCTCACGACCGGGACCCACGCCGACGATCGAGATGCGCGCGCCGATCCGGGACTCGACGAACTCGACGAAGTCCTGCGCCTGTTTCGGCAGGTCCTCGAACTTGCGGCAGCCCGAGATGTCCTGCTTCCAGCCGGGCAGCGTCTCGTAGATCGGCTTGGCGTGATGGAAATCGGTCTGGTTGATCGGCATCTCGTCGTGGCGAACGCCGTTCACGTCGTACGCCACGCAGACCGGGATCTCGTCCAGCCCGTCGTAGTTGTCCAGTTTGGTCATGGCGAAGTCGGTCACGCCGTTGATCCGCTGTGCGTACCGGCCGATCACCAGGTCGAGCCAGCCGATCCGGCGCGGGCGGCCGGTGGTGGTGCCGTACTCGTGGCCGACCTCGCGCAGGTAGTCGCCCCACTTGTCGTGCAGCTCGGTCGGGAACGGACCCTCGCCGACCCGGCTGGTGAACGCCTTCAGCACCGCGACCACCCGGTCGATCCGCGTCGGCGGGATGCCGGAACCGGTGCAGGCGCCGCCGGACGTCGCGTTCGAGCTGGTGACGAACGGGTAGGTGCCGTGGTCCACGTCGAGCAGGGTGGCCTGGCCGGCCTCGCACAGCACGACCTTGTCCTGGTCGATGGCCTGGGACAGCTCCAGGGCGGTGTCCGCGACGTACGGCCGGAGGCGGTCGACGTAGGACAGCAGCTCCTGGACGACCTCCTCGACCTTGACCGCGCTGCGGTTGTAGATCTTCGACAGCACCTGGTTCTTGAACGCCAGCGCGGCGGTCACCTTCTGCCGCAGGATCGACTCGTCGAAGAGGTCCTGGACCCGGATGCCGACTCGGTTCATCTTGTCGGCGTAGGTGGGTCCGATGCCGCGGCCGGTGGTACCGATCCGCCGGGCGCCCAGGAACCGCTCGGAGACCTTGTCCAGCGAGCGGTTGTACGACGCGATCACGTGCGCGTTCGCGCTGATCCGCAGCCGGGACGTGTCGATGCCGCGGGCCTCGAGGCCGTCGATCTCCTGGAACAGCACGTTGAGGTCCACGACGACGCCGTTGCCGATCACCGGTACGACGTTCGGGGAGAGGATCCCGCTCGGCAGCAGATGCAGAGCGTACTTGTCGCCGTCGATGACGACGGTGTGGCCCGCATTGTTGCCACCGTTGAACTTGACCACGTAGTCCAGCCGGTCGCCCAGCAGGTCCGTGGCTTTGCCCTTGCCCTCGTCGCCCCACTGGGCGCCGACCAACACGATCACCGGCACTTTTCGTGATGCCCTTCCCGAACAGGCAATGCCCCAGAACAGGCAATGGCCCCAAGGTCGTACCTGGAGGAGCCCGGGTACTGCCGAAGTTTACGCGACGGTGTCGCAGGTAGGATGGGCCGTCGTGCGCGTACTTCTGATCGGCTCCGGTGGGCGCGAGCACGCGCTCGCCGTCGGGCTCGCCGCCGACCCGTCCGTCGAGTTCCTGGCCGCCGCGCCGGGCAACCCCGGAATAGCCCAGGTGGCCCAGCTGCACCCGGTCACCGCCACCGATCCCGCCGCGGTCGCCGCGCTCGCCGTCGAGCTGAGCGCCGACCTGGTCGTGATCGGGCCGGAGGCCCCGCTGGTGGCCGGCGTCGCCGACGCGGTGCGGGCCAAGGGCATCGCCTGCTTCGGACCGAGCGCGGCCGCCGCCCGGCTGGAGGGTTCGAAGGCGTTCGCCAAGGAGGTGATGGCCGCGGCCGGGGTGCCGACCGCCCGGTCGTTCGCCTGCTCGACCGCGGCCGAGGTGGCCGCGGCGCTCGACGAGCTCGGCGCGCCCTACGTGGTGAAGAACGACGGCCTGGCCGCCGGCAAGGGCGTCGTCGTCACCTCCGACCGGGCCGTCGCCGAGAGGCACGCCGCGGAATGCGGCAAGGTGGTCATCGAGGAGTACCTGTCCGGTCCCGAGGTCTCGCTCTTCGTGGTCACCGACGGCACCGCGGCCGCCCCGCTGATGCCGGCGCAGGACTTCAAGCGGCTGCGGGACGGCGACGAGGGGCCGAACACCGGCGGGATGGGCGCGTACGCGCCGCTCGACTGGGCGCCCGCCGACCTCACCGAGCGGGTGCTGCGGGAGACCGTCGAGCCCACCCTCGCCGAGATGCGCCGACGGGGCACCCCGTTCGCCGGGCTGCTCTACGTCGGCCTCGCCCTCACCCCGGACGGCCCCAAGGTCATCGAGTTCAACGCGCGCTTCGGCGACCCGGAGACCCAGGTGGTCCTGGCGCTGCTGGCCACGCCGCTGGCCGGCCTGCTCAAGGCCGCCGCGACCGGCACGCTGGCCGGGCACCCGCCGCTGCGCTGGCACGAAGGCTCCGCAATCACGGTCGTCGTGGCCAGCCACAACTACCCCGGAACCCCGCGCACCGGCGACGTCATCTCGGGCGCCGAGGTCCCCGGCGTCATCCACGCCGGGACGGCACGTGCCGCCGACGGCAACCTGGTCTCCGCGGGCGGTCGTGTCCTCAGTGTCACCGCCACCGGCGCCGACCTTCCGGCCGCCCGGCAGGCCGCCTACGCGCTGGTCGACAGCATCTCGCTGGAGGGCGCGCAGTACCGCACCGACATCGCGCTCCGCGCGATCAACAACGAGATCAAGATCTAGAGCCCGATCCCGTACGGCCCGCGGACCCGCAGGGCGTGCGGCGTACCGGAAAAGGGTGCGCGGGCCGCACCACGGGGAACCGTGACCGGACCGCACACCCTTTTGCGTTTCTCCGATCCGGCGCGGAGCGCGCCGGATCACCCCTCGCAGCGCGGGCCCGGGAGAAATCGGGCCCGGAGCGTCACGCCTTCGGGATGTCGAAGAGCTTGGCGATGCTGGCGGCCAGGGCCAGGTCGCCCTTCGCCTTGATCTTGCCGGTCATGAACAGCATCATCGGGTTGCCGTCGCCCGCGACGACCTTGAGGAACGTGACCGCGTCCATGGTCATGGCCAGCTTCGGCTCGCGCGCCGGCTGGTTCGTGACGGTGCAGGCGCCGTTCTCGATGACGGTCTCGTAGGTGTTCGAGGCGCCGTTCGGGCCGGTGATGATCCAGTGGATGACGGCGTGGGCGTCGCCGGCCTTGTCCGCGCGGAACAGCGTGGGCATCCGGTCGAACACCTCGTCGAGGATCTTGCCCCGCGCGTCCGACGCCATGATCTCGCCGAGCTTGGCGTCCGGAGTGGACTTGACGAGCTGAGCGAACTCCTTCGGGCCGATCGAGGACAGGGACTCGGCGTTGAAATCAGTCATCAGGGGACCTTTCGGGATGAGCGTCGAACCTACTCGTCAGTAACCTTAGCGAGGATGCCGCTTTCTCGTGCAGTGTGCCACTCTCCAACAAGTGTTGGACGGTCGGTCCGTCAGCGCCATAGGCTCGCCGACATGTCTTCCCGAGATGCCACCGCGGCCGATCAAGCGGCGTTGCGCGCGCTGGCGCACCCGGTCCGGCTGCGCATCATGTCGCTGCTGACCGGCGCGTCGCTGACCGCGGCCGAGGTGGCCCGCGCGCTCGGCATCAGTCACGCCAACGCCAGCTACCACCTGCGCAATCTGCTCTCCGGCGGGCTGATCGTGGCGGCCGGCGAGGAGAAGATCCGCGGGGGCCTGGCGAAGCGGTACAGCTACGACCCGGCAAGTCCGGGGCGGCCGTCCACCCCGGAGTGGAGCCGGCTGTTCGGCCCGGCGGCCGGCGAGCCGACCCGGCCTGCCGCCCTGGGACACCGGCCCGGCGGCGCCGGCGTGCTGGCCGGCGCGGAGATCTGGGTCGACCCGGCAACCTGGCGGGACGTCCGTGACCGGATCGCCGCGGCGGTGCACGATCTGCACGCCGCGGCCCGCCCGCCGGGCAGTCCGGGCACCATCCGCACCAGCACGACGGTCGCCCTGTTCGAGATGGGGCACGGTTTCCACAACGCGCCAGGCGCTCTCGGGCAACTGCCCGGCGCGGGATTCCCCGATGTACGACACGCGGGTGACGAGCCGCCCGGCGCAGGGTTTCACCGTGCGCCGCGTCCGGGCGGGGAGGCGGCGGGTCCGGGGGTTCACCGTGCGCCGCGTCCGGGCGGGGAGGCGGCGGGTCCGGGATTCCACCGTGCGCCGCGCCCGGGCGGGAAGGCCGCAGATCCGGGATCTCACCATGCGCCGCGTCCCGGCGGCGTGCCGTTCGAGGCGGAATCGCATCACGTCGCCCGGCCCGAGCGGCAGCCGGAGTGAGCGCCCGGACCGCGTTGCGCCGGCCCGCTTTCCGGTTCCTGCTCGCCGGTCGCGCCGTCGACGCCTTCGGCAACGCGTTCGCCCCGATCGCGCTCGCGTTCGCGGTCCTCGACCTGACCGGCTCCGCCAGTGACCTGGGCCTGGTCGTCGGCGCCCGCACCGTGCTCAACGTGATCTTTCTGCTCTTCGGCGGGGTCCTTGCCGACCGGCTGCCGAAAAACCTCCTGATGGTCGGGTCCAATCTGGCCGCCGCGCTGACCCAGGCGGCAGTGGCTGCCCTGGTGCTCACCCACACCGCGACGATCCCGCTGCTGATCGGGCTGTCGGCGGTCAACGGCGCGGTGACCGCGGTCGCGATGCCGGCCAGCGCGGCGCTGCTGCCGCGCACGGTCGCCGACGAGGAGCGTCAGCAGGCCAACGCCCTCAACCGGCTGTCCCTGAACAGCGCCGTCATCATCGCTGCTCCGCTGGCCGGTGTGGTGGTTGCGACGGTCGGCCCGGGCTGGGGCATCGCGGCCGACGCCGCGACGTTCGTGATCTCCGCCTGCTGTTTCGCGCTGATCCGGCTGCCCGCGCAGGCGGGAGCGGGCCGTCCGGCGGATCCAGGCCGTCCGGTGGAGGCGGGCCGTCCGGTGGAGGCGGGCCGTCCGGTGGAGGCGGGCCCTCCGGCGGATCCAGGCCGTCCGGTGGAGGCGGGCCCTCCGGTGGAGGCGGGCCGTCCGGTGGAGGCGGGCCGTCCGGTGGAGGCGGGCCGACCGGCGGATCCAGGGCGACCGGCGGATCCAGGCCGACCGGTGCAGGTGGGCCGTCCGGTGGGGGTGGGCCGCGATGCCGAGGCGGAGCGGAATACGGAGGTCGGCTGGGACCCGGAAGTGCCCGGCGGCGCCGAGGCGGCGGGTCGGGGCGCCGAGGCGGCGGGTCGGGGCGCCGAGGCCGTCCCATCGTCGGGCGCGCCGCCCGCGGCCGCGCCAGGTGTCCTGGCCGAACTGCGCACCGGCTGGTCCGAGTTCCGCTCGCGCACCTGGCTCTGGGTCGTGGTGGCCGGCGCCTGCGTGATGAACATGGCCTGGTCGGGCGGCACGCACGTGCTGGCGCCGGCGCTCGTCGACACCACGATCGGCCGGCGGGCCTGGGGCGTGGTGCTCGCGGTGCAGACCGCCGGCATGATCGTCGGAGGGTTGGTCGCGATGCGGTTACGCCTGCGGCACTTCCTGCGGTACGGCGTGATCGCCCTGGTCGCGATGGCCGCACCACTGATCGTTCTCGGTCTGGACCCGCGCGTTCTGCCGCTGGCCGCCGCGGCGTTCCTGGCCGGTGTGGCGCTGGAGCAGTTCGCCGTCGGCTGGGAGACCACGATGCAGGAGCACATTCCGGCCGACCGGCTGGCGCGCGTCTACTCGTACGACATGGTCGGCTCCTTCATCGCGATCCCGCTCGGCGAGGTGGCCGTCGGCCCGATCGCCGAGCGCTTCGGCCTGCGGCCCACCCTGCTCGGGGCCGCCGCGGTCCTGCTGGTCGCCGTACTGGGGATGCTGAGCAGCTCAGATGTCCGCACGCTGCGTCACCGGGTGCCGGGGGCGGCGCCGGACCGCATGGAAGAATCGGTGCCGTGACCATCCCGAACGTGCTTGCCAGCCGCTACGCCTCCGCCGACCTCGTGGCCCTGTGGTCGCCGGAGGAGAAGATCCGGATGGAGCGCCGGCTCTGGCTGGCTGTCCTGAAGGCCCAGCGTGACCTCGGTGTCTCGGTGCCCGAGGGCGCGGTGGAGGCGTACGAATCCGTTCTCGACCAGGTCGACCTGGCCTCGATCGCGGCCCGTGAGCGGGTCACCCGGCACGACGTGAAGGCGCGCATCGAGGAGTTCTCCGAGCTCGCCGGCTTCGAGCAGATCCACAAGGGAATGACCTCCCGTGATCTCACCGAGAACGTCGAGCAGTTGCAGATCCGGGCGTCGCTGGAGCTGATCCGCAACCGCGTGGTGGCCGCCCTGGCCCGTCTCGCCGCGCTCGCCGTCGAGCACTCCGACCTGGTGATGACCGGCCGCTCGCACAACGTCGCGGCGCAGGCCACCACGCTCGGCAAGCGGTTCGCCTCGGCCGGCGAGGAGCTGCTGATCGCGTACGAGCGGCTGGACGACCTGATCGCCCGCTACCCGCTGCGCGGCATCAAGGGCCCGGTCGGCACCGCCGCCGACCAGCTCGACCTGCTCGACGGCGACGCGGAGAAACTGGCCGGCCTGGAGGCACGGGTCGCCGGGCACCTC
The DNA here is from genome assembly GCF_003711105.1 of Actinoplanes teichomyceticus ATCC 31121. Lineage (NCBI taxonomy): Bacteria > Bacillati > Actinomycetota > Actinomycetes > Micromonosporales > Micromonosporaceae > Actinoplanes > Actinoplanes teichomyceticus. The sequence continues at coordinate 137,923 of NZ_CP023865.1, forward strand.
GGCTTCGCCCGGGTGCTCAGCAGCGTCGGCCAGGTCTACCCGCGCTCGCTGGACTTCGACGTGGTGTCCGCGCTGGCCCAGATCGTGGCCGGCCCGTCCTCGCTGGCCACCACGATCCGCCTGATGGTCGGCCAGGAGCTGGTCACCGAGGGCTTCAAGCCGGGCCAGGTCGGCTCGTCGGCGATGCCGCACAAGATGAACACCCGGTCGTCCGAGCGGGTGAACGGCCTTGCCGTGATCGTCCGCGGTTACCTGTCGATGGTCGGCGAGCTGGCCGGCGACCAGTGGAACGAGGGCGACGTCTCCTGCTCGGTGGTGCGCCGGGTGGCCCTGCCGGACGCGTTCTTCGCCACCGACGGGCTGTTCCAGACCTTCCTCACCGTGCTGGACGAGTTCGGGGCGTACCCGGCGGTGATCGCCCGCGAGCTGGACCGGTTCCTGCCGTTCCTGGCCACGACCAAGATCCTGGTGGCGGCGGTGCGCAAGGGCGTCGGCCGCGAGGTCGCGCACGAGGTGATCAAGGAGCACGCGGTCGGCGTGGCGCTGGCCATGCGGGAGAAGGGCGCGACGGTGAACGACCTCTTCGACCGGCTCGCCGCCGACGGCCGCCTGCAGCTGACCCGGGCCGAGATCGACACCCTGGTCGCCGACCGGGCCGCCTTCGTCGGCGCCGCCCCGGCGCAGGTGCGCGCGGTCGCCGACCGGGTGGCCGAGATCGTCGCGAAGCACCCGGAGGCGGCCGGGTACGCGCCCGCGCCGATCCTCTGAGCCGGACGAGCGGGTGGCCCGTGCCGGGCTCGGCACGGGCCACCCGTCGGCGGGATCAGACGCCGGCGACGGACGTGATCCAGGCGCGGTTGTAGGCCACGCTGCCGTAGTACTGCCGGCTGGTGCCGTCGGCGGTGGAGGCGACACCGACCTGGGCGCCGTTGTAGACCTGCGGCCCGCCGGAGTCGCCGCGCCACGCGTTGCCGTTGAGCCTGCTGCTGGCGATCGCCCGGCCGCCGTACGCGTCGGTCGCGTTGGTCGAGGTGACCTGGACCGTCGCGGTCTTCAGGGTGGTGGCGGCGTCACAGCCGGAGTAGCAGGTCATGCCCCACCCGTAGATCGAGTTGGTGGAGCCGACCGGCGGGTACGAGCTGGACAGTGGCATGTAGGTGGTGGACACCGCGCTGCTCAGGCGCATCAGGGCCAGGTCGTTGCGGGTGCTGGTGCTGCTGACCGTACGGGTGACGCCGCCGGACGTCCGATTGACGCTGCCGACCCGGACCGACATGGTGCCGCTGATGCAATGCCGCGCGGTGAGCACGTAGTTCGCCGAGATGATGGTGCCCGAGCAGGTGAAGCTGCCGTTGCTGAACACCGCCGCGGCCCATGGCGCCGAGGACACCGTGCTGCCGCCGATGATGTAGGGCGTGACGTCGTCGGCGTGGGCGGCGGCGGGGACCGCGAGCCCGGCGGCGAGGCTGGCGAGAGTCGCGGCCATGAGTCGAATGCGCACGTCGGATTCCTTTCGAGGGATGCCGGGGGGATGGCGCGCGCTGTTGTTAATCGAATTCGATGGATAAAACGTAGGGGTCGGCCGACGGGTCGCCCACCTTCCAATCCACCCCTATCACCATGTGATGGCCCTCTCCGGGGCGGCAGGATCGACCGGTGTGGCCGGGAGACCGCCAGTTCAGTGAGGTTTGCGTCGGGCGGCCGACACCGGCCGATGGGTTCCGGACAGGTTTGACCAGGTAGGCTTCGCGTGCTTACACCTATCAGTCAGGAGTGCCCGTGGCTCGCGTCGTGGTCGACGTCATGCTCAAGCCGGAGATCCTGGACCCGCAGGGTCAGGCGGTGGCGAATGCCCTGCCCCGGCTCGGCGTCACCGATGTCTCCTCTGTCCGCATCGGCCGTCGGATCGAGATCGATTTCGCTGGCGAACCCGACCTGGATCGGGCTCGTGAGATCGCCGACAAGCTGCTCGCCAACCCCGTGATCGAGGACTTCGACATCCGGGTCGTCCAGGATGCGGCGGAGGTCGCCTGACCATGCGGATCGGTGTGGTCACCTTCCCCGGATCGCTCGACGACGGGGACGCCGCCCGCGCCGCCCGGATCGCCGGAGCCGAGGCGGTCCGCCTCTGGCACGGCGACCCGGATCTGCGCGGGGTCGACGCCGTGGTGTTGCCCGGCGGCTTCTCGTACGGCGACTACCTGCGCTGTGGCGCCATCGCGCGATTCGCTCCGGTCATGGAGTCGATCATCGACGCGGCCCGTGGCGGCCTGCCCGTGCTGGGCATCTGCAACGGTTTCCAGGTCCTCTGCGAGGCACACCTGCTGCCCGGCGCGCTGACCCGGAACCAGCACCTGCACTTCCGTAACCGGGACCAGTGGCTCAAGGTCGAGGCGACGAACACCGCCTGGACCAACCGGTTCACGCCCGGCCAGGAGATTCTCATCCCGGTGAAGAACGGCGAGGGCTGTTTCGTCGCCGACCCGAAGACGCTGGATGCGCTGGAGGCGGAGGGCCGCGTGGTCGCGCGCTACATCCGCGGCAACCCCAACGGCTCGCAGCGCGACATCGCCGGGATCACCAACGAGGCCGGCAACGTCGTCGGCATCATGCCGCACCCGGAACACGCCGTGGAGGCGCTGACCGGCCCGTCGCTCGACGGCCTCGGCTTCTTCACCTCCGTCCTGCGGGCCCTGGCAGGGGCGACCGCGGACGGTCAGCTCGCAGGGGGACAGCAGTGACGACGCAGCAAGACAAGACCGGTTTCGCTGCGACCGACGTACTGGCCAACGAGTTCCAGGACGGGCCGGACACCGTCGCCAAGGCCGAGCAGACGCCGGACGAGCTGCAGCCGTTCGCCGATCTGGGCCTCAAGGACGACGAGTACGCGAAGATCCGCGACATCCTCGGCCGCCGCCCCACCGCGTCCGAGCTGGCGATGTATTCGATCATGTGGAGTGAGCACTGCTCGTACAAGTCGAGCAAGGTGCACCTGCGTGAGTTCGTGGCCAAGGTCCCGAAGAACACCCGGATGCTGGCCGGCATCGGCGAGAACGCCGGCGTCGTCCAGGTCTCCGACGACCTGGCGGTCACCTTCAAGGTCGAGTCGCACAACCACCCCAGCTACGTCGAGCCGTACCAGGGCGCGGCCACCGGCGTCGGCGGCATCGTCCGGGACATCCTGGCGATGGGCGCCCGCCCGATCGCGGTGATGGACCCGCTGCGATTCGGTGCGGCCGACCATCCGGACACCGCCCGCGTGCTGCCCGGCGTGGTGGCCGGCATCGGCGGCTACGGCAACTGCCTGGGCCTGCCGAACATCGGGGGCGAGATCGTCTTCGACCCGTGCTACCAGGGCAACCCGCTGGTCAACGCGCTGAGCATCGGCGTGCTGCCGGTCGAGCGGTTGCAGAAGAAGGAAGCCACCGGCGCCGGCAACGTCGTCGTGCTCCTGGGTGCCCGCACCGGCCGGGACGGCATCGGCGGTGTCTCCGTGCTCGCGTCCGCCACCTTCGACGAGGAGGCCGAGCAGCGCCGCCCGTCGGTGCAGGTCGGCGACCCGTTCATGGAGAAGCTGCTGATCGAGAGCTGCCTGGAGCTGTACGACGCCGGCCTGGTCACCGGCATCCAGGACCTCGGCGGCGCCGGCCTCACCTGCGCCCTCACCGAGACCGCCGCGGCGGCCGGCACCGGTATGCGGGTCTGGCTGGAGCGGGTCCCGCTGCGTGAGGCGTCGATGTCGCCGACCGAGATCCTGGCCAGCGAGTCGCAGGAGCGCATGCTCCTGATCGTCACCCCGGAGAACCTGGACGCGGTGCTCAAGGTCGCCGAGAAGTGGGGCGTCTGGGCCACCGCGATCGGCGAGGTCACCCCGGCCGCCGAGGACGGCTCCCCGGGCCGCCTGGTGATCACCTGGAACGACCACGTCGTGGTGGACGTGCCGCCCGGCTCGCTCGCCGACGACGGCCCGGTCTACGAGCGGCCGCTGCGCGAGCCGTCCGACATGATCCTGCTGCAGGCCGACCGGGCCGAGACGCTGCCGCGTCCGTCGACCGGCGACGAGCTGCGGGACACCGTGCTGCGGATGATCGCGTCGCCGAACCTGTGCGACAAGAGCTGGGTCACCGAGCAGTACGACCGCTACGTGCTCGGCAACACCGTGCTGGCCCAGCCGGAGGACTCCGGTGTGCTGCGGCTCGACGAGGAGACGAACCTCGGCGTGGCGCTGTCGGTGGACGGCAACGGCCGGTTCGCGCGACTCGACCCGTACGAGGGCGCCAAGCTGGCGCTGGCCGAGGCGTACCGGAATGTCGCCGTCACCGGCGCCGAGCCGATCGCGGTCACCGACTGCCTGAACTTCGGCTCGCCGGAGGACCCCGCCGTGATGTGGCAGTTCGCTCAGGCCGTGCGCGGTCTGGCGGACGGCTGCCAGCAGCTGGGCACCCCGGTCACCGGTGGCAACGTCAGCTTCTACAACCAGACCGGCGCCGCGGCGATCCACCCGACCCCGGTGGTCGGCGTGATGGGCCTGTTCGACGACGTCACCCGGCGCATCCCGATGGGCTTCGCGCCGCCCGCCAAGACCGGCGGTGACCTGCTCTTCCTGCTCGGCGAGACGCGGGCGGAGCTGTCCGGCTCGGAGTGGGCCTGGGTGACCCACGGCCACCTCGGTGGTCGTCCGCCCAAGGTCGACCTGGCCGCCGAGCAGGCGCTCGGCAAGGTGATGGCCCGGGCGTCGCAGACCGGCCTGGTCAGCGCGGCGCACGACCTCTCCGACGGCGGCCTGGCCCAGGTTCTGGTGGAGAGCTGCCTGCGGTACAACGTCGGCGCCAAGGTGACCTTCCCGGCCGGTGGCGAGTCGGCGTTCGTCCAGCTGTTCAGCGAGTCGGCGGGGCGGGCCCTGGTGGCCGTGCCGCGCGGCCACGAGAAGGCGTTCGTCGCGCTGGCGGCCGAGCTGGGTGTCCCGTGCGCCCAGATCGGGGTCACGTCCGAGGAGGCGGCGCTGCAGGTCACCGACCAGTTCACGATCCCGCTGGACGAGCTGCGCGCGGCGTACTCGGCGACCCTGCCGAAGCTGTTCGGCGGGCCGGCCGAGCCGGCCGCGGCGGAGTCGGAGGCCGAGGTGGGCGAGATCCGCTCGGTGACCCTGGAGCTGATCGAGCCGAGGGCGCAGGAGCCGGGCGGACCCGTCCAGTCCTGATCAAGCGCGCGTGAAGGCCGGCCGGGGATCTCCCCGGCCGGCCTTCACACTTTCCCGGCTCGAAGAAAAAAGGCCCCGCGCACGATGCGCGGGGCCTTTCCGACAGCTGCTGGAGGTCAGCCCTCCCAGTCGCGGTTACGGCGGTCCGGATCCTGCCCGTACGCCCCGCCGCGCTGGTCGTAGCCACCCTGGGTGCCGTAGCCACCCTGGTCGTAGCCCGCGCCCTGGGCGCCACCGTGCTGGTCGTACCCCTGGGTGCCGTAGCCGCCCTGGTCGTACCCGCCCTGACCGGCGTACCCACCGGGCTGGGCGTAACCGCCCTGCTCGTAGCCGCCGCCGTAGTTACCGCCCTGCGGGCCGTACCCGTCGCCGTTGCCGCCCTGGTCGCCCCACCCGGCGCCACTCTGGCCGGGGTAGCCGCCACCCTGCTCGTACCCGCCCTGGCCGGCGCCGTAGCCGCCGCCGTAACCGGCCTGGTCGTCGTACCCGCCGTTGCCCGGCTGGTACATGCTGGTGTGCTCGTCGTAACGCTGCGCGGGCTGTTCCGGCTGGTACATGCTGGTGTGCTCGTCGTACCGCTGGGTGCCGTTGTCGTAGCCGCCGGCCTGCTGCGCGCCGTACGTGCCGGTCGCGCCGCCGAAGTTGTCACCGGCCCCGGCGCCGTAACCGCCGCCGCCCTGGTTGTCCCACTGGCCGTTGTCGGCTCCGAGGAAGCCGCCCTGCGGGGGGATCGGGGCGCCGTACGGGTCGGGGAACTCGTCCTCGACCGGCGGCCGGTGGATCATCGTGGGCGCGTCGCTCAGACGTGCGGCACCGGCGCCCATGCCGGCTCCGGCGACCATCGTCGCGTCGTTGCCGCGACCGGCGCCGACCGGCGCGGCCACCCGGGTCGCGTCGTCGCCGTACCGGCCCGGGCCGGACGAGGACGGGCCCGGTCCGGCGCCCAGGCCGAGGCCGCCGTCGGAGTCGTCGTTGTTCGCGGCGTTCTTGCGGCGCAGCCAGACCAGGACCATCGCGCCGACACCGGCCGCGACCAGCAGGCCACCCATGATGATCAGCAGCCAGGAGCTGCCGCCGCTGTCCTCCGAGGCGCTCTTCGTGTCGCCGGCCAGCGTGTTCGTCTGGTTGGTGGGCGCCTCGTCGGTGGGCTCCTCCTCCTCGAGGGCCTCGTCGGTCGCCGCGGTGCTGGCCGAGGCGCTGGCCGACGCGCTCGGCGTGGCCGACGGGGATGCGGCCAGCGCCTTCAGCGTGACGGTCGCGGTGACGCTCTTGCCGACGACGCCCTTGACCGTGGTCCGGGCGGCCTTGTAGCCGTCCATGGTCGCGCCGACCGTGATCGAGCCCGCCGCGATCGGCGCGCCGTCCGACGACGTGAACGCGAACTCGCCGTTGCCGTTGGTGCTGGTGCTGTACTGGTGGCCGGCGCTGTCCCGCATGCCGACGGTCGCCCCGGCGAGCCGGGTGCCGTCACCGGCCTTGACCTTGCCGGAGACCTGCCGGACGGTCGTCTCCTTCGGCGCTTCCGGGCCCTTGACCGTGATGGTCGCGCTCTGTGAGGTGCTCTGGCCGTCCGTCGAGGCGGACACCTGGAAGGTGACCTGCTGCGACTGCCCCTGGCCGACCGACGGCAGGACGATCGTCGCGGAGAACGAGCTGCTCTTGCCCGGCTCGATCTTCACGGTCTTGTCGCCGCAACCGCTGTTGCACGACCCGCCGCTCAGGCTGGCCGACACGGTGGTGTCGGTGACCGCGTCGCCGGTTCCGCCGGTGGGCCCCGGGTTACCAACCGTGTATTGCACGGTTACAGTACTTCCGGAGTCGCCACTCGACGGTGCTGAGATCTTCACGGAGGGTGCGTCTGCCAGAGCAGCCGTCTGCACACCGGCCACCAGGCCGGCGACCAGGGCCAGGAACGCACCGGCCTGAGTTGCCCGGCCTCGTAGGTGCGTCGTCACGTCCACCGCCTTCCGTGTCGCGCGGTCCCCGGTTCTGCGCCGGTCAGATCTCCCGCGACTTGTACGCCGTCGGCAACTATGCCTTGTCGCACGTCTTTTGCGCGACCCAGGGGCGTGTGCCGTTGTCGGCGAACCGAGTCGTATCGTCCCGACATGTCTCCTGCGCACAATAAATCCGAGTCGGTGTCCGGGGCGTTGGACGCGCTGGACGGCGGCGCCGAACCTGACCGCGCGGTACTGCGTGATGCGGTCCGAGCACTGCTGACCGAGTTGTCCCGCCGTGCTCCTGGCCGTTCGGTGGAGGTGCGAATTCCACCTTTCGGTGCGATTCAGTGCGTGCCCGGTCCGCGGCACACCCGCGGCACACCGCCCAATGTGGTGGAAACGGATCCGGTGACCTGGCTACTCGTGGCCACCGGTCGCCTGGCCTGGGCGGAAGCGGTCCGGGACGGGCGCCTGCGGGCCAGCGGGATCCGGACCGATCTCACCGAGTACCTGCCGCTGACCCCGGAATGAGCCCGGGCCGGGCGCCTCTGGGCTCGCGTACACTGGGCGGTCGGAGCGAGCGGAGTTGAGGCAGACCACCACTTCGGATGGGTCAGCGCTTCGAGCAGTTCGTGCGGATCCGACATGAGGGAGCGAGCAGGTGCCCCGAGGCGACGGCCGATTGACCGACGATCTCGACCCCCAGGAACGCGGCCCCCAGGATGCCTGTGGCGTCTTCGGCGTCTGGGCCCCCGAGGAAGAGGTTGCCAAACTCACGTACTTCGGACTCTACGCACTGCAGCACCGGGGCCAGGAGGCCGCCGGCATCGCGGTGAGCGACGGCTCCGGAGTCGTGGTCTACAAGGACGTCGGCCTGGTCTCCCAGGTCTTCGACGAGCCCACCCTGGCGAGCCTGCGCGGACACCTGGCCATCGGCCACGCGCGGTACTCGACCACCGGGGGGTCCAACTGGGAGAACGCGCAGCCCACCATCCGCGCCACCACGGCCGGCACGACGATCGCGCTGGCGCACAACGGCAACCTGGTGAACACCGCCGAGCTGGCCAAGGAGGTCGCCGACCGCGGCCTCGAGGTCGGTGACGCCACCTCGGACACCGCGCTGGTCACCACGCTGCTGGCCGGCCGCCCCGACATCTCGGTCGAGGCCGCCGCGCTGGAGGTGCTGCCCACCCTGCGCGGCGCGTTCAGCTTCGTCTTCATGGACGAGCACACGCTCTACGCCGCCCGCGACCCGCAGGGCGTGCGCCCGCTGGTGCTGGGCCGGATGGAGCGCGGCTGGGTGGTCGCCAGCGAGACCGCCGCCCTGGACATCACCGGCGCCAACTTCGTCCGTGAGGTCGAGCCCGGCGAGATCATCGCGATCGACGAGCACGGCCTGCGGTCCTCGCGGTTCGCCGCGCCGGAGCCCAAGGGCTGCCTCTTCGAGTACGTGTACCTGGCCCGCCCGGACACCACGATCGCCGGCCGCAACATCTACGCCGCCCGGGTCGAGGTGGGCCGCAAGCTGGCCGCCGAGCACCCGGCCGAGGCGGATCTGGTGATCGGCGTGCCGGAGTCCGGCATCCCGGCCGCGATCGGGTACGCGGAGGCCTCCGGCATCCCGTACAGCGCCGGCTTCATGAAGAACGCGTACGTCGGCCGGACCTTCATCCAGCCGTCGCAGACCATCCGCCAGCTCGGCATCCGGCTCAAGCTGAACCCGCTGCGCGAGGTGGTCCGCGGCAAGCGGATCGTGGTGATCGACGATTCGATCGTGCGCGGCAACACCCAGCGTGCCCAGATCCGGATGCTGCGCGAGGCCGGCGCCCTCGAGGTGCATGTCCGGATCTCGTCGCCGCCGGTGAAATGGCCGTGCTTCTACGGCATCGACTTCGCCACCCGAGCCGAGCTGATCGCCAACGGTCTGGAGATCGACGGCATCCGCCGCTCGATCGGCGCCGACAGCCTCGGTTACGTCTCGCTGGACGGCCTGGTCCAGGCGACCGAGCAGCCGAAGACCCGGCTGTGCATGGCGTGTTTCGACGGGCAGTACCCGATCGAGCTGCCGGCCGCCGATCTGATCGGCAAGCACGTGCTGGAGGGTGTCGGTCGCCGCGCCGGCATGCCGGGCGCCTCGGAGCAGGCGGCCGAGGCCGCTGTCACCGGGCTGGAGGCCGGCTACGAGGCCCGTGAGCATCCGGACGACCACGCGGCACCGGCGCCGCTGGTCGCCAGTCCGGGCGGCGCGAACGCGCTGCACCACCCGTGACCTGATCAACTGTGACTCTGCCAGTTCCTGCAGAACCGCTAAGGGGAGAACCGTGACGCACGTGTCCGAGCGCAGTGCCGGATCGAACGGCGCTGAGGGCGCCGACCGACAGCTGTGGACGGCTGGCGCCGGCCGCGGGCCGCGTAAGCGCTCCGCGACGTACGCGGACGCGGGTGTCTCGATCCACGCCGGTGACCGGGCCGTCGAGCTGCTCAAGTCCAAGGTGAAGAAGACCACCCGGCCCGAGGTGATGGGTGACCTGGGCGGCTTCTCCGGCCTGTTCCGGCTGAACACCGCGAAGTACTCCAGCCCGATCCTCGCCTCGTCCACCGACGGCGTGGGCACCAAGCTGGTCATCGCCCAGCAGCTCGACATCCACGACACCATCGGCATCGACCTGGTCGCCATGGTCGTCGACGACCTGGTGGCCTGCGGCGCCGAGCCGCTGTTCCTGCTCGACTACATCGCCTGCGGCGAGGTCGTGCCGGACAAGGTCGCCGAGATCGGCGCCGGCATCGCGGACGGCTGCCGGTACGCCGGTTGTGCCCTGCTCGGTGGCGAGACGGCCGAGCACCCGGGTGTGCTGCGCCCGGACGAGTACGACGTCTCGGCCACCGGCGTCGGCGTCGTCGAGGAGAGCGAGATCCTCGGCAAGGAGCGGGTCGAGGTGGGTGACGCGGTGATCGCGATGCGCTCGTCCGGTCTGCACTCGAACGGGTACTCGCTGGTCCGGCACGTGCTGCTGGGCGCGGGCCGGATGCGCCTGGACACCGTGGTGGACGACTTCGGTACCTCGCGCACCCTGGGCGAGGAGCTGCTCACCCCGACGAAGATCTACGCCAAGGACTGCCTCGGCCTGATCGAGGAGACCGACGTCCGGGCGTTCTCGCACGTGACCGGCGGCGGCATCCCGGGCAACCTGGTCCGCATCCTGCCGGAGCACGTGGACGCGGTGGTAGACCGTTCCACCTGGCGCCCGCAGCCCATCTTCGACCTGATCCAGGCCAAGGGCCGGATCGAGGACTCGGAGATGGAGGCCACCTTCAACATGGGCGTCGGCATGTTCGCGATCGTCTCCGCCGACGACGCGGACCGCGCGATGGCCTACCTGACCGGTCGCGGCGTCGAGGCCTGGCAGGTCGGCGAGGTCCTGGAGGGCACCGGCCAGGTGCAGATGATGGGCTCGTACACCCGGGGCTGACCCATTGTGGTGATCATGTCCGCAACAGCGCGTGACAATGGCTGTGAGGCGGTTATGAGATCCATCGCCACCTGATCGCGAGTCTGGCTCGCCATAGGTCGCCCGTGGAATGATCCGTGTGTGCCGATGTCCGGCACATACGGATCTTTCGCGTGAGTGGTGGACCGCGAGGCCTAGCCTGGCCCTGTGTCACAGGTGCCGGACAGGAGGTGCGCGATGGCGGGCGCGTGGAGCGGGATGCGAGGCATCTCGACGCAGCCGGATTACGTAGTCATGCAGCCGACTACACTCTGTAATCTCGCCTGCAATTACTGTTACCTGCCCTTCCGGCGGGACAATCGCAAGATGCCGGTCGCCGTGGCCGAGGCGGTGGCTGCGGAGGTCGCCAGCTACGCCCGTACCGGAAGGTTCTCCGTGGTGTGGCACGGCGGCGAGCCGCTCGCCGCGGGCCGGGACCACCTGGCCGCGCTGTTCGCGCCGTTCGGCGCCGGTGTGGAACACCACGTGCAGACGAACGCGACGCTGATCAACGATGCCTGGTGCGACTTCTTCGAGGCGTACCGGGTCCGGGTCAGCGTGAGCGTGGACGGGCCGCGCGGGCGCAACGGCGACCGGGTGGACCGCGGCGGCAAGCCCGCGTACGACCTGATCGCCAAGGGGATCGGTGCGCTGCGCCGGCACCGGATCCCGTTCTCCACCCTGTGCGTGGTCTCCGACCCGGCTCCCGGCGTGGCCACCGAGCTGTACGACTTCTTCCTCGACCTGGGGTGCGAGGTGCTCGGCATCAACGTGGAGGAGCAGGAGGGGGTGAACCTCCGGCTGAACCGGCACGATCCGGGCGCGGTGAGCGCGTTCTGGGCCGAGCTGGTCGGCGCCTGGCGCCGGACGCCCCGGATTCACCTGCGCGAGGTGGAGTGGACGCTGCGGTACGCCGCGGCGGTCCTCGACGGCACCGCGGACAGCCTGCTGCCCCGCCAGCTGGACCCGATCCCGACCATCGCGCACGACGGCTCCGTGGTGCTGCTCTCGCCCGAGCTGGCCGGCTTCCACGATTCGCGGTACGGCGACTTCGCCAGTGGCAACGTGCTGACCACCCCGCTGCGGCGGATCCTGGCGGACGCCGGAGCGACCACACCGTGGATCGGCGAGTTCCTGAGCGGGGTCGAGGCGTGCCGGCAGAGCTGCCCGTACTTCGGCTTCTGTGGCGGGGCACACGCGGCCAACCGTTACTTCGAGCACGGCAGGTTCGACGTCACCGAGACGAACCACTGCCGGAACAGCAAGATTCGCCTATTGGAGGGAGTGCTGGATCATGCCCGAGATCACGAAGCCACGGCTGTCTGACGGCGTGGAGGCGGATCCGGTGACCGCGCGGGTGCACGACACCCGAGACGGGCTCGCCTCGCTCATCGCGGAAGCGGAGGAGGCTCGCCGGCAGCGCGTCGAGCACGCACCGCAGGATGGCGGCACGGCGGTCTGCGCCTGGAACCACTTCGAGAACATTCCTACGTTCTACAACTGGAACAACCGGCCACGCTGACGCGAGGCTTGGTCGAAGCCCACGCGGACGGAGCCCGCGTGGGCTTCAGTGCAACCGTAGGAGTTGGTTGACCGCGACACACGGAAGCACGCGGTCAACCGCGTGCTCTGTGCAATACGGGTCAGCGCCGCCTTGTTGGCGACCAGGTGTCCTGGTCGTCTTCAGCGTCGTCCTCGTCATCATCGACGAACTCGTCGTTGTCGTCGTCGAAGTGACGGTCCGGCTGGCGGGCTCCCGCCAGTTCGCGCTGCAAGGCGGTGAGGTCGGTGTTCGGGGAGTGATACTTCAACTCCCGGGCCACCTTCGTCTGCTTGGCCTTAGCACGGCCGCGCCCCATGGCTCGACCCCCTCGCACAGAATTCGGGGCAGCCCGAAGGCGGGCCCCGATGACGTCAGGCATCTCTCGTGGGTCTTACGGTACATGGACGACGGCGCGTTCGGCACCTCGGGTTGCGTGTGACACTGCCGCGCGTCGCGGTTTGCCTCTTTCCTCGTCGCGCGGCAGGTCCGGAACGCCTCTAGCGGAGGTAGATGGAGCGCAGCCGGCCGACGTCCGCCATGCGGCGTTCGGCCAGCCGGTCGGCGGCCACCGCGGGCGGCACGCCCTCGTCCCCGGCGAGCTGCAGGATGCGCCGGGTGGTGTCGAAGATGCCGGTCGCCCGCAGCTTCGCCCGCTCGAAGTTGAAGCCCTCGATCTCGTCGGCCACCTGGATCACGCCGCCGGCGTTCACCACGTAGTCCGGCGTGTAGAGGATCCCGCGGTCCTCCAGCAGCTTGCTGATGCCCGGGTGGGCGAGCTGGTTGTTGGCCGCGCCGGTGACCACCTTGGCGCGCAGCACCGGGACCGTCTCGTCGCTCAGCGCGCCACCCAGCGCGCACGGCGCGTAGACGTCGAGGTCCGAGGTGATCAGGGTTTCGGTGTCCGGCACCAGGTGGATCTGCGGGTGGTTGGTGCGGGCCCACTCCAGGGCGGCCGGGCTGACGTCGGTGGCGACCACCGTGGCGCCGTCCTCCAGCAGGTGCCCGGTCAGGTACTTGCCGACCTTGCCGAGGCCGGCGACGCCCACCGTGCGCCCGGCCAGCGTCGGGCTGCCCCAGGTGTGCTCGGCGGCGGCCCGCATGCCCTGGAAGACGCCCCAGGCGGTGAGCACCGAGGAGTCCCCGGCGCCGCCGTGCTGGACGCTGCGGCCGGTGACGTAGCGCGTCTCGCGGGCGATCACGTCCATGTCCGGCACGTACGTGCCGACGTCGCAGGCGGTGTAGTAGCGGCCGTGCAGGGACTCGACGAACCGCCCGTACGCCCGCAGCAGCGCCTCGGTCTTGATCGTGGCCGGGTCGCCCCAGATCACCGCCTTGCCGCCGCCCAGGTCGAGACCGGCGAGGGCGTTCTTGTACGCCATGCCGCGGGAGAGCTTGAGCACGTCGGCCAGTGCGGCCTCCTCGTTCTCGTACGGGTAGAACCGCGTGCCGCCGAGCGCCGGCCCGAGGGCCGTCGAGTAGATCCCGATGATCGCCTTCAGGCCGGTGACCCGGTCCTGGCAGAAGACGACCTGTTCGTGCCCGGTGGCCTCATTGCCGTCGGTGTCGAACACACCCATCGTTCCCTCTCCTGTTTCTCCTGTGTGGGCCTTCGTGGGGCCCTGCGACCCGGCGGGGTAGGCCGGACAGTGCGAGCGTAGTCGTGCGAATGGCACGGCGATTACGCCCGCGCGGGAAGTTCCGTGCCGACGATTTCGTGAAAGGATCGCGCCGTGCCGTCACTGTTCGCGTCCTACCTACGGATCTACGAGCCACTGACCGCCTTCGACCGGGAGCGGCAGGTCTTCTGGCGCCGGTACGCCAAGGAGGGCCGGGATCTGGGGCCGATCGAGGGGCCGGCCCGGCAGCGCGCCGCCGTGCTGGAGGCGCTCGGCGCGGGCTGGACCAGGTTGCCCGACCTGCCCGACGAGGCGTACGTCCTGGAGTGGGACAACGCCCTGCTGATCTGTCCGTGGAACCTGCGCCTGCGGGTGGCCGAGGCGGCGCTGAGCGCCCGCGACGGCGTGCCCGCGGTGCTGGCCGACGCCTTTGTCCCGCCGGTGCTGGCCGGGCAGGCCAAGGCGGTGGTGGAGGACTGGCGCAGCGGGGCCCGGGTGCTGGAGCAGGGCGTGCCCCGGGTGCACGAGCAGATCGCCACCTGGGGCGTGCCGCTGCGCTGGTTCACCTTCGTCGACCTGGAGGAGCGCGACATCGCGCTGACCGGTCGCCGGCGCACGCTGCGTTACCGCACGGAGATCTCCAAGGCGCGCCGCCGCGCGCACCGGGCGGTCTCGGTGCTGCGCAAGTCGCTGGGCGACGCCCCGATCACCGAGGCGGTCGAGGAGGGCACCCGCTGGCTGGAGGAGTTCCACCCGCGCTCGGTGGTGGAGCTGGACTACGGCGGCCTGGTCAACCTCCTGCCGGAGGACAGGCTGCGGGAGGACGACTCACCCGGACTGGTGGCCGCCGGACTGTCGGCGCTCTCGCGTGGCGACGCCGAGGCGGCCAGTGAGGCGTACGAGAAGCTGGTCGCCAGGTGGCGAGTTGTCCAGCTTCTGGAGCGGAGCAACTGACCGGCGAAAACCGGGCAAACCGGGGCCTTTATCCCCCGCCGGGAGCGCTCCCGAGGCGAGCACTCTTCGTGATCACTGCCAGGCGAAGCGTGATAATCGGACTAAACGCGACACTATCTGGCGTAGAAAACGGGTAAAAATCGGGCATGCTTCATCCGTCTATCTGGGGACGTTCGTCCGTTCGGCCCATGTCGGACATCGGGGACTAGCCGGACCATGAGAGACGCACCGGCCGGCGGGACCCCGGCCGATGTTTTTAGGTACCTGTGGAGGAGTGACCGATGGCATCGCGTACGCACGATCCTGAGCCGCTACTAACGCCGGCCGAGGTGGCGTCGATGTTCCGAGTCGACCCGAAGACCGTCACCCGGTGGGCGAAGGCGGGCAAGCTCAGCGCTATTCGCACGCTGGGTGGCCACCGCCGCTACCGGGAGTCGGAGGTTCGTGCCCTGCTGCAGGGGCAGATTCCCACGCAGCGTCAGGGTGACTGACCGGTTCGACCTAGATCGTTGCAAGGGGCGTGCGCTGGGGAAGGCGTAACGCCCCTTCTTCGTGCCACCGATTCTCCAGTTTCCTCGATCAACGATCCACCGCCGATCAGGAAACGATCACCCCACCGGCACCCGATCGGGGACCGGTCACCCATCGGGTGCGGCGAGCAGGAATCCGGGCACCGCGAGCGCGGCGAGAATCCGGGCACCGGGTGCGCGGCGAGCAGGAACCGACCGCCGGGTGCGCGGCGAGCAGGAACCGACCGCCGCGCTGTTCACGAGACGAGCACCGCGACGGTGCCGTGAGTTCCCCGCCGCAGCCGGCTGCCCAGCATCGTCAGCCGGCCGACCAGGCCGTACTTCCTCCGGATGCCCGCGCCGACCCGGAGCCGGTCCGCGGCGTCGCCGATCCGGGCGATGGCCTCCACCGCGTCGCCCCGGGGACGGCCCCGCACGTCGCAGGCGGCCACCGTGACCCGGCCGTTGTTGCGGATCCGCTTCACCTTCCCGGCGTCCGCCGGGGTCCAGAACGCCAGCCCGCCGCCGTCGGGAACCACCCAGAGCGGCGTGGGCACCGCGCGCCCGTCCTTGCGGAACGTCGTGAGCAGTACGTACTTCTCCGACCCGAGTTGCTCCAGGGCAGCCATGGCACAAGAGTAATGAGCATGGAGCAGCCGCCCATCGGCGACGCCTTCGGCGAGATGATCAGAGACGCGTACGCGGTACGGACCGGAGTCGGCCCGCGCCCGCTGGCCGGTGGGCGCCTGCCCCGCCCGGTGATCGAGGTGATCGAGCGGGACGACGGCCTGATCAACGGGGCGCCGGCCGACCACTACCTGGACGAGCCGGCGGACTGGCCGCCGCACGACCACCGGGCCCTGCGCCTGTGCCGCGGGCACGTGCTGGACATCGGCGTGGGCGCCGGCCGGATCGCGCTCGAACTGCAGGGCCGTGGCATGGCGGTGACCGGCCTGGACACCTCGGCCGGCGCGATCGAGGTGGCCCGCAGGCGCGGGCTGCGCGACACCGTGCTGAACACCGTGGACGGCTACGCCCGGGCGGCCGCCCGCTACGACACCTTCCTGCTGCTCGGCAACAACCTGGGCCTGCTGGAGGGCCCGCAGCGCGCGCCGGTGTTCCTGGAGGCGCTCACCCGGCTGGCGAACCCGGGCGCGCGGATCGTGGCGCAGGGCGCCGATCCGTACGGCACGCGGGACCCGGTGCACGTCGGCTATCACGAACGCAACCGCGCCCGGGGGCGGCTCGGCGGCCAGCTGCGCCTGCGGCTGCGCTACCGGCTGGTGGCCAGCGCGTGGTTCGACTACCTGAACTGCTCGATCGACGAGCTGGAGGAACTGCTGCGCGGCACCGGATGGCGGATCGCGTCGATCGACGAGAAGGACCGGCCGTACTACCTCGCGGTCATGGAGCAGGGCCGGTGACCGCCCTCTCCCGCGACCAGGTGCGCCTCAGCCGGCGGATGTCCCTGGTGCTGCGCCACCGGCCCGAGGTGGCCGGGCTGATCCTGGACGCGGGCGGGTGGGTGCCGGTCGCCGACCTGCTGGCCGCGCTGCGGATGAGCCGCACCGACCTGGATGCCGTGGTCGCGTTCAACGACAAGTCGCGCTTCGCGGTGAGCGTCGGCGCGGACGGCGTGGAGCGCATCCGGGCGAGCCAGGGCCACTCCCGGCGGGTCTCGGTCGATCTCGGCCTGCCGCCGGTCGAGCCGCCCGTGAACCTCTACCACGGCACCCCGCGGGCGAACCTGGAATCGATCATGCGGGACGGGCTGCGCCCGCGCGGCCGGCACCACGTGCACCTGTCCGGCGACGTGCCGACCGCGCTGGCGGTGGGCCGGCGCCGATCGGCGGACGTCGTGGTGCTGACCGTGGCGGCGGGGGCGATGGCCGCCGCGGGGCACGTGTTCCACCGCAGCGCGAACGGCG
This sequence comes from Actinoplanes teichomyceticus ATCC 31121, assembly GCF_003711105.1. Lineage (NCBI taxonomy): Bacteria > Bacillati > Actinomycetota > Actinomycetes > Micromonosporales > Micromonosporaceae > Actinoplanes > Actinoplanes teichomyceticus. The sequence continues at coordinate 155,101 of NZ_CP023865.1, forward strand.
TCTGGCTGACCTCGGTGGTGCCGCCGTCGCACATAACGGTAAAACGGACAAATCCGTAATCTCCCAGGCTGATCGTCCCTCCACAATGGTGTCCCGACGGATCGCCGGACACCACACGGCAAGCCTCGTTAGCGTGGACGGATGGGGACGGTCACGCGGCGTCATCTCACCGATCTCCCCAGCACACCCGGTTTCTTCAGCGCGCTGCTTCTGGTCGCCGTACTGGCTGCGATCTCCCTCGGCCTGCCGGCGCTCGACCGCGCCGTCCCGGCCCAGCGGCCGGTGCCGGACGGCAAGCCGTACCGGGTGGGTGCCGGGGTCACCGTGATACCTCCGGACGGCGCCAAGCTGGACGTCACCGGCACCCGGCCGGCCGAGGACCGCGGCACCGCGCTGTTCCGGCTCGGCCCGGTGCGGTACGCGATCGCCGTCCAGCCCTTCTCCGGAGACCTGACCGCGGCCGCGCTCCGGCTGCGTCAGCGGATCACCGGCACCTCCGGCTACCAGATCACCGGCACCCAGCTCGCCGTCTCCACCGCCGGCGGCCTGGCCGGCCTGCAGGGCGGGTACACCGCCGGTGACCGCGGCGGCCGGTACGCCGTCTTCGTCGCGCACGGCCTGACCATCGAGGTCACCGTCAGCGGCGCCGATCTGGACCTGGGCCACACCCTGCCGGCGATCGACGCCAGCACCCGGACGCTGCGCTACGAGGGCGGGCGATGAGCGACGCGGTGCGGCCCGGCGCCACCCCGGCCGACCTGGCCCGGCTGCCCGCGTTCTGGGTCGTGGCCACGCTGCTGGGCGTCGGCGCGGTGCGGATGTCGCAGATCATCGGCCGTTTCCTGGAGACCTACCCGGTCGCCACGGTCACCGCGCTCGGGCTGTTCGCGCTGCTCGCCGTCCCCTTCTGGCTCTTCGTCCAGGAACTGGACTTCCTGGAGCGGGAACCGGCCGGGCTGCTCATGGTGGCGTTCGCCTGGGGCGGCCTGGTCGCCACCAGCGTCTCCATCCCGGGCAGCCTGGCCCTGGAGAACCTGATCGCCAAGCTCGGCTCGCCCGGCCTCGCCGCCGACTGGGGCGCCGCGCTGGCCGGCCCGTCGGTCGAGGAGATCGCCAAGACGCTCGGCGTGGTGGCCATCGTGCTGATCGCCCGCTCCCAGGTGAACAGCGTGCTGGACGGCGTCGTCTACGGCGCCCTGGTCGGGCTGGGCTTCCAGATCGTCGAGGACATCGTCTTCGCCATCGGCGCGGTGGCGCTGGCCGGGCAGGGCGACGAGGTCCAGCCGGTGATCACCACGTTCCTGGTCCGTGGGTTCCTGGCCGGCGTCTGGAGCCACACGCTGTTCGGCGCGCTGGCCGGGGCCGGGATCGGCTACCTCGTGGTCAGCACCGGCCGCAGCCACCGGCGCCGGATCACCGTGGCCGGCCTGGCGCTCTTCGGCGCCTGGGCCTCGCACGTGCTGTGGAATTCGCCGCTGTTCCGCGAGGGCCTGGGCAACGGCGCGGTGGCGCTGCTGGCCGTACTGGTCTTCAAGGGCCTGCCGCCCCTGCTGCTGATCCTGCACCTGGTCCGGCGCGCGCACGACCGCGAGGCGGAGTACTACGTGGCACGGCTGGCCGAGCTGAACGACCCCCAGCTGATCACCGAGGGGGAACTGCGGGCGCTGGGCTCCGGTTCGCGCCGGGCGGCGGCCCGGCGGCATGCCGCCGACCGGGCCGGGCGCCGGGCCAGAGCGACCGTACGCCGCCTGCAGCGCGCCCAGGCCCGGCTGGCCGTCGAGCTCAGCCGGGCGCCGGAGGCCGCCTGGCGACACCATTGCGAGGTACGCCGGCATCGCGCCACCCTGATCGCCCTGGGCCACCCGGAAGCGGTCGAGGGAGCCCGCTCCTGGCGGCACACCGCCTCCACGGTCGGCACCGCCGCGGTGGCGATCGCCGTGCTGTGGGTCGCCCTCTCCGCGCTCGGCGGCGCCTGACCACCGCCGGCTCCGGCGCTGCGCGGTGAGGTCCGCCTGCCGTCCGGATCGGCGCGGTGACGTCCGCGCTCGTGACCGGGCCGGTCCTGTTGATCCTCGGGGCGGGTGGTCATCGGGTGCGCGCCGCCGACTGCCGACTACCGGCCGCCGCGGCGAGCGCGCGGGGGTGGGCAACCGGCCGCCCGGCGGTCAGATGCGCAGGAACCGCAACACGGCGAGGACGCGGCGGTGGTCGGCGTCGGTCGGGGGCAGGTCGAGCTTGCTGAGGATGCTGGTGATGTATTTCTCGACGGCGCTGTGACTGACCTTCAGGGTGTCGACGATGCCGTGGTTGGAGCGGCCCTCCGCCATCAGCCGCAGCACCTCCAGCTCGCGGGGTGTGAGCCGGTCCATCGGGTCCTGGCGGTGGCGGACCAGCAGCTGCGCGACCACCTCGGGGTCCAGGGCGGTGCCCCCGGCGGCCACCCGATGCAGGGCCGCGAGGAAGTCGGACACCTGGGCGACCCGGTCCTTGAGCAGATATCCGACGCCGCTGGTTCGCACGGACAGCAGGTCGGTGGCGTAACGCTCCTCGACGTACTGCGACAGCACGAGGACGGCGACCGCGGGAAACTGGTGCCGGATGACGAGGGCGGCGCGGATGCCCTCGTCGGTGTGGGTGGGCGGCATCCGCACGTCGATCAGAGCCAGGTCGGGACGGTGCTCGGCGACCGCGCGCAGCAGCTGCTCGGCATCCGCCACCGCGTCGACGACGTCGAACCCGCCGTCGGCGAGCAGTTTGGTCAGACCCGCGCGGAGCAGCACCGAGTCCTCAGCGATCACGATCCGCACGGCAGCTCCACGGTGACCGTCGTCGGCCCGCCGGCCGGGCTGTGCAACGCGAACGTCCCGTCGACCGACGCGGCGCGCTGAGCGAGCCCGTGCAGCCCCGTGCCGCCGCCGGGTGTGGCGCCGCCTCGGCCGTCGTCGGTGACGACGACGCGGAGCCGGTCGGCGACGCGGTCCACGGTGACCTCGGCACGGCTCGCGTGGGCGTGCCTGGCGATGTTGGTGAGAGCCTCCGAGACGACGAAGTAGGCGACCGCCTCGACGACCGGCGAGCAGCGATCCGGCACGCTGACGGCGACCCGTACCGGGACAGGTGCGCGGGCTGCGATGCCGGACAGCGCCGCGTCGAGGCCACGGTCGTCGAGCACCGCCGGGTGCAGGCCGCGGACGAACTCCCGCAACTCGGCGAGGGCCTGTGTGGCCTCGTCGTGGGCCTCCACGATGGCCTGCCGGGCCGGTGCGGGCAGGTCGGTGAGGTTGGCCCGGGCCATGCCGAGATTCATCGCCAGGGAGACCAGCCGCTGCTGGGCGCCGTCGTGCAGGTCGCGCTCGATCCGGCGGCGCTCGGCGTCGGTGGCGGCGACGACCTCGGCGCGGCTGCGCGACAGCGTCTCCACCCGCACGGACAGCTCCTCGTTGCGGCTCGGCCCGAGCAGCGCCCGGGCCGCCGCCGTGTCGGCGCGCGCCACGACGCGGGCCACCCACGGCGCGGCGACCAGCGCCGGCGCCGCGAGGACCAGGTAGGCGGGCTCGGCCCAGGCCAGGAGAGTCGCCGACCAGCAGACCGCCACCGCGGCAGCGCCGGACACCCCGATGAACAGGCTGAGCACGTGGTAGCCGAACTGCCGCCACCACCCGTGCGACGGTGGGATCTCGACGTCGAGCAGCGCCCGGAACCGTCGGCGCTGCACCGCGGACAGGCCCCGCACCACCCGTGGCAGCGACAGCGTGGCGGTCACGGTGAGCACGACGAACAGGGTGGTCAGCGCGAGGTCGTCGCCGGAGGCGTACAGCAGGCTCCAGATCGCGCTGTAGCCGGCGCCGACCGGCAACCCGCACGTCAGCGCGAAGGCGGCCACGCCGAGCGGCAGCCCGGCCAGCGCGTGGAGGGTGGCACGCCAGGTGCGCGCCGACCAGAGGCCACTCAGCACCGTGCGGAGCGCGCCGGCGCGCCGGGGTACAGCCGTTTCCACCGAGGTCACGGGATCAACCTAGACAGGCCCGCCGGCGCGGGCCATGGTGCCACCCCACCCGCGGGGTGCGGGTAACCCCACCCCGGACCGGCTGCCCGCCCCACCGACAGCGCGCCCGGATCCCGGCAGGGTGATCACCGTTCACCCCGTCTCCCGAGGAGTCGCACCATGCCCGGACTCGCCCCGGCCCTCACCCGCCGGTCGCTGCTGTCGGCCGCTGTCCTGACCGCCGGCCTCGGCGTCATCACCCGCGCGCCGGCCGCCGCCCGGCCACGATCGGCCGCCGAGGGGTACACGCTGCCCATGCCGACCGGCCCCGAGCAGCTCGGCACCGTCGCGCTCCACCTCGTCGACCGCACCCGTACCGATCCCTGGGTGCCCGGGCGGCCGGTTCGCGAGATCATGATCCAGATCTGGTACCCGGCCCGGCACATCCACGGCCACCCGGCGGCGCCGTGGCTGTCGCCGGGCGCGGTGCCCCACTTCTCCGAGATGTTCGGCCTGCCCGCCGAGAGAGTCCGCGCGACGGCCACGCACGGCCGGGCCGGCGCACCGGTGCACGGCGGCCGTCCGGTCGTGCTCTACTCGCCCGGTCTGGGCGGCGACCGCGGCACCAGCACCGTCCTCGCCGAGGAGCTGGTGAGCCACGGCTACATCGTGGTCACCATCGACCACACCCACGACGCCAGCGAGGTCGAGTTCCCGGACGGGCGGGTCGAGGTGGCGGCCATCCCGCCCGACATCGACGAGCAGATCATCGCCCAAGTCGTCGCGGTTCGTGAGGCCGACACCCGGTTCGTCCTCGACCAGCTGGCCGTCGTCAACGCCGGTGGCAACCCCGACGCGGGGAACCGCCGGCTTCCCATCGGACTGCGGGGCGCATTCGACCTGAACCGGATCGGCATGTTCGGTCACTCACTCGGTGGCAGCACCGCCGCCGCCACGATGCACCACGACCGGCGGATCAAGGCCGGGGTCAACCTGGACGGCACACTCGTCGGCGCGGCCGCCGTCGCGGGCTCCGACCGGCCGTTCCTGCTGCTGAGCAGCGACCACGGCACCGACCCGGAGGACCCGACCTGGGACGCGTTCTGGACGAGCCAGCGGGGCTGGAAACGTGAGCTGAGCCTGACCGGCTCGGTCCACGGCTCGTTCAACGACGGCCAGGTGCTGTACCCGCAGGCCGCCCCGGAGATCGGCCTCACCCCCGAGCAGCTCGCCGGAATGGTCGGCACGCTGCGCCCGCAGCGTTCCGTCACCATCCAGCGCGACTACCTCCGGGCCTTCTTCGACCAGCACCTGCGGGGCCGGCGCAGCCGGCTGATGTGCGGCGCGGACCCGCGCTACCCCGAGATCCGTTTCGTCCGGTAACGCCGGTCAGCCGAGCGGGGCGTTCATCGCACGGGCGAGCAACGCGTCCCGGGAGCCGGCGCCGTCGCCTGCCGGCCAAGCCCGCATGGCGGCGTTCAGGCAGGCCACGGCGCAGGCGACGAGGGGCCCGGGGCGGGGGGTCGCGATCGGCGGGCAGGTCACCCGGCAGGCGGGCGGCGTCCAGCGGGACGAGCAGCTCCTCCCGGGCCTGCTGCTTTTCCCGGTGGCGGGCACATCCAGGGCGCCCTGGAGACCGACCCGGCCGACGTCGTCGCCACCTCCACCGTGCTCGCCGAGGCGCCGGGGCCGCTGGGCCTGGCGTTCGTCGGCATCCTGCACGCCGACCGCGCCGGTGAGCTGGCGCAGAGGCTGCGCCCCGCGGCCGCCGCGCCGGTGATCCTCAACCACGGCTCGATCTCCACGCCACGGGTGAACCGCGCCCGGGGACCGACTCCGCGGCCGGCGACCGATCCGGAACGGCTCGACGCCGCGATCCGCCGTAGCAGTACTAGCCGGCAGCGGCCGGGGGCAGCCCGCCGTCCCCGTCGACGATCGTGTCCGGCGTGCCGTCCTCGTCGAGGTCCACCATCGTCAGGTCGACCTTGCCGTCACCGTCGGTGTCGAACTGGAACAGGTCCGGCTTGCCGTCGCCGTCGGTGTCCGACACCCAGACGTCGGTCCGGCCGTCGCCGTTGGCGTCGCTGGTCATCAGGTCGACGCGGTCGTCGCCCCGGGTCTGCACGACCTCCTGCGGCTCACTCATATCGTCTCCTCCAGTCGGGTGCGGCACCGCGCGTCCGCCGATGCCGGCTCTACCGGGACGGATCGTCCGGCACAACCGCCACATCAGTACCCGGCGCGCGCAAGGCCAGTCGCCCCGCCTGTGACGGGTGTCGCTTCTGGCCCGTCCGGCCGGGGGTAACGTACGCCGTCGTGGATATCGCGGCAGACGGCACGGAGCACCTGTTCACCAGCAGCGGAGGCGGTGCGCTCGCCGAGCGGATGGGCATCGTGATCACCGAGGCGACGGCCGAGCGGGTCGTCGGCACGATGCCGGTCGAGGGCAACACCCAGCCGTACGGGCTGCTGCACGGCGGGGCGTCCTGTGTGCTCGCCGAGACACTCGGCTCGGTCGGCGCGGTGCTGCACGGGCAGACCGTGGACCGGCCGTTCGCGGTCGGGGTGGACATCAACGCCACCCACCACAAGGCGGCCCGCTCCGGGCTGGTGACCGGGACGGCGGTGCCGGTGCATCGCGGCCGGGCGGTCGCGACGTACGAGGTGGTCCTGGAGGACGAGGCCGGTGACCGGGTCTGCACCGCCCGCATCACCTGTCTGCTGCGCGGCGCCTGAACCGGCGGCGATCGATGGCCGATCCTTGACGGTTCCGCGTACGTTTGCAGCGTGACCGGAGTACCACAGCACGCGTTCGACGACGCCACGCAGATCCTCACCTGCGCTTTCAGTGGTGACAGCGAGGCTGTGGCCAGCACCTTCGACGCGGTCGTCGACCGGGACGGGGTGGTCGGCGCCTGGGACGTCGCGTGGTGCCTGGCCGCCACCATGGTCGGGGACCTGCCCGGCGGCGGTGGCTGGACGCTGGACTTCCCGGGCATCGACGACGCCCGCTATGACAAGCGCTGGGTCGCCCGGTTCGTCAGTGCCTACGTCAACGGCGACTTCCCCACCGGCGAGGCCCTCTTCGGCGCGGCGATCGCCGACGGCCAGCTGCCGGAGTGCCTGCTCGCCCTGGCCGGCTCCACCGTCGCGACCCTGCGGCACCGCGCCGCCTGACGGCCGGCGCGCAGCGCACCTGTGGCACCGGTGTCACGACTTCTTGTGGTAGAGCGCTTTCGCATACTGCGTCGCGGCGGCGGTGTTGTACATCGACGCCAGTGACATGAAGAACGAGTTGTCGGCGATGGCCCGGGACGCCTGAGCGGTCCCGGAGTATCGGATGTCAGCCTCCGCTTCGGACAGGCCACGTGCCTTGAACTGCCGGCGCATCGCGGTCTGGCCGGTGCGGAAGGCCTCGGCGGCCTCCTCGGCGTTCCGCATGTAGGACATCGCCTTCTCGCTCAGGGCTTCGGCAAGGTTGTAGGCCGTCTGTTCGGCCTCGTTGGTGAAGGTGTGCACGACGCTGTGCCTCCTCGCAAGCCGGGTCAACACGGACCGATCCCGATAACACTCTGATCGAGCTGACGGCGGCCTTCAAGGGGCGACCCCCGCCTGTGGACAGCCGAGGCGCCAGGGGTCACGGCCGGCGATCCGAGGCGGCGGACGCCGTCGTCACGGCGGTGGCCGGGTTTGTGCCGCGGACCGATCCGTGGCCTGTCATGTCCAGCTGAGTGGCGCGGCGTAGAGGGCGCGGGCGGCGTGCCGTGAATGGGCAACGCCGGCCCGGTTCGCATCCGGTCACCCGGATCGTTCGGTCAGTGCTCCCTGCCGGTCTCGCGGCGCCGCCTGTCCTCGGCGTCCGCGATGCCGTGCGCCACCGCCAGCCTGATCACCCGGTACAGCACAGCGATACCCAGCAGGCCGAGCAACACCGGCCCGATGATCCCCGCATCCATGTTCTGAGGCTAGGTCACGCGCACCTCAGCAGCTCACATACGAGAACACCGCCGGTGCCGCCGCGGGTGCGGGCCACCGGCTCCGGCGCAGGGCGGGATCACCGAACGCTGTGAGAGCGGTCACGAAGCTGATGCTCCTGCGGTGAGGAGGCTGATCGAGGCGCGTAGCGAAGGGTGAACTGTGATGGCGATCATGGGCGCTCCGCCATCGCCGGAGATCGACTTCCCGGGCCGGCCGAGCCGGGAAACGACGAAGCCCCCAGCCGCGTTTCCGCAGGTGAGGGCTTGCGTTCTGAGTTTTGCTGAAGAGTGGCCAGGGGCGGGGTCGAACCGCCGACCTTCCGATTTTCAGTCGGACGCTCGTACCAACTGAGCTACCTGGCCGTGCTTGGTGTTGCGGTCCTGACGGGACTTGAACCCGCGACCTCCGCCTTGACAGGGCGGCGAGCACTCCAACTGCTCCACAGGACCTTGCTATTCACTTGCTCTGGTGTGTCAGCGACTTGCACCGCTAACTTACCAGTACCCCCAACGGGATTCGAACCCGTGCTACCGCCTTGAAAGGGCGGCGTCCTAGGCCACTAGACGATGAGGGCAACTCCGCCATCATTGCACATCGAGCTGGCTGCTCGATCGGCAACGTTTGGTGGCCTTCGCCCCAACCGCGCCCCGTTGAGGCCTGCAAAGCATATGTGATCCACCGAGCGGTCTCCAAATCGGGACCCCCCTTTTCTCTCGCAAGCCCTTGACCAGGGAAAACGTGAGAAGGTCAGACGGAGGCGAGGAGCTGGACCGCCTCGGCGAGCCCGGTCAGCCGGGTGATGCCGGGCGGAAGTTCGTCGCCCGGCCAGCCCGGACCGGCCGCCGCGACCACCAGCGGTGGGTGCGGAGCGTCCCGGACGCGGGTGAGCTGATCCACCGATCCGGTGGCCGCGCACTGCGACCAGAGCACCACCGCGGCCGGGCCGGTCCGCCCGATCGCGTCCAGCAGCGCCTGCGGCGGCACCCGGGCGCCGAGGAGACGGCTCGGCACGCCGGCGTCGGCCAGCGCCGCGGCGAGCGCCTCCAGCGGCAGGGTGTGCTGTTCCTCGTCGGCGGCGGAGAGCAGGACCCGGGGTGTGCCGGGGGCCCGCTGCGCGGCCGCGAGCACCTCGGTGACGGTCCGCGACAGCAGGTGCTCCACCTCGACGAAGCGCAGGGTGGACTGATACCGGTCGCCGATCGCGGTGAGCACCGGGATCATCACCTCGGTCCAGGCGGGGACCACGCCGCGTTCCTTGACGGCCGCGCAGAGGATGTCGCGCATCGCCGCCGCGTCCAGCCGCATCGCGGCCCGGGTCAGGCCGCGGACCGTCCCCTCGCCGCTGCTGGCGGCGGTCTGGGCGGCCGGCGGCGCCGGTTGGTCACCGGGACCCGCGGACGGGGCGTTGCGGGCCCAGGCGGCGGCCTCAGCGGGCGCCACGCCCTGCGCGGTGAGCCGCTGCATGATCAGCAGCCGGTCCATGTCCTCGGCGGTGTACCGCCGGTGGTGACCGGGCTCGTGCCGGCTGGGGCCGAGCCCGTAACGCTGGTGCCAGGTGCGCAGGGTGGTGACCGCCACGCCCAGGCGGCGCGCGGCGGCCCCCGCGCTCAGCGCCTCATCGGCCAACCGATCGCTCCGCGAGAATCCGGAAGACCCCGGCGAGCCAGGGCGCGTACGTCTCCGGGGTGTCGGCCAGCCCCGCGGTGAGCTCGGGCACCGACACCCAGCGCAGCTCGGCCACCTCCGCCGGGTCCGGCCGCGGCACGACGCCCTCGGGCAGCGTGCCGAGCAGCACGTGGTCGTACTCGTGCTCGACGCGGCCGGTGGCCGGGTCGTCGGCGCGGTAGGTGTAGACGCCGAGCTCGGTCAGCGGGATGTCGCGTACGCCGAGCTCCTCGACCAGGCGGCGGCCGGCCGCGACGGTGACCTTCTCGCCCGGCTCGGGGTGCCCGCAACAGGTGTTGCCCCACCGCAGCGGGAAGCGGGTCTTGACCGCGGCGCGCTGCTGCAGCAGCACCCGGCCCTCCGCGTCGCGCAGGAAGACCGAGAAGGCCCGGTGCAGGCGGCCGGGGGCCCGGTGCGCGTCCGAGACGGTGGCCGAACCGACGGGCTGTCCCTGGACGTCGACCAGTTCGACGAGGTGCTCCTCGCGGGGGTTGAAAACCTGAGCGCTCATGCCACTCCCTGTGTGATCCGACTCGCGGCCAGCTTCCCCGAGATGAGTACCATCGGCACCCCCACCCCGGGCTGCGTGCCCGAACCGGTGAAGACCACGTTCGGCAGCGTGGGGTGCAGGTTCGACGGCCGGAACGGACCGGTCTGGGCGAACGTGTGCGCGGCCGCGAACGGCGTGCCGGCGGCCATCCCGTCGTCGGCCCAGTCGGCCGGCGTGACGATGCGCTCCACCTCGACGCCGTCCCGGAAGCCCCGGTAGCCGCGCTGTTCCAGGGTGCGCAGCAACTCGTCGGCGTACCGTTCGGCCAGCCCACCGCGCCAGTTCATCGGGCCGGCCTCCAGGTTCGGCGCCGGCGCCAGCACGTAGTAGGTGTGCCGGCCGGCCGGGGCCGCCGCGGGATCGGTGCGGGTCGGGTTGGTGACCAGCAGCGACGGGTCGCTCATCAGCAGCCCGCGGTTGATCACTTCGTCGAAGGTGCGCTTCCAGCCCGTACCGAAATGGATGTTGTGGTGGGCGATCTTCCGATAGGCCTGCGTCGATCCGATGTGCAGCACCACGCACGACGGCGAGTAGCGCAGGCGGCGCGCGCGCCGCGCCGGGAGCAGGTCGCGGTAGGCGATCGGCAGGTCCGGATTGAGTACGACGGTGTCCGCCGGGACGACCTCGCCCCCGGCGGTCAGCACGCCGGTCGCCCGGCCGTGCTCGGTGAGCACCCGCTCCACCGTGGTGTCGTAGCGGATCGTCACCCCGTGCTTCTCGGCGGCGCCGGCCAGCGCCTTCGGCACCGCGTGCATGCCGCCCTTGGGGTGGAAGACCCCGACCACCGAGTCGAGGTAGGCGATCACCGCGTACACCGCGAGCGCGTCGTGCGGCGCGAGCCCGGCGTACATCGCCTGGAACGAGAAGATCCGCTGGGTCCGCGGGTCACGGAAGTAGTCGTTGATCTTCGGCTGGAGCCGCCGGAACGCGCCCATCCCGAGCAGCCGCAGCAGGTTCAGGTTCAGCAGATCGGTCGGGCTGTCCAGGTTGCGGTCGATGAAGTGGTCACGCTCCAGCTGCCACAGCCGCCGGGTGAAGTCGACGAAGCGCAGGTAGCCGTCGGCCTCCCGGGCGCCGCAGACGGCGGCGATCCCGGCGGCCATCCGGGTGGTGTCGGAGCGCACGTCCAGGGTCGAGCCGTCCGGGTAGTACGCCCGGTAGGCCGGGTCCACCGGGGTCAGCTCCAGCCAGTCGGAGAGCTTCTCGCCGACCGCGGCGAGCGGCTCGGCGATCAGGTCCGGCATGGTCAGCACGGTCGGGCCGGTGTCGAACTCGTAGCCGCCGATCGACAGGCGCCCGGCGCGGCCGCCGGGCACCGGCTCGCGTTCGACGACGGTTACCTCACGTCCGGCCGCGGCCAGGTGCAGGGCACAGGAGAGCCCGGCCAGGCCGGCGCCGACTATCACGACGCGATCGGTGGGTCCGGTGACGGTGCGCACGCCGCGACTCCAAGGTGTGGACGAGAACGGGGAATTGATCATGCCGGACGCTGCGTCGCCACGGTGGCCAGTTCGACCAGTACGCTACGAGCCTCGGTCTCGATCGGCGCGTCGGCCAGAGCCGTGAGGCCCTCGGCGACGCGGGCCCGGATCATCTCCTCGACCCGCGCGGGCGCGCCGGTCTCCGCGACGATCTCGGCTTTCCGGCCGATCCCGGCCGTGTCGAGCTCGCCGAGCTGGGCCGGGGTGGCCATCCGCCGGGCCAGCATGAGCAGGGTGGTGGGTTTCCCGGTACGCAGGTCGTCCCCGGCCGGCTTCCCGGTCACCGCCGGGTCGCCGTACACCCCGAGCAGGTCGTCGCGCAGCTGGAAGGCCTCGCCGACGGTGGTGCCGTAGACCCGGTAGGCCTCGGCCACCTCGGGATCGTCCGTGCCGGCCAGGGCCAGCCCGAAGTCCAGCGGCCACTGCACGGTGTAGCTGGCCGTCTTGTGCCGGGCCACCACCAGGGCGCGGTCCACCGACCAGGACGCCGGATCGGTCTCGCCGAGCACGTCCAGGTACTGCCCGGCGACCGCCTCGATGCGCATCCGGTCGTACCGGGCGCGCACCTCCAGCAGCGTGGCCGCCGGCAGCGGGGTGCGGGCCAGCAGCTGATCGGCCCAGACCAGGCAGAGGTCGCCGATGAGCACGGCGGCCGACGAGCCGAACCGCTCGCCGTGCCGGGCGCCGAAGATCCGGTGCGCGGTCGGCCGGCCCCGCCGGGTCGCCGAGTCGTCCATCAGATCGTCGTGCACCAGGGCGAAGGTGTGCATCAACTCGAGCGCGCCGAGCGCCGGCAACACCGCTTCGGCGTTGCCGCCGGCGCCGGCGACCCCGCGCCAGCCCCAGTACGCGAACGTCGGCCGCAACCGTTTCCCGCCGGCCATCACCAGATCGCGTGCGGTCCGGGCGAACCCGCCGAGCGACGGGTCGATGGCGTCCAGCATGGCGATCTGCGGGGTGAGGAAGTCGGCGAGCGTTCCCTCGACGGCGTTGACCAGCGCGGTGTGGGAGACCTGCTGTCGGGGTATCGCTCCGAGACGGAGATTTCCCGCGAGGGTGTCATTGGCCACGTTCAGTACCGTACCCTAACTTTCGGAAGTTGCGTCGATTCGTGCGTCGATTTATCCGGAGGACCGGCATGGAAACCGACCTGGCCGCCGCCTACGAGCGCTGCCGTGCGCTGCACCGCGAGCACGGGCGCACGTACTACCTGGCCACCCGGTTGCTGCCGGCCTGGAAACGCCGCCACGTGCACGCCCTGTATGGATTCACCCGGTTCGCCGACGAGATCGTCGACCGGACCGAGTCCCAGCCGAGCGACCAGCGCGCCGCCGCGCTGTCCGCCTGGTCCGCCCGGTTCCTGGCCGGCCTGCGCGGCGAGCCGGTCGACGACCCGCTGCTGCCCGCCGTGCTGCACACCATCGCGGTCTTCGGGCTGGACCTCGCGGACTTCGAGAAGTTCCTGCGCAGCATGGCGATGGACCTGACCGTCACCGGCTACCCGACCTACCCCGACCTGCTCGACTACATGGAGGGCTCGGCCGCCGTGATCGGCACGATGATGCTGCCGATCCTCGGCTCCAGCGACCCGGCCGCCGCCCGGGAGCCGGCCCGCCAGCTCGGTTTCGCGTTCCAGCTCACCAACTTCATCCGGGACGTCGCCGAGGACACCGCCCGCGGCCGGGTCTACCTGCCCGAGGAGCACCTCGCCGAGTTCGGCGTCACCCGTGCGGACCTGGCCGCCCGCGTCGCCACCCCGGCGGTCCGCGCGCTGATCCGGGCCGAGGTCGCCCGTGCCCGCGAGCACTACGCGGCCGCCGCCCCCGGCATACCGCTGCTCGAACCCGCCTCGCAGGCCTGCATGCGTACCGCGTTCCAGCTCTACGGGGGCATCCTCGACGAGATCGAGTCGGCCGGTTACGACGTCTTCACCCGCCGCGCCACGGTGCCGAACCGCCGCCGCGCCGCCGTCGCCGTCCGCAGCCTGCTCACCCGGCCCGGCACCCGCGTCCGGCTGGCCGCCTGAGATGGGCCCCCGGATCGCGCTGCTCACCCGGGACCTGCGGATCCACGACAACCCGCTGTTCGCCGGGCCCGATCCGGTGGTGCCGCTCTTCGTGCTCGATCCGCGACTGGGCGGCCTCTCCGCCAACCGCCAGCGCTTCCTCCACCAGAGCCTCGCCGACCTGCGCGGCACCCTGCGCGCCCGGGGCGCCGACCTGGTGGTCCGCCACGGCGACCCGGTGGCCGAGGCGATCAGGCTGGCCGGCCGGACGGGCGCGTCGACGATCGCGGTCGCCGGTGACGTGACCGCTTACGCACAGCGGCGGGAACGCCGGCTGCGCGCGGAGACCGTGCGGCACCGGATCCAGCTGGAGATCACCCCGGGCGTCACGGTGCTGCCGCCCGGCGCGGTCCGCCCGGGCGGGGGCGCGAGCTCGTACCGGGTCTTCACGCCGTACTTCAAAGCCTGGGCGAACGCCGGCTGGCGCGGGCTGACCGCCACCCCGGCGAACCTCGCGATGCCGGCCGGCATCGCGCCGGGCGACCTTCCCGCGACACCCGCCGGCGAGTCGCCCGACGCGGTCCCGGGCGGCGAGACCGAGGGCCGCCGCCGGCTTTGCGCCTGGTTGGGGCAGATCTCCCGGTACGACGACGACCACGACGACATGGCCGCCGACAACACCAGCCGGTTGAGCGCCTACCTGCGCTTCGGCTGCCTCTCCGCGCTCGAGGTCGCCCTCGCCGCCCGGGCCGACGACTCCCCGGGCGCGCAGGCCTACCTGCGCCAACTCGCCTGGCGCGACTTCTACTACCAGGTCACCGCGGCCTTCCCGCGACTGTCCACGCAGCCCCTGCGCCCGGCCGCCGACCGCGACTGGCGCTACGACGACGACGCGCTGCGGCACTGGCAGGACGGCCTGACCGGGGTCCCGATCGTCGACGCCGGGATGCGCCAGCTGCGCGCCGAGGGCTGGATGCACAACCGGGCCCGGCTGATCACCGCGGCGTTCCTGACCAAACATCTCGGCATCGACTGGCGTCCCGGCCTGCAGTGGTTCTTCCGCTGGCTGGTCGACGGGGACGTGCCGAACAACTCCGGCAACTGGCAGTGGACCGCCGGCACCGGCAACGACACCCGCCCCTACCGCCGGTTCAACCCGGTCCGTCAGGCGCAGCGGTTCGATGCGCAGGGCGTGTACGTTCGTCGCTACGTACCCGAGCTCAAAGGCGTCGACGGCCCGGCCGTGCACCAGCCGTGGCGCCTTCCCGACGCGGTACGCCGCGGCCTCGACTACCCCGGACCGCTGGAGTCGCACCGGGACGAGGCGGTCTGGCTGCGGGCCTGAATGCTCCGCCCGGCCCGCCGGGCGGGAGTGGGGTCCACCGGCTGGGTTGCGTCCGTCAAAACGTCTCGCCGGTGGACCCCGCGTCGCTTACCCAGCGCCGAGCCGTCCGAATCGAACCCTGGGAACGCTCCCGGCGGGGCGGGCGGTGTCCCTCGGCGTGTCCGCTTCCGCGCCGGTCCGCGAACCCGTCCCACCGCCCGGCGCATGAGCGGACGCACGAGCGCGGAACCCCGCCCGGCGGCCGCGCTTCTGCTTAGCTGGCGCCATGGCTGAAGCACGGCAAGTGGACGTGGTGGTCGTCGGACTCGGGGTCGGCGGCGAGGAGGTCGCCGGTCGCCTGGCCGCGGCCGGGCTCAATGTGGTCGGAGTCGAGCAGCGGCTGGTCGGCGGCGAATGCCCGTACTGGGGCTGCATCCCTACCAAGATCATGGTGCGGGCCGGGAACGCCCTGGCCGAGGCGCGCCGCATCCCCGGCCTGGCCGGGGCGTCCACGGTGGAGCCGGACTGGGCCCCGGTGGCGAAGCGGATCCGGGACGAGGCCACCGACGACTGGAACGACAAGGTCGCGGTGGACCGCTTCACCGGCCGGGGCGGGACGTTCGTGCGGGGCACGGCGACCATCACCGGTCCCGGCCGCGTCCGGGTCGGCGAGCAGGAGTACGCCGCGACGCGCGGCGTGGTCGTCGCCGCCGGCACGGCCGCGGTCATCCCGCCGATCGACGGCCTTTCCGGTACGCCGTACTGGACCAACCGGGAGGCCGTCGAAGCGGCCACCCTGCCGGAGTCGATGCTGGTGCTCGGCGGCGGCGCGATCGGTTGCGAGCTGGCCCAGGCGTACGCCCGGTTCGGGGTCCGGGTGACCGTGATCGAGGGCTCGCCGCGCCTGCTCTCCTTGGAGGAGCCGGAGTCGTCCGAGGTGGCCGCGGCCGCGTTGACGGCCGACGGCGTCCAGGTGCGCACGGGGGTACGGGCCCGGCACGTCGCTCACGACGGCTCGTTCCGGGTCACGCTCACCGACGACACCGTGCTGACCGGCGAGAAGCTTCTGGTCGCCACCGGCCGGGCCGCCCGCCTCGCCGGTCTGGGACTGGAACACGTGGGGCTGGATCCGTCCGCCCGTTTCCTGAGCACCGACGAGCGGATGCGCGCCGGCGACCGGATCTGGGCCGTCGGCGACGTCACCGGCAACGGCGCCTTCACCCACATGGCGATGTACGAGGCCGACGTCGCGGTGCGGGACATCCTCGGGCAGGGCGGCCCGGCGGCCGACTATCGGGCGCGGCCGCGGGTCACCTTCCTCGACCCGGAGATCGGCGCGGTCGGCATGACCGAGCAGCAGGCTCGGGACGCGGGGCTGGACGTGCGGGTCGGCCACGTGCCGCTGAACCGGACCTCGCGGGGCTTCATCCACGGCCCCGGCAACGAGGGTTTCCTCAAGCTGGTGGCCGACCGGGGCCGGGGCGTGCTGGTCGGCGGGACGACGGCCGGGCAGTCCGGCGGGGAGATGATCGGAGCGGTGTCGGTGGCGGTGCACGCCGAGGTGCCGATCGAGACTCTGCTCGGTCAGATCTGGGCGTACCCGACGTTCCACCGAGGGCTGGGGGAGGCGCTGAAGGCGCTGGTCTGAACCCGTCCCGGGGCGCCGCCATCCGGGCGGGCCCCGGGACGTCCGGTTCTGCGCGCTCCGCGTGGCCGGGTGTCGGCCCGTCGGTGCCGGTTCTGCCGTGGTCCGCGTGGCACGGTGTCGTCCCGTCCGTAGCGGTTCTGCCGTGGTCCGCGTGGCCGGGTGTCGGCCCGTCGGTGCCGGTTCTGCCGTGGTCCGCGTGGCACGGTGTCGTCCCGTCCGTAGCGGTTCTGCCGTGGTCCGCGTGGCCGGGTGTCGGCCCGTCGGTGCCGGCCCGTTCGGTTCCGGTGCCGCTTCCCGCTGATCGCCCCGGTCCGTTCGCCGATATTCCTGCGCTGAGCTGGGCGGACGCGAGACACTAGACCCCGATTTGGAGCAGCGGGAAACCAGCGGGTAATGTTCTGCGAGCCGGCAGGGAAACGGGCGAGCGAGCGGAGAGATCCGCAGCGGCCGTCCTGCCAAATCCTTGATCATCTGACCACGGCAGCGCTGTGGCCTGGATCAGGGTGGCCGTACCGGGTCAGATCGGTGCCAACCGGGATTAACTGGTTGACAACGCCGAGCGGGCCGGGTAACGTAGAGCGAGTGCCCCGGAGGGCGGGCCGCGGAAGCGGTTCTTCTGATGGTGTGCGGTTGTTCTTTGAGAACTCAACAGGGTGCTTGATAAGCCAGTGCCATTATGGCAATACCCCGGCCAGGCCTTTGGGTCTGGTGGGAGATTCCTTTGGCAACTTTTTTGTTGTCGGGATTCGCTTTTTGACAAGTTTTTGTTGGAGAGTTTGATCCTGGCTCAGGACGAACGCTGGCGGCGTGCTTAACACATGCAAGTCGAGCGGAAAGGCCCTTCGGGGTACTCGAGCGGCGAACGGGTGAGTAACACGTGAGTAACCTGCCCCAGACTTTGGGATAACCCTCGGAAACGGGGGCTAATACCGGATATGACCTTCGGCCGCATGGTTGTTGGTGGAAAGTTTTTCGGTTTGGGATGGGCTCGCGGCCTATCAGCTTGTTGGTGGGGTGATGGCCTACCAAGGCGACGACGGGTAGCCGGCCTGAGAGGGCGACCGGCCACACTGGGACTGAGACACGGCCCAGACTCCTACGGGAGGCAGCAGTGGGGAATATTGCACAATGGGCGGAAGCCTGATGCAGCGACGCCGCGTGAGGGATGACGGCCTTCGGGTTGTAAACCTCTTTCAGCAGGGACGAAGCGTAAGTGACGGTACCTGCAGAAGAAGCGCCGGCCAACTACGTGCCAGCAGCCGCGGTAAGACGTAGGGCGCGAGCGTTGTCCGGATTTATTGGGCGTAAAGAGCTCGTAGGCGGCTTGTCGCGTCGTCTGTGAAAACTTGGGGCTCAACCCCAAGCTTGCAGTCGATACGGGCAGGCTAGAGTTCGGTAGGGGAGACTGGAATTCCTGGTGTAGCGGTGAAATGCGCAGATATCAGGAGGAACACCGGTGGCGAAGGCGGGTCTCTGGGCCGATACTGACGCTGAGGAGCGAAAGCGTGGGGAGCGAACAGGATTAGATACCCTGGTAGTCCACGCTGTAAACGTTGGGCGCTAGGTGTGGGGGACCTCTCCGGTCTTCTGCGCCGCAGCTAACGCATTAAGCGCCCCGCCTGGGGAGTACGGCCGCAAGGCTAAAACTCAAAGGAATTGACGGGGGCCCGCACAAGCGGCGGAGCATGCGGATTAATTCGATGCAACGCGAAGAACCTTACCTGGGTTTGACATCACCGCAAATCTTCCAGAGATGGGAGGTCCTTCGGGGGCGGTGACAGGTGGTGCATGGCTGTCGTCAGCTCGTGTCGTGAGATGTTGGGTTAAGTCCCGCAACGAGCGCAACCCTCGTTCGATGTTGCCAGCGCGTTATGGCGGGGACTCATCGAAGACTGCCGGGGTCAACTCGGAGGAAGGTGGGGATGACGTCAAGTCATCATGCCCCTTATGTCCAGGGCTTCACGCATGCTACAATGGCCGGTACAAAGGGCTGCGAAATCGTAAGGTGGAGCGAATCCCAAAAAGCCGGTCTCAGTTCGGATCGGGGTCTGCAACTCGACCCCGTGAAGTCGGAGTCGCTAGTAATCGCAGATCAGCAACGCTGCGGTGAATACGTTCCCGGGCCTTGTACACACCGCCCGTCACGTCACGAAAGTCGGCAACACCCGAAGCCGGTGGCCTAACCCCTTGTGGGAGGGAGCCGTCGAAGGTGGGGCTGGCGATTGGGACGAAGTCGTAACAAGGTAGCCGTACCGGAAGGTGCGGCTGGATCACCTCCTTTCTAAGGAGCAACTTTCACCGAAAGGTGACAGTGGCCCGCGACCTGCGAATGTCAGGTCGGGGTGCTCATAGGCGGAGACACTGGCTAGTTCGAGCCGGCAACGGCCGGGACATCTAGTACACGCCTTCGGGCGGCGGAACGGGTTCTGGTGCGGCTGGTGAGGGCGATAAGCACCCTGTTGGGTATCTGAAAGAACAACCTTTGGGTTGGTCTTCAATGCCAGGCACGACCTGGTCTTCCATACCGGCTGTTTTGACAGTGCTGGTGGTTGATCGTGGTGGTTGTGGGTTGGTCGTTGGTTGAGAATTGCACAGTGGACGCGAGCATCTTGTTTTCTGTGGTTAAGTTGTCAAGGGCGAACGGTGGATGCCTTGGCACCAGGAGCCGATGAAGGACGTGGGAGGCCGCGATAGGCCTGGGGGAGCTGTCAACCTAGCTGTGATCCCAGGGTGTCCGAATGGGGAAACCTGGCACGAGTCATGTCGTGTCATCCATGCCTGAATTCATAGGGTGTGTGAGGGGAACGCGGGGAAGTGAAACATCTCAGTACCCGTAGGAAGAGAAAACAACCGTGATTCCGTGAGTAGTGGCGAGCGAAAGCGGATGTAGCCTAAACCTTGCGTGTGTGATACCTGTCAGGGGTTGCACGTGAGGGGTCGTGGGACCTGCTGGAACGTACTGACATGCGTTCGAGGAGTTACAAAGTCTTATGCTAGTCGAACGACGTGGGAAAGTCGGCCGTAGACGGTGAGAGCCCGGTAGACGAAAGTGTATGACCTCCTTGTGGTGTTCCCGAGTAGCAGCGGACTCCTAGAATCTGCTGTGAATTTGCCAGGACCACCTGGTAAGGCTGAATACTTCCTGGTGACCGATAGCGGACTAGTACCGTGAGGGAATGGTGAAAAGTACCCCGGGAGGGGAGTGAAATAGTACCTGAAACCGTTCGCCTACAATCCGTCAGAGCCTTTCGGGGTGATGGCGTGCCTTTTGAAGAATGAGCCTGCGAGTTAGTGGCATGTGGCGAGGTTAACCCGTGTGGGGTAGCCGTAGCGAAAGCGAGTCTGAATAGGGCGTTTTTAGTCGCATGTTCTAGACCCGAAGCGGGGTGATCTAGCCATGGGCAGGTTGAAGCGTGGGTAAGACTGCGTGGAGGACCGAACCCACCAACGTTGAAAAGTTGGGGGATGACCTGTGGTTAGGGGTGAAAGGCCAATCAAACTCCGTGATAGCTGGTTCTCCCCGAAATGCATTTAGGTGCAGCGTCGTGTGTTTCTTGCCGGAGGTAGAGCACTGGATGGTCTAGGGGGCCTACAAGCTTACTGAAATCAGCCAAACTCCGAATGCCGGTAAGTGAGAGCGCGGCAGTGAGACTGCGGGGGATAAGCTTCGTAGTCGAGAGGGAAACAGCCCAGATCGCCAGCTAAGGCCCCTAAGCGTGTGCTAAGTGGAAAAGGATGTGGGATCGCATGGACAACCAGGAGGTTGGCTTAGAAGCAGCCACCCTTTAAAGAGTGCGTAATAGCTCACTGGTCAAGTGGTTCCGCGCCGACAATGTAGCGGGGCTCAAGCACACCGCCGAAGCTGTGGCATTGACGCATTGCTCGGTAGAGTTCTTCGGGATTCTATCCAGGCGCGTTGATGGGTAGGGGAGCGTCGTGTTGCGGGTGAAGCGGCGGAGTGATCCAGTCGTGGACGCTACACGAGTGAGAATGCAGGCATGAGTAGCGAATGAAGGGTGAGAACCCCTTCCGCCGGATGACCAAGGGTTCCAGGGCCAGGCTAATCCGCCCTGGG
This sequence comes from Actinoplanes teichomyceticus ATCC 31121, assembly GCF_003711105.1. Lineage (NCBI taxonomy): Bacteria > Bacillati > Actinomycetota > Actinomycetes > Micromonosporales > Micromonosporaceae > Actinoplanes > Actinoplanes teichomyceticus. The sequence continues at coordinate 175,812 of NZ_CP023865.1, forward strand.
TGAGTCGGGGCCTAAGGCGAGGCCGAGAGGCGTAGTCGATGGATAACGGGTTGATATTCCCGTACCCGCAAAGGAACGCCCAAGATGAACCTCGGGATGCTAACTGCCTGAAGCGTCTGCGGTCTTCGGACCAAGGGCGTGGAGGCCAGGACCCTTCTGGGTAGTAGTTTAGTGATGGGGTGACGCAGGAAGGTAGCTGATCCCGGCCGGTGGTTGTGCCGGGGTAAGCGTGTAGGCCGTGTCATAGGCAAATCCGTGACACATGAGGCTGAGACGTGATGCCGAGCCGTTCTGGTGAAGTCAGTGATCCTATGCTGCCGAGAAAAGCCTCTAGCGATGTTCCGAGCGGCCCGTACCCGAAACCGACACAGGTGGTCAGGTAGAGAATACCGAGGCGACGGGTGAACTGTGGTTAAGGAACTCGGCAAATTGCCCCCGTAACTTAGGGAGAAGGGGGGCCGGACGCGTGAAGCCCCTTGCGGGTGGAGCGTGGTATGGCCGCAGAGAGCAGGGGGAAGCGACTGTTTACTAAAAACACAGGTCCATGCCAAGTCGTAAGACGATGTATATGGACTGACGCCTGCCCGGTGCTGGAACGTTAAGGGGACCTGTTAGCTCTTTGGGGCGAAGCGGAGAACTTAAGCGCCAGTAAACGGCGGTGGTAACTATAACCATCCTAAGGTAGCGAAATTCCTTGTCGGGTAAGTTCCGACCTGCACGAATGGCGTAACGACTTCCCCACTGTCTCAACCACAGGCCCGGCGAAATTGCAGTACGAGTAAAGATGCTCGTTACGCGCGGCAGGACGGAAAGACCCCGGGACCTTTACTATAGCTTGACATTGGTATCTGAATTCGATTGTGTAGGATAGGTGGGAGCCGGTGAAGCTCGGACGCCAGTTCGGGTGGAGGCGTTGTTGAAATACCACTCTGTTGGGTTTGGGTATCTAACTTGCGGCCCTGATCGGGTCGAGGGACAGTGTCTGGTGGGTAGTTTAACTGGGGCGGTTGCCTCCTAAAGGGTAACGGAGGCGCCCAAAGGTTCCCTCAGCCTGGTTGGCAATCAGGTGTTGAGTGTAAGTGCATAAGGGAGCTTGACTGTGAGACTGACGGGTCGAGCAGGGACGAAAGTCGGGACTAGTGATCCGGCACTTGCGTGTGGAAGCGGTGTCGCTCAACGGATAAAAGGTACCCCGGGGATAACAGGCTGATCTTCCCCAAGAGTCCATATCGACGGGATGGTTTGGCACCTCGATGTCGGCTCGTCGCATCCTGGGGCTGTAGCAGGTCCCAAGGGTTGGGCTGTTCGCCCATTAAAGCGGTACGCGAGCTGGGTTTAGAACGTCGTGAGACAGTTCGGTCCCTATCCGCCGTGCGCGTTGGATACTTGAGAAGGGCTGTCCCTAGTACGAGAGGACCGGGACGGACGAACCTCTGGTGTGCCAGTTGTTCCGCCAGGAGCATGGCTGGTTGGCTACGTTCGGAAGGGATAACCGCTGAAAGCATCTAAGCGGGAAGCTCGCTTCGAGATGAGGTATCCCACCACCTTTGAGTGGGTAAGGCTCCCAGCTAGACGACTGGGTTGATAGGCCGGAGATGTAAGCACGGTAACGTGTTGAGTTGACCGGTACTAATAGGCCGAGGGCTTAACCACTCTATACTTTATGCTTAGCGTCCACTGTGTGATTCACAGCAAACGAACAACCATCCCATGCTGCTGTTTGTGGTGTGTGGGTTGCTGGTTGTGGTTTCGCTGATGGCTGTTTCGGTGGTCATAGCGGAGGGGAAACGCCCGGTTACATTCCGAACCCGGTAGCTAAGCCCTCCAGCGCCGATGGTACTGCACTCGGGAGGGTGTGGGAGAGTAGGACGCCGCCGGACTTAACGTTGAGAAAGGCCCACCCCGGACGGGGTGGGCCTTTCTTCGTTTCCACGGACTGGCGAGCCTCGCGCCTGTGTCCGGGACCGGGCCGGGCCGCCCGGTGAGGCACCGGACCCGGCCCCGTGCGGCGGGCCGAGTGGTGAGACACCGGACCCGGCCCCGTGCGGCGGGCCGAGTGGTGAGACACCGGACCCGGCTCCGTGCGGCGGGTACAGAAACACCCCGTGCCCGGCCGGAGCTTCGAAACGGGGTGTCTGTGTGTTCCGGGGGGGAGTCCTCGGACGGCGGTGCGGGGCTCGTGGCGTACGGGGAAGCGGGTCAGATTTTTGCGATGTGGAGGCTGCGCCAGTCGACGAACTTGAAGTTCGTGCTGGTGCGCCCACCATCGGGGGTGTTCTCGCCGTCGTGGAGGACCAGCAGGCCCTTCGGGTAGCCGGGCAGCGCGACCGAGGTGGCCGCGGCGCCGTCGGAGTGCTGCACGCCGTCGAGCGGGCCGTCCGCGACCGTGAAGCGGGTGACCGGACGGTTCGTGCGACGGTCGTAGACGTAGAAGCGGCTGTCGCCCTGGCTGGAGACGATCAGGTAGCCGTCGTGCCTGCCGGTCTGGTAGATCGTGGCGCCCTCGACGTCCGCGGTGATCCGGCCGCCGAGGCCCGGGTCCGCGGCCGAGTCCAGGACGCACTCCTCGGACTCGGCGTCCCAGGTGCCCGGTACGCCGTACTCTTTGACCTTCTCGACGATCCGCGGGACGCTGCTGAACGTGCCGCCCCGCAGGTTGATCCGCCAGAGCGCGACGTCCTCCTGGGCGGCGTAGAGCACGCCCGCCTCGGCGTCCACCACCATGCCCTCGATCTGGGGGCCCTCACCCGGCTCCGCGCAGGGCGACCAGGTGCCGCCGTCCGGCAGCCGGAACGAGCTCGGCAGGTCCAGGGTGTCCGAGGTGCGGTAGGTGACCCGGCCGTGCCTCTCCTCCAGCCGGAAGATGCCGAGGCGGGTGCTGTGCCGGCGGCTGACCACCGCGTACCGGTCGTAGGTGGCCAGACCGTAGCCGGTGGCCTGCTCCTCGACCTCCGCCTGGTCCCGGGCGAAGAGCAGCGGCGCCTCGGCCGAGGTGACGTCGGTCAGCCCGGCCGGGCTGATCCGGTAGATGCGCAGCTTGTCCAGGCCGCGGTCGGTGACGACGGCCAGGTCGACCTTCTGCCGCCCCAACGGGAAGCCGGAGACGATGTCGACGTTGTTGAAGCGGCCGCCGTCCGGGGTCGCGATGGATTGCACCTCGCGGCCGGTCAGGTCGTAGACCCGCAGGCCGCCGTTCTTGGCGGTGCCGATCACCAGGCTGCGGGCCCGGTTCGCCTTGTTGATCCAGATAGCCGGATCGTCCGCGTCGGCATCGCCGCCGGCCTCGTCGTCGTACAACGCCGGGGTTTCGGCCTTCGCGGTCACTTCGCGGGCCGGGCGCTCGGCGGCGTAGGCCGGAGCGCCCGCGGCGAGGGTGGTCAGTGCGACAAGCGCGGCGATGCCGGAAGTACGTTGCATGGCTCGCAGGATCCCTGATCCACCTGTCCGCGAGATGTCCGGAGACTGAACACGCCAGCGAGTCGTGATCCAGTCGTGATGTGGGGGCTGCGCCGTCCTTGCCGACGTATCCGGGGTGCCCGTTACCACGGTGGAGCCGGAGGCGTGCGCGATCTCCCTGGCCGGGTCGAACAGCGCGCGGCAGACGTACCGGTCGTTGAAGCGGCGGGCGGTGGAACAGGCGCCCGAAGATCCGCCGATCGACGTGCCGGACGCCCGTACCACCAGCGTCATCGCCGGTTCCCGGCTGGACCTGCTGGACGCCCTGCAACGGTGGGAGACCCGCAACCCCGGTCTGGTCGGGCCGGTCGTTGCTGCGCGACATCCGCCGGCTGGACTACCGCGAGATCGCCGAACGCCAGGGCATTCCGGAGGGGACCGGGAAAGCCCGGATCCACCAGGGACGACGGGCGTACGTCCGGGGGTTCCTCGCCGCGGGGTGATCGCGGGCAGCCGTGGCGCGGCGGGTACATGATTGCGGAACGGATCGGGGTCGGTACGCTGACACCGGCGGGCCGCTAGCTCAATGGCAGAGCTGAGGACTTTTAATCCTTAGGTTCAGGGTTCGAGTCCCTGGCGGCCCACCGTTGCACCAGGCCAGCTCCGGTACACCGGGGCTGGCCTGGCCCGTTTTACGGGCGGTACCGCAGCCAAGCGCGCCCGCACGAGGTGGAAGAGGCGTTGTGGGCAGAGTCCTTGACTGGTTCGGTAAGCGCGCCGACCCGGTCGACAGCGACCCCTCGGCGGAGACGCGGCAGGCCGGCGACGTGTGCCTCTGCTGCGGGCGGCCGAGGGACACCCATGACCGGCATGCGCGGTTCCGGCTGCCGGATCCGGTCCTCGATACCCGCCGGCAGCATCGGGTACGAGGCGCCTGGCTGAGTCATGCGAACCCGGACGTCTCGGTGATGATGCACATCCCCGGGGTGGGCGCCTTCCTGCGGGCATTGCTCCCGGTGAGGTTGACCGGCGACTTCAGCGCCACGTTCGGGGTGTGGGTAGCGGTCGATCCGGCCGACCTCAAGCGCGCGTCCGCAGTGTGGTCGGAGCCGGAGTATCGGGATCTGCGGCTCCGGGGCCGGCTCGCGAACGCGCTTCCGGTCTGGGGCCTGCTGTCCGCTCCGGTCGAGTTGGCGGTGCGTGACCCGGAGCAGACGCCGTACTGCGTGTCGAGCTCCGATCCTGGTCTGGCCAGGGTGCTCGCGGAGGTCTGGCCGCATGAGGATGTGCTGCCCGGGCTCCCATGAGCTCAGCGCCGGGCGGAAGCGGGTCCCGGTCGGCCGCTCGCCGGGCCGGCGACGGCCGTCTCCGGACGAGGCGCGTCCCCGAACCGGCCACCGGTGGCATCGGCGAGCCCGGGCGGGGCACCCGGTCGGGGTAGCCGGATTGTTCCGAATGGGACCGCCTGGTCGGCGAAACTCCCCTCTTGCGGGTGTATCTACTGGTCGGTCACGACCCGGCGTGCGAGAGTCACAGTCCCGCGGCTGGGGCTCGCGGTGTGCCGGGGCCTGCCCGGCGGTGGACGGGAGCGTGGTGTGACGGGATGGGATGACGGACAGCTGGCGGCCGGGTTCCGGTCGATGACGTTGCTGGCCGCGCTGGTGGAGCGGGGTGGGCGGCCGGCCGCGGTGGCGCCGACCGTGCGGCTGCGGCCGGGGGAGAAGCAGTACGGGTGGTTCCCGGCCGACGTGACCGGCGGCGGCCGGCGGGTCGTGGTGATCACCGATCAGCGGATCGTGGTCGGCGCCGAGGAGTGGCCGCTGCGGGCGGTCGCCCAGGTCGAGACCGAGCCGGCCGACTGGTCGGTGACCTTGCGGGTGCGGGGCCGGTCGGCGCCGCTGGTGCTGAGCGGGCCGTGGGTGCCGTGGATGGGCGTGGTGCTCTGCGCCGAGCTGTACGGCACGGCGTTCCCGCCGGAGACGGCCGGGCCGGCCGTGCTGCCCGGGCCGCGCGCCCCGGGCGGGTCAGTAGACCCAGACCCGGGTCTTCAGCGGCAGGGCGTCGTTCTTCCACAGCCAGTTCATCGCGGCGATCGACACCCGGGCGCACCCGTGTGAGGCCGCGTAGGGCGGAACGCTGGTCGCTCCGTGCACGGCGATCCCGCCGTTGAAGTACTTCGGCCGCCAGAGCAGGCCCAGCGGGGCGTTCCGCCAGCCGTCGATCTGCCGGCTCACCCGGAATTTTCCCCGCGGGGTGTCGGCCCGGAAGGTCTCGCCCTTCTGCTGGTAGTACTCGTTCGAGCCGGTCGAGGTGTTGAAGACCTGGGTGATCCGGCCGTCGTCGACCAGCATCAGCAGCTGCCGTCTCAGGTCGATCTCCACCACCCGCCCGCTCGTCGATCTCGCCTTCGCGGCCACGCCGCGGTCCAGGGCCTGCCGGGTCCGTGGGCCGACCACGCCGTCGCGGCGCAGGCCGGCGGCCTTCTGCAGGGCGTACACCGCCTGCTGGGTGGTTGCGCCGAACCTGCCGTCCGCCGTGCCGTTCCAGTAGCCGAGCTCGGTCAGCCGGTGCTGCAGGGCGAGCACATCGGCGCCCTTGGCGCCGATCCTCAGTTTCCGTACCGGGGCGGTCGAGGGCGGGGCGGTGGGTGCGGACGGCGTGGCGGGGCTGCTGGGCGCGGCCGACGACGGAGCGGGTCCGGCCGAGGGCGTGCCACCGGTCTCCGGCTGGCCCGAGTCGCAACCGGTGGCCAGGGTCAACGCCGTCACCGCGGCGAGCGCGAAAACCGGGACTCTGTGCACGGGGGCCTCCCTCACCGATCAGCCGGGTCACTCTGGAGACCCATTCACCACCGTCCACCCATCATGTCCGATCGTCCACCCGCCGGTGAGTGATCAGGGCGTACCGGGTCGCAAGGTGTGAAAAAGAGTCAAGTAGTCTTTGGCTATGTCGTGGAAGGCGAGCGCGCGGCACGGCGTGCGGGAGGCGCCCGGAGGTTTCGCCCTCGTCCAGGAGTTGCTGAACACGCGCGCGGCGATGTCGTACGGGCCGGATCTGCTGGCCGCCGTCGAGGACGCCCAGTGGTGGGTGACCGACGCGCTGGCGATGTGGTCCCGCTCGTCCGGCCTGCCCGCCCCGACGCTGCTGCTCTCCGCCGCCGACCTGCGCTCGCTGCGCCGGCTGCGGTCGGCGTTCGAGCAGGTGGTGCTGGCCGGGTCGAACCAGGAGCCGCCCGGCGCGCTGCCGCCCGCCGACGTGCCGGTCAGCCTCGCGCCGGACGCGGCCGGGTGGGTGCGGGTGGTGCCGACCGGCCGGGGCACCCGGTGGCTGGCCTCGGCGCTGTGGGCCGAGGCGCTGCTCGCCCAGCAGGCCGGGATCTGGCCGCGGCTCAAGCTCTGCCACAACGCGGCCTGCCGCGCCGCGTTCTTCGACACCTCGCGGAACAACAGCGGGGTCTGGCACGACGTGAGCACCTGCGGGAACACCGCCAACCTGCGAGCCTTCCGGGAACGGCGGCGGCTGCTCGGGCACAGCCGGGAACTGCACGCCGGGCCGGGGCCGCAGTCGCACTGACCACCGCCGCCGGCGGAAAAGGCGGTGACCGGGCCGGAACCGTCGGCCGATCCCGCGCGACTATGGAGGCATGGCGTGTGAGCGGTGGCGCGAGATGCTGTCGGCGCAGTTGGACGGCGAGGACGACCCGGTCGTGCGGCCGCTGGTCGACGAGCACCTGGCCGGCTGTGCGGGATGCCGGGAGTGGCTGGAGCGGGCCGCGGCGGTGAACCGGCTCACGCGTACCGGGGCGGTGCCGGAGGTGCCGGATCTCAGCGCGGCCATCCTGGCCGCCCGGCCCGCGGCGCCGGTGAAGGCGCCCTCGCGGCGCCTCCCGGTGGCGGCGATGTACGTCGCTCTCGCGCTGATCGGCGCGGTCCAGATCATCCTGGGGCTGGCGCAGGTCGGCGGCGCGTCCGGGGCCGGGCACGTGCACCTCGGGCCGGCCACGGCGCCCGGGCACCTGTGGAACGAGTCGGCCGCGTGGAACGTCGCGGTGGGCGCGGGTTACCTCGTCATCGCGCTGCGGCGCACCCGGCCGGTCGGGCTGGTGCCGATGCTGACGGCGTTCGTCGGGATGTTGCTGCTGCTGTCGGTCAACGACCTGACCGCCGGCCGGGTGGACGTCGCCCGGCTGGTCGGGCACGGTTTCGTGGTCGTCGGCTATCTGCTGGTCGTGGCGCTGTCGCGAAGCGCCGGCGGATCGGCGCGGCCGCCCGGTGTGCGGGTCGGCGCCGGCTGGCGTTTCGACGGCACGGCCGAGCAGCAGGGCGAGACCCCGGCGGCGCGGCGGCCGGGACTGCGGCTGGTCCCGCCGACCGGTCCGCTCACCGCCCGGCGCGACTGCGGCCGGGACCGGCGCCGGGCGGCCTGATCAGCGGGCCGGCGGGCGCACGGACAGCTCACGCCACTCGTCCGGGCCGTTCAGCAGGGCGCGGACCATGTCCAGGGCGGCGTCCTCGCTGTCGTACTCGAAGAAGTGCGACGTGCCGTCGGAGCCGCCGGCGCGCTGCTCGACATACCACTGGTCGCCGCTGGTGCGAAGGTAGACGTCCTTCCGTGCGAGACGTCCCCATTTGCCGTTCCACCAGTGCTTACGCTGCTCCATCCCGGCACTGTATCGAACATCTGTTCGAACAGTGCCGGGAGGGCGAATCTTTTTCGCGGCCGGTCAGCGCGGCGGCTCCTGGCGGCGCTGGAGGATGTCGTCGACCGCGCTGCCGTAGACGTTGCCCTGCGGCTGGGCGCCATGCCCGGCCTGTGCCTGGGCGACCAGCGCGTCACGGATCTCGGTGAGCAGCTTGACCTCTTCGCTGGGCGACTTCGGCGGGGGCTCCTCGCCGCGGCGGCGGCGCTCGGCCAGCACGTTGAGCGGGTAGACGACCAGGAAGTAGAGCACCGCCGCGGTCAGCAGGAAGGTGATCACCGCGTTGATGAAGCTGGCGTAGTCGAACGGCACCTTGTTGATCTTGAAGGTGCCGGCCTCGACCCCGCTGCCGCCGCTGATCACCTGGATCAGCGGTTTCAGGAAGCCTTCGGTCAGGGTGGTCACCACGGCGGTGAACGCGGCGCCGATGACGACACCCACGGCGAGGTCGACGACGTTGCCGCGCATGATGAAGTCTTTGAAGCCTTGGAACATCTTTTTCACGGGCACTCCCGGGGGCCGAGGTCAATCCGGCAACGGGTTCCCGTGGCCGGTCGGCGACAAACTACGCCGACCGGTCCGGTCGTCGGGTGTGCGCCCGTCAGTCGAGCGCGGGCTCCTCGGCGGCGACCGCCTCATCCACGGTCGGGTACGTGTGCAGCACCTCGACCAGGCCGCTCACCTCCAGGATGCGCAGCACGCCGCGCTGCGGCGCGGCCAGCCGGACCGTGCCGCCGGCGTCGTCGGTGCTGTTCTTCGCACGGACGAAGACGGACAGCCCGGTGGAGTCGCAGAACGACACCTCGGCCAGATCGAAGACCAGCCTGGTCCGACCCTTCTCCAGCAGGTCGCTGATCTGGTCCTGCAGCTGCGGGGCGGTAGCCATGTCGAGCTCACCGGCCACCGACACGACGACCATGTCGCCGCGTTGTTCGGTCTGCACCGTCAAGGACATTCGTGGACCTCCTGTTATTGCTGAACGGTACTCCACGTACCGAGGGGATGCGCGCTGGCGGGGACGAAGGGCTTGACCCCGTCCGTTAGTTGGTCTACAGCAACTAACGGACATCCTGATGGTAAAGTCCGGCCGTTGCGCACGGATCGTGTGGTGGGGAGGCAGCGGTGGCGCTGAGTCCGGAGGAGTCGGTTCGGTTCGCGAACCTGCTCGAGGAACAATCCGAGGGGCTCGTCAGCCGCTGGGCGGAACTGGTCACCACCGGGCTCAAGGGCCGGATGACCGGCGTCGAGCTGCGGCGGCAGACGGCCGAGCTGCACAAGGGCTTCCAGCAGGCGCTCGCGGCCGGCGCGGGCGACGTCGCCGAGGAGTCGGCGGGCGAGCTGCGGGCCCAGCTGAGCGAGCTGTCCCGCAGCCGGGCGCGGCAGGGCTTCACCGCCACCGAGACCGCGATCAGCGTGTACGCGCTGAAGGACGCGGTGCTGGAGATCCTCGGGGACACCCCGGACGCCGGCACGCTGCGGCAGTACGTCGCCTTCTCCGGTTTCGTGGACCAGGCCGGCCTGTTCACCTTCGACAGCTACGTGCGTGTCCGGGAGGCCCTGATCGCCGACCAGACCGAGCAGCTGCTGGAGCTCTCCACCCCGGTGGTGAAGCTCTGGGAGGGCGTGGTGGCGGTGCCGCTGGTCGGCACGCTCGACTCGGCCCGCGCCCAGGTGGTGATGGAGCGCCTGCTGCAGACCCTGGTCGACACCGGCTCGCCGCACGCGATCATCGACATCACCGGCGTCCCGGCGGTGGACACCCAGGTCGCCCAGCACATCCTGAAGACCGTGGTGGCCGCCCGGCTGATGGGCGCCGACTGCATCATCTCCGGGATCCGGCCACAGATCGCCCAGACCATCGTGGCGCTCGGCATCGAGTTCGGCGACATCGCGACGAAGTCCTCGCTGGCCGACGCGCTGCGCTACGTTCTCGGCAAGAGCAGTTACAAGGTCGTGGCGACCAAGCGGACGGAGCGCTGACGTGGAACGCGTGCCGGTCCTCAAGATCGGCGACATCCTCCTGGTCTCCATCCAGATCGACATGGAGGACCAGACCGCCCTGCAGCTGCAGGAGGACCTGGCCGAGCGGATCGTGGCGACCGGCTGCCACGGCGTGATCATCGACATCAGCGCGCTGGACATCGTCGACTCGTTCGTCGGCCGTACGCTCGCGACCATCGCCTCGGTCTCCCGGGTGCTGGACGCCGAGACCGTGGTGGTCGGTATGCGGCCGGCGGTGGCGATCACCCTGGTCGAGCTCGGGCTGTCGCTGCAGGGCATCCGGACCGCGCTCAACGTCGAACTGGGCATCGAGATGCTGGCGCGCAGCCGGGCCGAGGCCGAGCCCGACGATGACGACGAGGATGAGGCCGACCCGGCAGCGGTAAGCACGCCGTGAACGAGGAGAGCCGGCGGATCCCGGTCACCACCGATCAGGACGTGGTCCGGGTCCGGCAGCTGGTCCGCACCGTCGCGGTCGAGGCCAAGCTCTCCCTCGTCGACCAGACCAAGCTGGTCACCGCGGCGAGCGAGCTGGCCCGCAACACCCTGGTCTACGGCGGCGGTGGCACCATCGAGGTGAGCCGGGTACGCAACGAGATCCGGGCCGGCATCCGCATCGTTTTCGCCGACCAGGGACCGGGTATCGCCGACCTGGACCTGGCCTTCACCGATGGCTACACCACCGGTGGCGGGCTGGGACTGGGACTCAGCGGCGCGCGCCGTCTCGTCGACGAGTTCGAGATCGAGACCGAGGTCGGCAAGGGCACCACCATCACCGTGACCAAGTGGTGCCGATGAGCGGAGGAACGGTGGCGTCCCTGCCCGAAGGGCTCCTCGAAGGTGGGGTCTGGTTCCGGGTGGAGGACGCCGGAACCGCCTCCGCCGTACGCCGCGCGGCCGAACGCCTCGCCACCGAGCTGGCCATGCCGGAGCGGCGGGTCGCCGACCTCTCCATCGTCGCCGCCGAAGCGGCCGGCAATCTGGTCAAACACGCCGTGCAGGGCACCGTCCTGGTGCGCGCGGTGCGCACCACGCAGCAGGCCGGGGTCGAGCTCGTCTCGATCGACAGCGGGCCGGGGATCGCCGATGTGGCGCGGGCGCTCGGCGACGGGCACTCCACCGCCGGCACGCTGGGTATCGGGCTCGGCGCGATCCTGCGCCAGGCCAGCCACTGGGACATGTACTCGCTGCCGGGCCACGGCACGGTCCTGGCCGTGCAGGTGTGGCCGGACGATCCCCCGGAAGCGGCGTGGGCGTCCGGGCTGACCCGGCCGATCACCGGGGAGGCGGTGAGCGGCGACGCGTACGCGATCCGCGAGGCCGACGGCCGGCGCCAGCTGCTGGTCTGCGACGGGCTGGGGCACGGCGGGCTGGCCGCGGCGGCCTCGCAGGAGGCGGTGCGGGTGTTCCGGCACGTCCCGGCCGGCTCGCCGGCGGCGATGGTGGAGGCGCTGCACCGTAAGCTCGGGCACACCCGTGGCGCCGCGCTGGCCGTCGCCGAGCTCGACCCGGCCGCCGGCCTGGTCCGCTACGCCGGGCTGGGCAACATCGCCGGCACCCTGTTCCTGCCCGACGGCACCCGGCGCGGCATGGTGTCGATGCCCGGCATCGCCGGGCATCAGCGCCGCCAGGTCCGGGAGTACGACTACCCGCTGCCACCCGGAACCACCGTGCTGATGCACTCCGACGGCGTGGTGGATCGGTGGTCCCCGGTCGGCTACCCGGGTCTGCTGGCCCGATCGCCCGAGGTGATCGCGGGCGTGGTGCTGCGGGACGCGGGAACCCGCCGGGACGACGCCGGCGTGCTCGTGGCCCGGCTGCCATGAGCGTGACCGAGCCACTGATGCGTATGCGGCTGCGCGCCGAACCGGACATCTTCGTGGTGCGGCAGCTCGGCCGGGAGGTGGCCCGGGCGGTCGGCCTGGAGGCGCAGGACCAGACCCGGATGGCGACCGCGATCAGCGAGGTGGGCCGGGTGCTGCTCACCGCGGGGGCGGGGGCGGACGTGACGTTCGCGGTGGAGCCCTATGGGGTACCCAACCTCCAGGTGACAATGGCACATTCGGCAGGTGGCGGCTCGCCGCGGCTGGCCGAGCAGTTGCAGCAGGTCGGCCGTCTGGTCGACACGATGGAGGTCGACGACGATGGCGGTAGCGGCACGACGATCCGGATGGCGCGGCGGTTACCGCCCGGGACGCCGGCTCTGACGCCGACCAGGATGGACGAGATCCGCGCCGAGCTGACCCAGCACGTGCCGGGCAGCCCGCTGGACGAGTTGGCGGTGCAGAACCAGCAGCTGATCGCCGCCCTCGACGAGGTGCGCGCGCAACGCGACGACCTGGCCCGGCTGAACGCCGAGCTGGAGGAGACCAACCGCGGCGTGATGGCGCTGTACCACCAGCTTTCCGACGAGCTCGAGGAGACCAACCGCGGGGTGGTCGCGCTCTACGCCGAGCTGGACGAGAAGTCGGTGCAGCTGCGCGCGGCCAGCGAGGCCAAGAGCCGCTTCCTGGCCAATGTCAGCCACGAGCTGCGCGCCCCGGTCACCGCGATCATCGGGTTGGGCCGGCTGCTCACCGACTCGTCGTCGGATCAGCTCACCGACGAGCAGCGCCGCCAGGTGGACCTGATCCGTACCTCGGCGAGCGATCTGCTGACCCTGGTCAACGGCCTGCTCGACCTGGCCAAGGCGGAGGCCGGCCGGATCGAGCCGAACTGGACCACGGTCGATCTCAAGGCGATGTTCGGCCAGCTGCGCGGCACCCTGCGCCCGCTCGCCACCCGTCCGGAGGTGGATTTCGTGGTGGAGGAGCCGGCCGTGCCGAGTCTGCGCTCCGACGAGGTGCTGCTCGCCCAGGTGCTGCGCAACCTGCTGACCAACGCGTTGAAGTTCACCGAGTCCGGCTCGGTGCGGCTCAGCGCGCGGCCGGTCGGCTCGGAGATCGAGTTCGTGGTCGCCGACACCGGGGTCGGCATCCCGCCCGAGCTGCACGAACGGATCTTCGAGGAGTTCTACCAGGTGCCCGGCAGCAAGCCGGTGAGCGGCAAGGGCACCGGTCTGGGCCTGCCCTACGCCCGGCGGCTGGCCGGGATCCTCGGCGGCGGCCTGCGGGTGCACTCCGTCCCGGGTGAGGGCAGCACGTTCACGCTCCAGCTACCGGCGACGTCATGACCCCGGCCACCGTCCTCGTCGTCGACGACAGCGCCACGAAACGGTACCTGCTGGTCAGCTGGCTGACCCGGGCCGGGTTCACGGTCGTCGAAGCCGAGAGCGGCGGCGAGGCGCTGCGCAAGCTGGCCGACGAGGACGTCGCCGCCGACCTGGTCGTGCTGGACGTGAAGCTGCCGGACATGAGCGGTTTCGACGTCTGCGAACAGATCAAGACCGATCAACGGTACGGCGTCCTGCCGGTGATCCACGTGTCCGCGCACGCGGTCGACGTCAACGACCGTACCCAGGGACTCAACCGTGGCGCGGACGCGTACCTCGTCGAGCCGATCGAGCCGGACGAGCTGATCGCGACCGCGCAGGCGGTGCTGCGCTACTACCGGGCACGGCAGCGGGCCGAGCTGCTCGCCGCCCGGATGGTCCGGCTGGCCGAGACCACGCTGGCGATCAACTCCTCGTCCACACTGTCCGCCCTGCTGGAGGCGGCCGCGGACGGGGCGGCGGACATCTTCGGCGGCCCGGTCGTGGTGGTGGCGGAGACCTCCGAGGGGGAGAGCCTGGCCGCGGTGGGGCCGCCCGCCGCCGTACGCAAATGGGCGGTGCCGGGCCATCGCGTCGCGGTCGGATCCCTGGTCCGCACGGACGAACCGGCCGACTGGGACGTGGTGCGGTGGCCGGACGGCGAGTCGGTCGCGGTGGCCGCGGCCCGGCTGCGGATCGACCGGCCGCCGGTCTACGTGGCCGTGTCGGGCAGCTCGCAGACGCCCGGTTTCCCGGTGCTGCGGCAGCTGTCGCAGGCGGTGGCGGCCGCGGTGGAGGCCCAGCGGTCGTTCGACGAGGAGCACCGGATCGCGGTCACCCTGCAGCGCAGCCTGCTGCAGTCCCGCCTTCCCGACGTGCCGGGGATCGAACTGGCCGTACGCTACGAGCCGGCCGGCGCGCAGACCGAGGTGGGCGGCGACTTCTACGAGCTGACCGTGCTGGACGGAAAGCTGCTGGTGGCGATCGGGGACGTGGCCGGGCACTCGCTGCACGCCGCCACGGTGATGGCCGAGCTGCGGCACGCGGTCCGGGCGTACGCGGTGGAGGGCCACCCGCCGGGGGTGGTGCTGGAGTTGGCGAACCGGTTCATGCGTACCGTGCTGCCCACCGAGTCGGCCACGCTGTGCCTGTTCACCCTGGACCCGGCCACCGGACAGATCCGGATGGCCTCGGCCGGGCACCTGCCGCCGCTGCTGCACGTCGACGGCGAAGCCCGGTTCCTGGCGCCGCGCGGCGCCCTGCTCGGGCTGGACGCGCCGGCACGCGCCGAACTGGAGCTCACGCTGCCACCCGGCGGCACGCTGGTGCTCTACACCGACGGGCTGATCGAGCGGCGCGACACCGACATCGACGAGGGGCTGCACGCGCTGGCCGCCTGCGCCGCCGAGGTGGAAGCGGACCTGAACGCCTTCTGCAGCCGGCTGCTCACCCGCCTCGGCGGGGCGGGTGAGCAGGCCGACGACATCGCGGTGGTCGCGCTGCGCCGCACCGCTTAGAACAGGTACGCCCACTTCTGGTACCCGGTGCCGATCCGCTGCCGAGCGGCGAAGGTGCCCCGGCCCGTGCCGAGCAGGCGGAACAGGTTGCCGGCCCGGTCGCGGACCAGCAGGTCGTTGCGGCCGTCCTGGTTCAGATCGCCCACGCCGATCACCGCGTTGTAGGCGGTGAACCCGGAACCGATCCTCCGGGCCTTGCCGAAGGTGCCGCTGCCGGTTCCGTACTGGGTGTACACGACGCCCTTCTTGCTGACCAGCAGCAGGTCGGCGCGGCCGTCGCCGTTGATGTCGCCGGGACCGACGATCCGGGCGTACGACCGGTAGCCGCCACCGAGCTCGGCACGGCCGCCGAACGACCTGCCGTTGCCGTAGTAGCGGTACAGCACGCCGGTCTTGGCGTCCCGGGCCAGCAGGTCGGGGCGGCCGTCGCGGTTCAGGTCGCCGGAGGTGACCAGCGCGTCGTAACGGTTCCAGCCGGTGCTGATCTTGACGACTCGGTTCCGGCCGAAGTAGGCCTGCCCGAAGCCGAGGTAGGCGTACAGGCTGCCGTCGCCCTTGCGAACCAGCAGATCGTTGTCGAGGTCGTTGTCGAGGTCGCCGAACGGGACGAGCGCCGACACCTGGCTCCTGCGGGTGCCGATGTCCCACTGCTCGGTCCAGCCCTGATCCCACAGCGAGGTGCGGTCCCGGCGAGCGAGTTGCCAGGCCGCCCGGCCGTCCTTTCGCACGGCCAGCACTCCCGGCATGCCGTCGCAGTCGTAGCCGCGCATCTTCGGGGTGCCGCACAGGACCATCACGGTGGACGTGCCGGTGCTGCCGGTGCTGCCGTCCGCGCTGGTGGTCAGGGCTATCCGGTACAGGCCGCTGGTCGCGCGCCGCCGACCGGCCAGGTAGCCGTCCCAGACGATGCCGATCTCGGCGGTCGTCGGGCCGCCGCTACGGGTGGCGACCACGGCGCCGGTGGCGGCCTCGGTGATGGTCGCCCTCCACGCGGTGACCGGCCGGCTCAGCGTGAGGTACCGGGACCAGACGTGATCGGAGCCGAAGGTCACCGCGTAGTCGCCGTCGTTGGTGACCACCACGGCCGGCCGTGACCGGGCCACCCCCGCGTCGATCACGTGCACGGCGCCGGTCGCGTCCGCATGGACGACATTCCCGCTGTACTTGTCGACCGCCCAGGTGATGTTCCGGTCGTCCGGCAGGGCGCCCCGGGCGAAGGTGCCGAGCGTGGCCCGGTCGCCGGTGCCCAGGTCGTGCCGGATCAGGGCGCCGTCCGCGTCGTGCCGGACCGCGTAGCCGTCACCGAGCAGGTATCGCCCGGACGGCAGCGCCACGTTCCGTTTCCGGGCCACGTCGTAGACGCCGGCCGGGCCGTCCGCGCCGCATGACCAGTAGACCTGCCTGCCGGTCGCTTGCAGCTCGGACGGTGTGCAGGAGGAGCCGGTGGCGAGCGCGGCGGCCGTGGCGCCGGTGGTCAGGTTCTTCGCCTGGATCCGGCCGGCGCTCGCGGTCCACAGTGTGTCGAACCAGAGCGCCGCGCCGGTCACCGCCCTCGCGGTGATCTCGTCGGTGTACCCGGTCCGGATCACGTACTGCCTGGCCGGGGTCGTGGTGTTGACGATCGCGTAGCTGTCGGAGACGTCGACCAGAGAACCGCCGCCGGCCGGGAGCGTGACATCGAAGCCACTGGTGTACGCGTCCCGCTTGAACGAGACGGTGGTCGAGGTCGTACCGGCGGAGACCCAGGCGGTGCCGTACCGGTTGCCGTCCACGGTGCGGACGCAGTGCGCGTCGGGCGCGCACGCGGAGGCATTCGTCAGTGTGCCACCGGCGGCGTGCGGTTCGGTGATGCCGCTGAGCAGGTGGTGGTTGGTGAATTCGTAGGTCGACTTCTGACCCTGCCGGGTGGTGACGCGTATCCGCCGGACCAGGCCCTGGCTCACCGTGAGACCGGCGGTGACGGCCGGGCGGGTCACGGCGAGGACCGGGACCGCGCCGCCGGAGGTGACCCGCTGGACAGCCCAGTCCCGCGCGTCCGTGCCGCCCACCACGAGGGCGCCGGCCGGAGCCGGGACGACCGCATCGGCGCCGGCCTGGCTTCGCGGCAGGAGCTGCCGGTCCGTTCCGTCGGCGGACCGGAACCGGACCGGCACCCGGTCGTTGCTGGTG
The DNA here is from genome assembly GCF_003711105.1 of Actinoplanes teichomyceticus ATCC 31121. Classification (NCBI taxonomy): domain Bacteria; kingdom Bacillati; phylum Actinomycetota; class Actinomycetes; order Micromonosporales; family Micromonosporaceae; genus Actinoplanes; species Actinoplanes teichomyceticus. The sequence goes on from NZ_CP023865.1 coordinate 192,784, forward strand.
GACCGGAGCAGGAGGCCGCCGTCGACCAGCAGCACGGAGGTTCCGGACGGGTACGCGATGGCGGCCGGTTCCCCGGCGGCGCCGGCGACGACGGCTGATCGCTCGAAGAGCTGCACCGTGCCGCTGGTCCGGAAGCCGACGTGGGTGGCCGACAGCATTACCTGGATGGTCCCGGTGACCTCGGGCATCATCGAGAGCCGGCCGGTCGCGATGTCGAGCAGGCCGTACCGGGTCCACCCGACGCCGTCGGTGCTGCCCCGGAAGCCGATGGTCGTCGCGGTCGCATCCGGTGCGGTGACGATGCCGCTGTTCAGCCCGGTCGCGTCAGCCGGTACTCCGGTCACGGGCACGGTGACGGGCGAGCCGTCGCCGGTGAACTTCCGCAGCGCCAGATCGCCGGGCCCGGTCCGGGACCGGATCAGCATCGTGTCGCTGAAGTAGGCGAGCATGGCGGCGTTCGTGGGTAGCGCCGGGTGCAACCAGCTGTCGGTGCCGAGGTCCAGCACCGTCAGCGCGCCGGCCACCGTGTGGCCGGCGACGTCGGCCAGGATCCGGATCCGGTCACCGCCGGCCCGGACGAGGTAACTTGCCGGGAGGCCGTCGAGCGCGGTGACGGTCCGGGTGGCGCCGTCCGCGTATCGGGTCCAGAGCCAGCTGTCGTTGGTCGTGTACTGGTGCAGGAAGCCGGTTTCCCCGGCGAAGCCCACCCGGTCGGTGGCGTAGTGCTCGATGATGTCGGACGGTATGACGGTCACTTCGGACGGCGCCGCCGCGGAGGCGGGCAGGGCCGGAACGGTCATCAGGCCGACGGTGGACAGGAAAGCGCAACAGGCGGCCGCGAGGCCGCGCTGAGCCGCAGAAGGCATGGGCTCATTCCCCCGTGATGGATGCCGATGATCGTAGAAGATCGACTTCTCCGCGGGTGACCGCCCCGCCTCGCGCGGGTCGCCGGTCGACACCCGGCCGGCGACACGAGGGGACCGCCCGTGCCGGTGCGTGGGTCGAGACCCTTTCCGGTACGACCATCGGCGTACCGGAAAGGGCCCGGCGGTGGTCAGATGGTGGCGGCGCCGGCCGTGTCCAGGATCCAGGCCAGGACGAAGGCCTCCTCCTTCCAGGAGTCGTAACGGCCGCTCGGCCCGGCGTGACCGGCGCCCATCTCGGTCTTGAGCAGGAACTGGCCCTCGGGGGCGACGGTGCGCAGCCGGGCGACCCACTTGGCCGGCTCGTGGTACAGCACGCGGGTGTCGTTGAGGCTGGTGACCGCGAGGATCCGCGGGTACGGCAGCGGGGCGACGTTCTCGTACGGGCTGTAGGACTTCATGTACGCGTAGACCTCGGCCGATTCCAGCGGATTGCCCCACTCCTCCCACTCGGTGACGGTGAGCGGCAGCGACGGATCGAGGATCGAGGTGAGCGGGTCGACGAAGGGCACCTCGGCGACGATGCCGGCGAACGACTCGGGGGCCAGGTTGGCGACCGCGCCCATCAGCAGGCCACCGGCCGAGCCACCACGGGCGACCAGCCGGTCGGCGGCGGTCCAGCGGTTGCGGATCAGCGCCTCGGCGCAGGCCACGAAGTCGGTGAAGGTGTTCTTCTTGGCCAGCATCTTGCCGTCCTCGTACCACCGGCGGCCCATCTCGCCGCCGCCCCGGACGTGCGCGATCGCGAAGACCACGCCGCGGTCCAGCAGGGAGAGCCGGGAGATCGAGAAGTACGGGTCGATGCTGTGCTCGTAGGAGCCGTAGCCGTAGAGCACGGCCGGGGCCGAGCCGTCCCGGGCGACGCCGCGCCGCGCCACGATCGAGATCGGCACGCGGGTGCCGTCCGGCGCGGTGGCCCACTGCCGGAACTGCTCGTAGTCGGCCGGGTCGTAACCGCCGAGCACCGGTTTCTGCTTGCGCAGCGTCATCGAGCGGGTGATCAGGTCGACGTCGAAGACCGAGTCCGGGGTGATCAGCGAGGTGTAGGAGATCCGCACCGCGGCGGTGTCGTACTCCGGGTTGCTGCCGAGGCCGACGCTGTAGAGCGGCTCGGGGAAGGTCATGTCGTACGTGTCGGTGCTGCCGTCGCACATCACTCGCAGGCCGGTCAGCCCGTCCTTGCGCAGCGAGATGACGATGTGCCGGGAGAACGCGTCGACCGATTCGAGCCGGGTGCCGGGCTGGTGCGGGATCAGCTCGACCCACTCGCCGGGCGCGTCGGCCGAGGTGTAGGCCAGCGCGAAGTCCTCGGCGTCGCGGTTGTGCAGGATCAGGAAGCGGTGCCCGTGGTGCTCGATCTGGTATTCCACGCCCTGCCGCCGCTCGGCGACCAGCACCGGCTCGACGGCCGGGGTGTCGGCGGGAATGACGCGTACCTCAGAAGTGATCTTGCTGTGCGCGTCGATGACGATGAACTTCTCGCTGCGGGTCAGCTCGACGCCGACCCAGAACCGCTCGTCGGTCTCGTGGTAGACGACCGCGTCGGCGGCGGCCGGCTGGCCGATCACGTGCCGGTGCACCCGGTCCGGGCGCCAGGCCTCGTCGACCGTGATGTAGAAGAGCACGCTGCCGTCGGCCGACCAGGCGCTGCCGTAGAACGTGTCCGGGATCTCATCGGCCAGCACCTCGCCGGTGCGCAGGTCCTTCACCCGCAGCGTGAAGCGCTCGTCGCCGTCGAAGTCGGTGGAGTAGGCCAGCCGGTGGCCGTCCGGGGAGACGTCGAAGGTGCCGAGCGCGAAGAACTCCTTGCCCTCGGCCAGCACGTTGCCGTCGAGCAGCACCTCCTCGTCGGGGCGCTCGTCGCCCGTCGGCGGGGCGGTCTCGCCGGGGCGCACCGGGACGCGGCACTGGATGCCGTACTGCTTGCCCTCCTCGGTGCGGGTGTAATACCAATACCCACCCTTGCGGCTGGGCACCGACAGGTCGGTCTCCAGGGTGCGGTCCTTGATCTCCTGGAAGATTTTCTCCCGCAGGCCGGCGAGGTGTGCCGTGGCCCGCTCGGTCCAGGAGTTCTCCGCCTCCAGATGGGCGATGGTCGCCGGGTCCTCTTTGTCCATCAGCCAGGCGTACTCGTCGGTGACCGTGTCGCCGTGGAAGGTGCGCGTGGTGGGCGCCAGGCGGGCCGGCGGTGGGCTGGAGGGGGCCGGGCGGGCCGGCGGCGGGCCGGCGGGCGATTCGGTCGTCACCTGAGACACGTTACCGGCGGAATGGTCGGCGATGAGTTCCTTACACACCCCGACTCCGCTCTTTCGAACATGTGTACGATGTGCCAGAGTGGACGATCTTCAGGGATCTCGATCCGCGCTCCGGTCTGATGGGGAGGCTTCGGACGTGACTGATTCCCTTCTCGACGCGCTCGTGGACATCTGCGGCCCCGGCTTCGCGCGCCCCGCGCGGTCGGTGGACCGGGTGGGCGGGCGACGTGCGGGCTTCGTCGCGGTGCCGGCCACCGGCCGCGCCGCCGCCGCCGCGCTGCGGCTCGCGGCCGAGCGCGGGCTCAGCGCCCGGGCCCGTGGGTCCGGCAGCAAGATTGATTGGGGTACGCCACCGGCCGGGCTGGACCTGATCGTCGACACCGGCCGGCTGAACGGGATGTGGAACCACCACGGCCCGACCGCGGTCGTCGCGGCCGGCACGCGGATCACCGCCGTGCAGGCCGCGCTCGCCCTGCAGGGCAGGCGGCTGGCGGTCGACCCACCGTCGCCCGGCGCCACCGTGGGCGGGATGCTCGCGGTCAACGAGGCCGGCCCGCTCGCGCACCGCTTCGGTAGCCCGGCCGAGCAGACCGAGAGCGTGACGTACGCCGACGCCACCGGCGCCGAGCTGGAGTCGGACGGCGAGGACGGCCGCCCCGGGATCGCCCAGATCCGCGGGGTGCTCACCGCGGCGGTGCTGCGGGTCCACCCGCGGCCCGCGACGCGCCGCTGGCTGGGCCGGGCGGTGAGCACCCCGGCCGGGGTGGCCGAGCTGGTCGAGCAGGTGAGCGCCGAGCGGCTGGAGCCCAGCGCGATCGAGGTCGACCTGCCCGGCGGCGGTGGCGGCACGGTCGCCGTGCTGCTGGAGGGCGACACCGAGACGGTGGCCGGCCGGTCGGCGCACCTCGCCCGGGTGTGGGGCGCCGGCACGGTCCTGGCCGAGCAGCGGCCGTCCTGGTGGGGCCGTTATCCGTTCGGCCCGCAGGACGTCGCGGTGCGGATCTCGGTGCGTCCCGAGGGGCTGCAGGCGGTGACGTACGCCCTGCGGGATCTGTGCGGCGTCCCGGTGACGCTGCGCGGCTCGGCGGGCCTGGGCACGGTGCACGCCGTCCTGCCGGCCGGTCTGCCGGCGCGCCGGGTGACCGAGATCGTGGACGGGCTGGAGCAGGTGCTGCTGGCGCGCAACGGCAAGGTCGTGGTGGTCTCCGCGCCGCCCGCGCTGGCCGCGGAGCTGAGGATGGCGCAGCCGCGGGATCTCTTCTGAGCCGTCGGTGGCGGGGTGGCGGTTTTCGGCGGCCGGGTGCTCAGGAGTGGGCCGGTGGCGGGGTGGCGGTCTTCGGCGGCCGGGTGCTCAGGAGTGGGCCGGTGGCGGGGTGGCGGTCTTCGGCGGCCGGGTGCTCAGAAGTGGGCCGGTAGCAGGGTGGCGGTCTCGGCGGCCAGGTGCCGGCCCATCCGGGCGACGTCGCCGACCGCGTAGGTGAGGTAGGCGAACTGGCCGACCTCGCGCACCCCGGTCAGCATCAGCTCGTCGACGCGCAGCCGGTGCCGCAGCATCGGGGTGCCACCGCCGAGCACGGCCGGCGCGATGCCGAGGATGAGCTCGTCGAGCAGGCCGTGCGCGGCGAACTGGGCGACCAGGTCGCCGCCGCCGGCCAGCCACACGTTCTTGCCCTGGGCCGCCACGAGCATGGCCTCGTGCACCCGGCGGACGTCCCCGCTGATCATGAAGACGTTGGCGTCCGGCACCGGAGGCAGGTCGCGGTGGGTGAAGACCCAGCACGGCACGTCGCCGTACATGTCGTGCCAGTTCTGCGGCTCTTCCAGCAGGTTGTCGTTCTCCAGCACCCACTCGTAGGTGGTCGCGCCCATGGCGAACGCGCCGACGCCGGCGAAGAACTCGCCGAAAGGGTTCTCGGTGCCCTCGTCCACCTCGAAGAGCCAGTCCAGCGAGTTGCGCTCGTCGGCGATGTAGCCGTCGATGCTGGTGGCGGTGTAGTACTGCGTCTTCGCCATGCCAACACCATGCCACGGTCGAGCTGACAAAAGGGGCAGATCGCCTCACGAGCCCGGCGCCGCGAAGCCCGCGGACCGCGCCGGTGGCCCGGCACCGGCGCGGCGGGTCGTGGCGCGGTCCCGGTGGCGGTTGCGGGCCGGGTCAGGGCGTCGGTGTGGCGGGTCGTGGCGCGGTCCCGGTGGCGGTTGCGGGCCGGGTCAGGGCGTCGGCGCGGCGGGTCGCGGCACAATGCCGGTTGCCGGTCGCCGGTGGGGGCAGGCCGGGTCAGGACCCCGGCGCGGCGAGTTGCGGCACGGTCCCGGTCCCCGGCCGGGGCGTGCCTCGTCAGGACGCCGGTGTGCCGGGGGTGGGCGGGCCGACCCGATAGGTCAGGTTGGCGAACTGTCCGAGCCGGCTCACTCCGGTCAGGGTGAGTCGGCGGGAGGTGAGCCGGCGCGGCAGCAGCGGGGCGCCCGATCCGAGCGTCACCGGCGCCACGCCCAGGATCAGCTCGTCGAGCAGCCCCTGATCGGCGAACTGCCCGACCAGCTCACCACCGCCGACCAGCCACACGTTGCGCCCGCCGGCCGCGGCCACCATCTCGCGGTGCACGGGAGCGACCTCACCCCGTACGAAATGGAGGTTGGCCCCCGGGATGCGGGGCAGCTCACGGTGGGTGAACACCCAGGCCGGGGTGTCGCCGTACGGCTCCAGCCACTTCTCCGGGTGCTTCAGGGCCTGCTCGTGGGCGACGATCCACTCGTACGTCGTGGCGCCCATCGCGAACGCCCCGACCCCGGCGAAGAACTCGCCGAACGGGTGCTCCTCGCCGCCCTCCACCTCGAAGAGCCAGTCCAGCGAGTTCTTCTCGTCGGCGATCCAGCCGTCGATCGTGGTCGCGGTGTAGTACTGCGTCTTCATACCGTGACCCTGCCACCGGGGTACGACAGTTTCAGGCGTCGTTGCGCAGCACCAGGATCGCGATGTCGTCCCGCGGCTCCTCCACCGAGAAGTTGATCGTCGTCGAGCGCAGCCGGGCGGCCATCGTGTCGGCCGGGTAACCCGCCAGCGGGGCGGCCGCCTCCCGCAGCCGGTTGGAGCCGAACAGCTCCCGGCCGCGCCGCCGCTCGGTGACCCCGTCGGTGTAGAAGATCAGCGAGTCGCCGGCCAGCAGGGTGATCTCGGCATCCGGCGTGGTGATCGACTCCAGCAGGCCGAGCGCCGTGCCGCCGTCGCCGACGAACGACGTCCGCCCGTCCGCCCGGACCAGCACCGCCCGGTCGTGCCCGGCCAGGTGCAGGCAGACCCGCAGCGCCCCGTCGCTGCGCCGGGTCACCGAGGCCATCGCGAGCGTGCAGTACCGCCCGCCGCCGCGCTGCACCAGCGTGCGGTTGACCCGGTGGAGGATCTCGTTGAGCCCCTTGCCGTCGTCGACCAGGATCCGGATCACGTCCCGGACCAGGCCGGTCACCGTGGCCGCCTGGACGCCCTTGCCGGAGACGTCGCCGACCACGACCAGCCACCTGTTGTCGCCGAACGGCATCACGTCGTAGAAGTCGCCGCCCACCTCGGAGCCGGTGGGCACGTACTCGGCGGCGAAGCCGATGCCCTCGACGTGCGGCAGCGCCGGCGGCAGCAGGGACGCCTGGAGGGTCCGCGCGACCGTACGCCGCTCGTCGTGGATCCGCGCGTTGTCGATCGCCAGTGCCGCCCGGCGGGCCACGTCCTCCAGCACGGCCACCTCGTCGGCGTCGTGCCGGTGCTTGGCGTGCCGGCCGACGGCGAGCGTGCCGAGCCGGGCGCCCCGGGCCACCAGCGGCACCGCGAAGCCTTCCAGCGGCGCGCCGAACATCACCTGGGTACCCAGCCGGGACGCCTCCTCCAGCCGGGCCAGCAGCGACTCCGGGCCGGACTCGGCGAGCGTGGCGTGCAGCTGGACCAGCGCGGACTCGTCGGCGTGGGTGGCCGCGGCCAGTTGCAGCCGGCCCCAGGCGTCGGTGGTGTGCACCGCGCACCACATGCCCAGCCGGGGCACCACGAGTTGGGGGATCAGCGCCATCGTGAGGTTGACGTCGAGCGACTGGGCGAGCAGCTCGCTGGCCTCGGCGAGGAAGGTGATCCAGGTCTGCCGGCGCACGTCGGCGCGGCGCAACCGGTCGTTCTCCAGGTGCAGCGAGAAGCGCTCGGCGACCATGACGGCCAGCGACTGGGCGTATCCGACCGGGGCCGCGTCCAGCTCCAGCTCCCCGGCGTACGGCCGGTGGACGGTCAGCGGGACGCGGATGGTGTCGGCGTTGTCGCGGGGGGCGCGGCCGTACCGGGCCAGCAGCTGGCGGCCCATCCCGTCGCCGCGGTCGACGCGCAGCACCGCGCCGGCCGCGCCGGTCAGCCGGGCCAGCCGGGAGAGCAGGTCGGTGGCCAGGTCGCCGAGGCCCTCGTCGGCCTGCCGCTCGGAGCCGCTGCGCAGCAGCCCGGTGAGCGCGCCGAGGCTGGGGGCGTCGGCGGTGACCGGGATCCGGGCGGCGCCGTCCGGGTCGCGGTGGTCGAGGTGGAACCAGACGCCCTTGCCGTCGCCCTCGTGCACGGTGCCCCACCGGCTGGCGAAGTGATCGACGAGCAGCAGCCCGCGGCCGCGTTCGGCCACCTCGCCGATGTCCGGGCTCTCGTTCTTCGGCCCGACGGCGAGCTGCTCGACCGGGCCGGGGGCGAAGTCGGTGACCGTCACGGTCAGCCCGCTCGGGTCGGCGGTGACCTCGATGTCCAGGTCGGTGTTGGCGTGCACCACGGCATTGGTGGACAGTTCGGTGGTCAGCAGCAGAGCCTCGTTGAGCAGGCTGTCCAGGCCGGCATCCTCGAGCACCGAGCGGACCAGCGCGCGCGCCGCCGCCGGGGTCCGCCGGTCGTTGGGCAGGCGTGCCCGGCGGACAAGGGTGCCGGAGGGCGCCCCCGACGGAATGCTCGTCCTCGTTCCGACCTCGGCTGGCACAGCATGCATCCTCTCCCGTGGGCGGGTGTATGCACAAAGTCGTCTCTCGCATTGACCCGGTCGAGCGAGAGAGGATAGGGAGCCCCCGGCAGCCGGACAGCGAGTGAGGACAGCATGACCGCGGCCAGAGAAGCCAGCGTCGGCGTGCCCGACGACACCGTTCTGCTCGGTGAGCTCGCTGATGCGCTGCGCCGGGTGCGGCGTGGCGACCTCAAGGTGCGGCTGCCCCGGCGGGCCGGCCTGGCCGGCTCGGTGGCGGAGGCCTTCAACGAGGTCGTCTCGATGCAGGAGCGGCAGAACCTGGACCTGCGTCGGATCAGCCGGATCGTCGGCCGTGACGGCCGGCTCACCGAACGGCTGGACGAGGAGGGACTGGACGGCTCCTGGGCGGACAGCGTGCGCTCGGTCAACTCGCTGATCGACGACCTGGGCCGGCCCACCACCGAGATCTCGCGGGTGGTCGGCGCGGTGGCCGAGGGCGATCTCTCCCAGCACATGGCGCTGGAGATGGACGGCCGCCCGCTGCGCGGCGAGTTCCTGCGGATCGGCCGGACCGTGAACACCATGGTCGACCAGCTGTCGTCGTTCGCCGACGAGGTGACCCGGGTGGCCCGGGAGGTGGGTACCGAGGGCGAGCTGGGCGGGCAGGCCGACGTCCGCGGCGTGGCCGGCACCTGGAAGGACCTCACCGACTCGGTGAACACCATGGCGTCGAACCTGACCCATCAGGTGCGGTCCATCTCCCAGGTGGCGACCGCGATGGCGCGCGGCGACCTGTCCCAGAAGATCACCGTGTCGGCTCGCGGCGAGGTCGCCGAGCTGGCCGACACCATGAACGGCCTGACCGACACCCTGCGGCTGTTCGCCGAGCAGGTGACCCGGGTGGCCCGGGAGGTGGGCACCGAGGGCAAGCTGGGCGGGCAGGCCGAGGTGCCGAACGTCGCCGGCACCTGGAAGGACCTCACCGACTCGGTGAACTCGATGGCGTCCAACCTGACCAGCCAGGTGCGCAACATCGCGCAGGTCTCCACGGCGGTGGCCAAGGGTGACCTGTCGCAGAAGATCACGGTGGCCGCGCAGGGCGAGATCCTGGAGCTCAAGGACACCGTGAACACGATGGTGGACCAGCTGTCGTCGTTCGCCGACGAGGTCACGCGCGTCGCGCGCGAGGTCGGCACCGAGGGCCGGCTGGGCGGGCAGGCCCAGGTTCGCGGCGTCTCCGGCACCTGGCGGGATCTGACCGAGAACGTCAACCAGCTCGCCGCGAACCTGACCGCGCAGGTGCGCAACATCTCGCAGGTCTCCACGGCGGTGGCCAAGGGTGACCTGTCGCAGAAGATCACGGTCGACGCGCGCGGCGAGATCCTGGAGCTGAAGAACACCGTGAACACGATGGTGGACCAGCTGTCGTCGTTCGCCGACGAGGTGACCCGGGTGGCCCGGGAGGTGGGCTCGGAGGGCAAGCTCGGCGGTCAGGCCCAGGTCAAGGGCGTTTCCGGTACGTGGCGGGACCTGACCGACAACGTCAACTACATGGCGTCCAACCTGACCAGCCAGGTGCGCAACATCGCCTCGGTCACCACGGCGGTGGCCAAGGGCGACCTGTCGCAGAAGATCACGGTCGACGCGCGCGGCGAGATCCTGGAGCTCAAGTCCACTGTCAACACGATGGTGGACCAGCTGTCGTCGTTCGCCGACGAGGTGACCCGGGTGGCCCGCGAGGTCGGCACCGAGGGCAAGCTCGGCGGGCAGGCGCAGGTGCGGGGCGTGGCGGGCACCTGGCGGGACCTGACCGACAACGTCAACTCGATGGCGTCCAACCTGACCAGCCAGGTGCGCAACATCGCGCAGGTCTCCACGGCGGTGGCCAAGGGTGACCTGTCGCAGAAGATCACGGTCGACGCGCAGGGCGAGATCCTGGAGCTGAAGAACACCGTGAACACGATGGTGGACCAGCTGTCGTCGTTCGCCGACGAGGTGACCCGGGTGGCCCGGGAGGTGGGCTCGGAGGGCAAGCTCGGCGGGCAGGCGCAGGTGCGGGGCGTGGCGGGCACCTGGCGGGACCTGACCGACAACGTCAACTACATGGCGTCCAACCTGACCGCCCAGGTGCGCAACATCGCCTCGGTCACCACGGCGGTGGCCAAGGGCGACCTGTCGCAGAAGATCACGGTCGACGCGCGCGGCGAGATCCTGGAGCTGAAGAACACCGTGAACACGATGGTGGACCAGCTGTCGTCGTTCGCCGACGAGGTGACCCGGGTGGCCCGCGAGGTGGGCTCGGAGGGCAAGCTCGGCGGGCAGGCCCAGGTCAAGGGCGTTTCCGGTACGTGGCGCGACCTCACCGACAACGTCAACCAGCTCGCCTCGACGCTGACCATCCAGCTGCGTGCCATCGCCGAGGTGTCCACCGCGGTCACCCGGGGCGATCTGACCCAGAGCGTCGCGGTCGAGGCCCAGGGTGAGGTGGCCGAGCTCAAGGACAACATCAACCAGATGATCGTGACGCTCCGCGACACCACCAAGACGAACGCGGAGCAGGGCTGGCTCGACTCGAACCTGGCCCGGATCGGTGGCCTGCTGCAGGGCCAGCGGGACGTCGGCGAGGTCTGCCGCATGATCATGACCGAGGTGACCCCGCTGGTGGACGCCCAGCTCGGCGCGTTCTTCCTGGTCGACAACGAGCAGGCGGTGACGCGCCTGCGGCTGGCCGCGGCGTACGGCTACGTGGCCCGCGACCACGAGGTGACCTTCGGGCCGGGCGAGGGCCTGGTCGGGCAGGCCGCGGTGTCCCGCCGCACCATCCGGGTCCGGGCCACCCACGACGGCATCCTGACCATGCGTTCCGGGCTGCTCGCCATGCCGCCGAACGACCTGGTGGTGCTGCCGGTGCTGTTCGAGGGCGAGATGCTCGGCGTGATCGAGTTCGCGTCGGTGGCCGCCTTCTCCGGGCTGCACCTGACGTTCCTGGAGCGGCTGGTCGCCACCATCGGGGTCGCGCTCAACACGATCCAGGCGAACCGGCGTACCGAAGAGCTCCTCGCGCAGTCGCAGCGGCTGGCCCGGGAGATGCAGGACCAGTCGGCCGAGCTGCAGCGCACCAACGCCGAGCTGGAGGACAAGGCCAAGCTGCTCAGCGAGCAGAAGGCCAACATCGAGCTGAAGAACCGGGAGATCGAGCTGGCCCGGCTGGGCCTGGAGGAGAAGGCGCAGCAGCTGTCGCGGGCCAACACGTACAAATCCGAGTTCCTCGCCAACATGAGCCACGAGCTGCGCACCCCGCTGAACTCGTTGCTGCTGCTGGCCCGGTTGCTGGCGGACAACACCGAGCAGAACCTGACCGAGAAGCAGATCGAGTTCGCCCGGACCATCCACAGTGCCGGCTCGGACCTGCTCTCGCTGATCGACGACATCCTGGACCTGTCGAAGATCGAGGCGGGCCGGATGGACGTCGAGCCGGACGTGGTCGACTTCGACGGCATTCGCAGCTATGTCGAGCAGGCGTTCGCGCCGCAGGCCGAGGACAAGGGTCTGCAGTTCCGGGTGGAGCTGGCGCCGGACCTGCCGGACTCGATCGTCACCGATCCGCAGCGGCTCCAGCAGATCCTGCGCAACCTGCTCTCCAACGCGGTCAAGTTCACCGACCACGGCTCGGTGACGCTGAGCATCTTCGCCGCCAACCAGGACACCGACCTGGAGGTGCCCTCGCTGGTGTCGTCCCGGCAGGTGATCGCGTTCGCCGTGCGCGACACCGGGATCGGCATCTCGGACGAGAAACTGGCGATCATCTTCGAGCCGTTCCAGCAGGCCGACGGCACCACCACCCGCAAGTACGGCGGCACCGGCCTGGGCCTGTCGATCAGCCGGGAGTTCGCCGCGCTGCTCGGCGGCACCATCGCGGTCCGATCGGTGCCCGGCGAGGGCTCGACCTTCACCCTCTACATGCCCGAGGCTCTGACGCCGGACGCGATCCCGATGCCGGCCCTGCCCGCGACCGCAACCCAGGCCATCCCGGTCCGGCCGGTGGCCCCGCTGGACATCCCGCTGATGGAGATGCCGCCGCTGGTTCAGCCGCGCCCGGAGGAGACCGCGCCGGCGCATCCGGCCGGGCGGCAGCTGGAGGGGGCCACCGTGCTGATCGTCGACGACGACGTGCGGAACGTGTTCGCCCTGACCAGCGCCCTGGAGATGCACGGTCTGAACGTGCTGTACTCGGACAACGGGGTGGATGGGGTGCGCCTGCTGGCCGAGCATCCGGAGGTGGACATCGTGCTGATGGACGCGATGATGCCGGACCAGGACGGGTACGAGACCACCCGCGGCATCCGGCGCAATCAACGTTTCCGCGACCTGCCGGTAGTGTTTCTCACGGCGAAGGCGATGCCCGGGGACCGGGAGTCGGCCATCGCCGCCGGCGCCAGCGACTACATCACCAAGCCCGTCGACCTGGACGAGCTGATCGAGCTGATGGCGCGCTGGGTGAACGCGGAGAGCACGCAGCCGGAACGCGGCTGACCGATGTGGTCTCCCAGAGCGGCTCGCGGGCCGTGGCGGGTAACGGAGCGTCGGACGGCGGCGTGGGGAAGGAACGAGGTGAGCACGGGTGGGTGAGCGCGCCAAGGCCCTGCTGGTCGACGACCGGCGGGACAACCTGCTGGCCCTGGAAGCGATCCTGCAGGGTCTGCCGGTGACCCCGGTGGCCGTGGAGAGCGGCGAGGCCGCGCTCAAGCAGCTGCTCACCGACGATTTCGCGGTGATCCTGCTGGACGCGCACATGCCGAACATGGACGGCTTCGAGACGGCCAGCCACATCAAGCGGCGGGAACGGACCCGGCACGTGCCGATCCTGTTCCTCACCGCGGCGGACCGGGACGCCCAGCTCGCCCTCCGGGGGTACGCGGTCGGCGCGGTGGACTACCTGACCAAGCCCTTCGATCCGTGGGTGCTGCGTGCCAAGGTCTCCATCTTCGTCGAGCTCTGGGGGAAGAACCAGCAGCTGAAGGCGCAGGCCGAGGCCACCCGGGAACGGGATGCGCAGTGGCAGCGGCTGACCGACACGGTCGACGAGGCGGCCCGGGTGCTGCGGGCCGGCGGCGAGCAGGCGGCGGCCGAGGCGCTCGCTCTGCTGGAGAAGGCGCGCTGGGGTAGCTGAGCCGTAAGCTGCACAAACAGCTCCATATGTGACCTGGGTCACGCGAGGCAACGAAGCTGATCTCCCGCCCCACTACCGGGTGTTGATCACTTGATCAAAGCCTCTTCCCCCAGGAGCTAGGAGCAACATGCGGCACGCACACCCCGACGACGCCATGGCCGCGAGCCGGCGCCGCCGCCGGATGATCACGGGCCTCGGTGCGGCCGGCGCCGCCGGTGCGGTCACCGCGCTCGTGGCGGTCCTCGTCCCGTCCGCCTCGGCCAGCACGATGTTCGACGACGACTTCGAGAACGGCGCGGGCAACTGGTCCAAGTCCGGTGGCGCCTGGTCGGTGGTGACCGACGGCTCGAAGGTGTACCGGCAGTCCAAGGCGGACAGTGGGCTCGCCCGGGTCTTCGCCGGCGAGACCTCGTGGAGCGACTACTCGGTGCAGGCCCGGGTCAAGGGGGTCGACCTGGGCAGCGGCCTGGCCGGCGTGGCCGCCCGGGCCAGCGGCTCGTCGACCATGTACCGGCTCGCCCTGCTGGGCGCCGGCAAGGCCGAGCTGCAGGCGGTCAAGGGCAGCGCGGTCTCGGTGCTCGGCTCGGCCCCGGTGAGCGGCCTCAACTCCTGGCACACCCTGCGGATCGACGTTTCGGGCAGCACGATCAAGGGGTTCGTGGACGGCACGGCGATCGGCGGCGGCGCCGGCACGCTGGCCGGGACCGGCCGGATCGGCCTGGTCACCAGCTTCGCGGCGGCCGAGTTCGACGACGTCGCGGTGTCCCCGGTCGCGGGCTCCACCGCGACCGCCGCGCCCAGCGCCACGGCCACCAGGACCGCGACGGCGAGCCCGACCGGGACGGCCACCGCGAGCCCGACCAGGACCGCGACGGCGAGCCCGACCAGGACGGCCACCGCGAGCCCGACCAGCACCGCCACCGCCGCCCCGACCGCGACGGCGTCCGCGTCCACCACCTGGCCGACCCCGAAGGGCCAGAAGCCCGTCACCGCGACCATCGAGGTGACCGGCAGCTTCGACGGCGGCAACCTGCGCTACTACGGCAGCGGCGCGCTCGGCACGGCCTCGCAGGACGAGAGCCAGGGCCCGCTGTTCGAGCTGGCCGACGGCGCCACCCTGTCGAACGTCATCCTGGGCGACCCGGCCGCGGACGGCGTGCATTGCAAGGGCTCCTGCACGCTGACCAACGTGTGGTGGGAGAACGTCGGCGAGGACGCCGCGACCTTCAAGGGCGGCACCTCGGCCGTCTACGCCGTGAACGGCGGCGGGGCCAAGGGCGCCGACGACAAGGTGTTCCAGCACAACGGCGGCGGCACGCTGACCATCAGGAACTTCCAGGTCAGTGACTACGGCAAGCTGTACCGCTCGTGCGGCAACTGCAAGACCCAGTACAAGCGCGCGGTCGTGCTGCAGAACGTGGTCGCCACCGGCAAGGCCAAGGCCCTGGTCGGCATCAACACCAACTTCGGCGACACCGCGACGCTGTCCGGCGTCACCGTGGTCGGCCACCCGAGCCTGAAGATCTGCGTGAAGTTCAAGGGCAACAACACCGGCGCGGAGCCGACCGAGATCGGTACCGGCGCGGACGGCACCTCCTGCAAGTACTCGGAATCCGACATCACCTTCCAGTGATGTCCCGGTGGCCGCCGGGTGCCAGACCGGCGGCCACCGTCCGACCCGTCCGTAGAAGGGTGCCGATGCGCGACGCCGCCTACCACGCGTACTTCGAGCAGCACCACGACTCGTTGTCGCGACTGGCGTACCTGATGACCGGGGACGCCTCGGCCGCCGACGACCTGGCGGCGGACGCCATGACCGAGGTGTGGCGGCACTGGGACCGGGTGCAGGCGGCGGACGACCCGGCGGCGTACGGGCACGGGATCCTGATGAACCTGGCCCGTAACTGGATCCGCAAGCGGAGCCGCGAGCGCCTGTTCTCGCTGGAGGTGCTCAAACGGGCGCCGGAGTCGGACGTGCCGGCCGTGCTGGACGTGCGTCGTGCCCTGGCCCGGCTGCCGCACCGGCGGCGAGCCTGCGTGGTGCTGCGGTACGCGTTCGACATGTCCGAGCGGGAGGTCGCGGCCACCCTGGGGATCTCCGCGGGCGCGGTGAAGAGCGCGACGTCGCGGGGCGCGAAGCAGTTGGCCGAGATGCTCGGCGGCAGTCTGGCACGAATCGACGGTTGGGAGGCGGCGCGGTGACGCTCACCGAGGACGAGCTGCGCGCGGTGCTGCGCGCCGAGGCGGCAGCACACCGGCCCGACCGCGTGGCGATCCTCGATCGGATCACGCAGACGGCGATGCGGAACGGGGGCGCGGGAGGGCGTGCCCCGCGGATCCGGATCGCCGGCGCGGCAGCAGCGGTGGCTGCCGTGCTGGGGGGCGGCGGTTTCGCCCAGTGGGCGCTGGCCGGCGGACCGGGAGACGACCGGCCCGTGCCGCCGCCCCCACCGGTCACCACGTCGGTCGGTCCGGCCGTCACGGAGAGCGCTTCCCCGGCCGCTTCCGCCTCGCCCTCACGCGCCCCGAGCAGCCCGGCCGGCAGGTCCCCGGGCGCGCGGCGGTCCAGCCGGTCCGGGTCCCCGCCGGCGACCACGACCAGCACCGCGACCAACCCGGCGGCCGAGCCCGCCAGGACCGCTTCGCTCTGGTCCGACGGCTCGGTCGACGTGGGTGGCGACACCCAGGCCAGCAGCGTGGTGACGCTGCGGACCACCGAGAAACTCACCGCGCTGCAGGTGACGATCCGGGTGGCGAGGACGGCCGGGCTGACCTCCCGGGGCAGCAGCCAGCAGGTGCCCGGCGCGAGCGTCGACA
The DNA here is from genome assembly GCF_003711105.1 of Actinoplanes teichomyceticus ATCC 31121. Lineage (NCBI taxonomy): Bacteria > Bacillati > Actinomycetota > Actinomycetes > Micromonosporales > Micromonosporaceae > Actinoplanes > Actinoplanes teichomyceticus. The sequence continues at coordinate 208,910 of NZ_CP023865.1, forward strand.
GCAGCGTGACCGAGGAGGGTGATGTGCTGGTCCACCACTTCACGCTCTCCTCCGGGGACACGCTCGATCCGGGCACGTACACGTTCTTCGCGCGGTACACGTACCCCGCCGGCGGCCGGGACGCCGGCGCGGACCGCTACTCGGCGACCGCGACCGGCGGGTCCGGCGCCACCCTGAGCGCCTCCGGCGCCTTCGGCTGAGCGCTGCTCGCGGCGGGCGGGGCGGCGCTACTCCGCCGGCTCCCCAGCCGGGGCGAGCGTCTGTCCACAGGCGACGCGATGCCGGCGCCGGCTCCTAGCCGGATGTGACAGCATCGCGGCATGGCCGATCTGAGCGTGCGCGAGATGACCGCGGATGAGTTCGACGCATGGCACGAGGCCGTCATGCGATCCTTCGCCGAGGCCCAGACCGACGCCGGCGTCGGCACGTTCGAGGAGAACCTGCGGCGTGTGCGGGAGGCGCAGGCGGCGTTGCTGCCGCGCGGCCGCCAGACCCCGGGGATGCTGTTCCTCAACGGGGTCGGCCCGGACGGCGTCGTGGTCGGCGCGATGTGGATCGGCCTCGAGCACCCGCGCGGCTTCCCCGGCTGCGCGTTCCTCTACGAGATCGCGATCGACGAGGCGTTCCAGGGCGCCGGTTACGGCCGGGCGCTGCTCACCGCCGGTGAGGAGATCGTCCGCGAGCACGGGCTGACCGGGCTCGAGCTCAACGTCTTCGCCGCCAACACCCGCGCGCTCAACCTCTACACCACCGCCGGGTACCGCGTGATCACCCAGCAGATGCGCAAGGACCTGCGGTCAGGGAGCACTGATCATGAGGGCTGACCGGAGTCCGGTGATGTCCAGCACCCGCATCAGGAAATCGCCCACGTTGGCCAGCGCCAGCACGGTCTGGTTGTGCTGCGCCTTGCGGCTGAGCACCACCAGCGTCCCCAGGCCCTGCGAGTCGCAGAAGGTGACGCCGGCCATGTCCAACACGATGCGGTTGGGCGGCTCGGCGGCGAGGATGTCGTTGACGAGGGTGGACAGCTCGGTGACCGTGAGCACGTCGATCTCCCCGGCGAGCTGCACGATGACCTCGTCGGGGGCGCGCTGAACCGTGATGGACAGCTCGGGTCGCTCCACGCCGGCCAGCCTATCCTCTTACACGCGAATCGGCCCGTCGGGCGCGGTCAGACCGGGCTGTTCCGGACATCATCCGGTGACGTGAACAACCCTCTCGACACTGCCACCCGTGCTCGCTGACAGAATGGGAACCGCTGTGACCACGACATATTCCACCGCGGATCTTCCGTACCCGGAGGACGCCCCGGTCTCCCAGGCCCTGTTCGACCGCGCCCAGGCCACCATCCCCGGCGGGGTCAATTCACCTGTGCGTGCGTTCCGCGCGGTCGGCGGCACGCCTCGATTCATGACCCAGGGCAGCGGCCCGTGGCTGACCGACGCCGACGGCCGGCGCTACGTCGACCTGGTGTGCTCCTGGGGGCCGCTGATCCACGGCCACGCCCATCCGGAGATCGTCGCCGCGGTGCAGCGCGCCGCGGCGCTCGGCACCAGCTTCGGCACGCCCACCGCGGGCGAGGTCGAGCTGGCCGAGGAGATCGTCCGGCGGACCGCCGTCGACGAGGTGCGACTGGTCAACTCCGGCACCGAGGCGACCATGACCGCGATCCGGCTGGCCCGCGGCTGGACCAGCCGGTCGAAGGTGGTGAAGTTCGCCGGCTGCTACCACGGCCACGTGGACGCGCTGCTGGCCGCGGCCGGCTCCGGGGTGGCCACCCTGGGGCTGCCCGACTCTCCCGGGGTCACCGGGGCGGCGGCCGCGGAGACCATCGTGCTGCCGTACAACGACGTCGCCGCGGTCGAGGCCGCCTTCGCCGCGGAGGGCGACCGGATCGCCGCGGTCATCACCGAGGCGGCGCCGGGCAACATGGGCGTGGTCACGCCGCGTGACGGCTTCAACCAGAAACTCGCCGAGATCGCCCACCGGCACGGCGCCCTGCTGATCGTCGACGAGGTGATGACCGGCTTCCGGGTCTCCGCAGGGGGCTGGGCCGGGCTGGAGCCGGTCGACGCCGACCTGTTCACCTTCGGCAAGGTGATGGGCGGCGGCCTGCCCGCGGCGGCGTTCGGCGGCCGCCGGGAGATCATGTCTCGGCTGGCCCCGGCCGGCCCGGTCTACCAGGCCGGCACCCTCTCCGGGAACCCGCTGGCCTGCGCCGCCGGCCTGGCCTCGCTGCGGCTGGCCGACGCGGACGTCTACAAGCGCCTGGACGAGCTGGCCGGCACGGTCGGCGCGCTGGCGTCGGAGGCGCTGACCGCCGCCGGCGTGCCGCACCGGCTGTCCTACGCCGGCAACATGTTCTCGATCTTCTTCACCGAGGACGAGGTCGTCGACTACGACTCGGCCAGGGCGCAGGACGCCGCGGCGTTCAAGGCGTTCTTCCACACCATGCTGGCGCGCGGGGTGTACCTGCCGCCGAGCGCGTTCGAGTCGTGGTTCGTGTCGACCGCGATCGACGACGCGGCGCTGGAGCAGATCGCGGCCGCACTGCCACACGCGGCGCGGGCCGCGGCGGGGAGTCAGCGGTGAGCGAGCCGACCAGGACGACCGTGCACGTGTTCCGGCACGGTGAGGTCTTCAACCCCACCCGGATCCTGTACGGCCGGCTGCCCGACTTCCACCTCTCCGAGCTCGGGCACCAGATGGCCAAGGCGGCCGCCCAGGCGCTCTCCGGCCGGGACGTCACGCACGTGGTGGCCAGCCCGCTGGAGCGCGCCCAGGAGACCGCCGCGCCGATCGCCGCCGAGTTCGAGCTGGAGACGGCGACCGACGTCCGGCTCATCGAGAGCGCGAACTACTTCGAGGGCAAGCGGGTCTCGGTCGGTGACGGCGCGTTCAGCAACCCCCGGCACTGGTGGGTGCTGCGCGACCCGATCACCCCGTCCTGGGGCGAGGCGTACCTCGCGATCGCCCGGCGGATGTTCGAGGCGTTGCAGGCCGCCCGGGTCGCGGCCGAGGGGCACGAGGCGGTCTGCGTCTCGCACCAGCTGCCGATCTGGACCCTCCGGCGGTACGTCGAGGGCAAGCGCCTGTGGCACGACCCGCGCAAGCGGCAGTGTGGCCTGGCCAGCCTGACCTCGTTCCGCTTCGAGGGGTCCAAGGTGGTCGGCATCGACTACAGCGAGCCGGCCGCGCATCTGGTCGCGCTCTCCGCCACCGCCAAGACCGCCAAGGGAGCCTGACCGTGCGCCGTCTCCTCGTCGCCGCCCTCGCCGTGGCTGCCACCGCCGGCGCCCTGACCGGTTGTGGCGGCGAGGAGAACTGGGCGAAGAAGTGCGCCGCCACCAACGGCGTGGTCGAGTGCGACGTGGCGGACCGGCCGCAGGTCGGCGACGTGACCGGCGAGCTGCTCGACGGTGGGCGATACGACGTCGCCGACGACCGCGGCAAGGTCGTCGTGGTCAACTTCTGGGGCTCCTGGTGCGCGCCGTGCCGGGCCGAGGCGGCCGACCTGGAGAAGACCTACCAGGCGACCAAGGCGAAGAACGTGACGTTCCTGGGGATCAACTCGCGGGACGACCGGGACTCGGCCAAGGCGTTCGAGCGGGGCCGGATCACCTACCCGAGCATCTACGACTTCGACGGCGACGTCGCGCTGAAGTTCGACGTCACCCAGACCACCACGCCGGCCACCCTGATCCTGGACCGGCAGGGCCGGATCGCGGTCGCGCTGCGGCGCTCCACCACCGCCGGTGAGCTGCAGCCTCTCGTGGAACGGGTGGCCGCGGAGGGGAACGGCTGATGGGCGACGCCTTCAACGACGTGGCCACCGGCGGCCCGCTGCTGCTGGCCATCGGCGCTGCCATGATCGCCGGGGTGGTCAGCATCCTGTCGCCGTGCGTGCTGCCGCTGGTCCCCGGCTACCTGTCGTACGTCACCGGGCTGGCCGGGTCGGATCTGGAGGCCGCGATCGGCACCACCCGCCCGGGCCCGGCGGGGTCCGGCGGGGTCGCCGTGCGGACCGCCACCAGGCCGCGGGCGGTGGCCCTGAAGAGCCGGGTGCTGGCCGGCAGCCTGCTCTTCGTGCTCGGCTTCTCGGTGGTCTTCACGCTGATGGTCACACTGGTGGCGAACGTCGCGATCACGCTGTTGACCAACCGGGACACGCTCAACCTGATCCTCGGTGTGCTGATCATCGTGCTCGGTCTGGTCTACCTGGGCTGGATTCCCGGGTTGCAGCGCGAAGCCCGGATCAGCCGGCTGCCGTCGGCCGGGCTCCTCGGCGCACCGGTGTTCGGCGCGATCTTCGCGGTGTCCTGGATGCCGTGCACCGGCCCCACCCTGGCCGCGGTGACGAGCATGGCCGCCACCACCGGCAGCACCGACCGCGCGGTGATCCTGGCGCTGGCCTTCAGCCTGGGGCTGGGCGTGCCGTTCATCCTGTTCGGGCTCTTCTTCCGCAAGCTCCTCGGCGTCTTCACCGCCATCCGCCGTAACAGCCGCTGGGTCACCCGGGTCGGCGGAGCGCTGCTGATCGCGGTCGGGGTCACGCTGGTCAGCGGCCGATGGCCGTACTTCCTGGCGTGGCTGCAGACCACGTTCAACTTCGGCGGGGAGACCCTGCTGTGACCGTCGTCGAGGACCGGCCGGACACCGCCGAGGCGCCACCGCCGCGCCGGACGAACCCGCTGTGGGCGCTGCTGCGCAACTCGTGGCGGCAGCTGACCAGCATGCGTACCGCGCTGATCCTGCTCTTCCTGCTGGCCGTCGCGGCGATCCCGGGCTCGGTGTTCCCGCAGACCTCGGTGAACCGCGAACGGGTCTCGCAGTACTTCACCGCGCATCCGAAGCTGGCGCCCTGGGTGGACCGGCTGGGCGGCTTCGACGTGTACGCCTCGCCCTGGTTCGCGGCGATCTACCTGCTGCTGTTCACCTCGCTGATCGGCTGTGTGCTGCCCCGGCTGCGCGACCACGTACGCGCGCTGCGGACCGTGCCGCCGGAGGCGCCGAAGCGGATGGACCGCCTGCCGCAGCACGCCCCAGCGGTCGCGCTCGCGGAGGATCCGGCCGCGGCGGCGCAGCGGCTGGCGCGCACGCTGCGCCGTCGGATGTTCCGTACCCGGGTGCGCGAGCTGCCGGACGGCGGGTACTCGGTCGCGGCCGAGAAGGGCTACCTCAAGGAGACCGGCAACCTGATCTTCCACATCGCCATGCTGGCGGTGCTGATCGGCGTCGGTTTCGGGCACTGGTACGGCTGGCACGGCAACCGGCTGCTGGTGGCCGGCGAGGACCAGGGCTTCTGCAACGCGATCACGCAGTACGACGACTCCGCGCTCGGGCCCCGGGTCAGCGCCGCCGACCTGCCGAAGTTCTGCCTGCGGATGACCGATTTCGAGGCCACCTACCAGAGCACCGGGCAGCCCAGGTCGTTCCTGGCCACGGTGCAGGTCAAGGAGGGCGGCAGCTGGCGGACGGAGAGCTTCACGGTCAACGACCCGCTCCGGCTGAACCACGCCAACGTGCACCTGATCGGCCAGGGGTACGCGCCGATCCTGCGCTACACCGACCGGTACGGCGTCAGCCAGACCAAGATCGTCCCGTTCCTGCCCACCGACGGCATGCAGACCAGCGAGGGCGTCGCCCAGTTCCCGGACGTCAACATCGATCCGCGGACGAACAAGCGCGACGACCGGCTGCAGGTCGGTTTCGAGGGCGTCTACCTGCCGACCGGCGGCACCGACGGCAGCGCCGTCTCGCGCTTCCCGGCCGAGAACAACCCGGTGCTGTACCTGGCCGCCTACCGCGGCAACCTGGGCCTGGACGTGGGCAAGTCCGGCTCGGTGTACGCGCTCGACCGCGGGCAGATCAACAACGGCGAGCTGAAGAAGGTCAGCGGCGAGCGGCCGTACGTGCTGCGGCCGGGCCAGACCCTGACCCTGGACGACGGCACCAAGCTGGAGTTCCTCGGCACCCGACAGTTCGCCACCCTGTCCATCCGGTACGACCCGACCCAGGCGCTCCTGCTGGTCGGCGCGGTGCTCGGGCTGCTCGGGCTGATGCTCTCGCTCTTCGTGCACCGGCGCCGCGTCTGGTTCCGGGTGCTACCGGGCAACGCTCCGGGAGCCGGCGGTAGCGTGGTCGAAGCCGGTGGGCTGCCCCGTACCGACTATCCGGGGTTCGCGGCCGAGTTCGCCGCGCTGACCCGGCCCGCCGGCGACGACGGGCCGCCCGGGCACGCCGAGGAAGGAACGCTCTGATGGCGAATCTGTCCGACCAGCTCATGGCGCTGGCCGTGCTGGCCTACCTGACCGCCATGGTCTGCTACGCCGGGGAGTACGCGTTCGGCCGGCGCAGCCGGATCGGCCAGGCGGCCGTGCGCCCGGCGCGGCAGCTCGTCGGGGCGGGCGCGCCGCTGGACGCCGGCGCCCCGGACCAGCCGGCGCCACCGCAGGCCGTGGCCCGGCCCGGGCGGGGCGAGTGGGCCGGCCGCATCGCCGTGGCCTTCAACGCCGTCGCGCTGGCCCTGCACCTGGGCACGCTGGTGACCCGTGGGCTCGCGGCCGACCGCATGCCCTGGGGCAACATGTACGAGTACATCGCGTCCGCGACGTTCGTCGGGTCGGCGGTCTGGATGGGCGTGCTGCTGCGCCGCCCCACCCTGCGCCACCTCGGCCTGTTCTCGTCGCTGGCCCTGGTGGTGCTGCTGGGCGCGGCCGCGCTGATCGCCTACACGCCGGTCGGCCCGCTGGTGCCGGCCCTGCACTCGTACTGGTTCATCTTCCACGTCTCGACGATCATCGTCTCCTCCGGCATTTTCCTGATCGGTGCGGTGCCGGCCGCGATGTTCCTCGTCAAGAACGGGTACGACCAGGGCCGCCGCAGCTTCCCGTACACCCTGGGCCGGCGGGTGCCGACGCCGGCCGCGGCGCTGGAGCGGCTCACGTTCCGGCTGCACGCGTTCGCGTTCCCGCTGTTCACCTTCGGCGCGCTGATCGCCGGGCCGCTGTGGGCGGAGGCGTCCTGGGGCCGGTACTGGGGCTGGGACCCCAAGGAGGTCTGGGCGTTCATCTCCTGGATCGTGTACGCGGCGTACCTGCACGCGCGGGCCACGCCCAGCGTCAAGCGCACGGTGGCGACCTGGATCGCGCTGCTCGGGTTCGTGACCATGCTGATGAACCTGTTCGGCGTGAACCTGTTCTTCGAGGGGCTGCACTCGTACGCGAACGCGGGCGACTGACCCGGCGCCGACCGGCCCCGGCGCGGGTCGATCAGCGGCCGGCGCCGGGGGGTCGCGGCTCGTCCCGGCCGCCGGAGCGCCGCACCCCGACCCGGCCGGCCGTGGGCACGCGCTCGGCCCGGGCGGCCGGGCGTGACTTCGCCCGGGTGGTGGCGGCTCCCGCCTTCGCCCGGGCTCCGACCGGTCGCGGCTCGGCCGGGGTGGCGGCGGGACCCGGCTCGACCGGGGCCGGCGCCGGGTCCGGGCAGTCCCCGGCGTTCCAGGTGTCGTAACGGGTCACCCAGTCCAGGCAGAAGCCGCCGCTGCGCTGCTGCTGACCCGGGCTCACCCCGGTCAGCGTGCCGACGTCCTCGCGCCAGAACCGGGACGGCCCGCCCCCGGGCGGGCGCAGCTGCACGTTGTCCACCTTCACCGGCGGCACCTGGATGAGTCCCGGCTTGCTGGCGTCCACGTGCACCTCGACGTACTGCTCGACGAGGGCGGTGCTCCCGATCGGCAGCTTCTGCGCGGTGAGCAGGTTCCACCGGTTGTTCCACCACAGCCAGGCCTGCCAGACACCGTCGGCATCGGTGTGCAGGTCCAGCCAGACCGTGTCGCCCGGTTTGATCGGGTACTGGTCGTAGAACTGCCACGACTTGGTGTTGGTGTTGAAGGTGTAGACGTGCGGCCGGCCCGGCGACGCCCACCCGGTCTCCGACCAGCCCGCCTCCAGCCAGGCGATCTCACCCTTGCCCAGGTCACGCTTCACCATGAACCGGCCGGCGACGAAGTCGTAGGTGTCGGGCCGGATCGAGCCGTCCACCACGGCGAACCGCCCGGAGACACCACTCCACTCGGTGCTCGTGCCGGCGCCCAGGTGGTGGTATCCGCTCGGGGTGAAGCCGGGCCGGCCGGTGCGTACCGAGGACTCCGGAACGGCGGCCCGGCACGCGCCCGGCGCCGACACCGCCGCCGGGCCGGACGGTGGCCGGCTGGGCGCCGGGCCGCTCGCACGGCAGACCGGGAGCCGGTCCGGTCGCGCGGAGCTCGCCGGCGCGGCGCCGGCGCCGCCGGCCAGCAGCCCGATCAGGGCCCACCACCTCGCCACGCTCCGTCGCCGCACGTTGTCCTCAACGTGAGGCGCGGATCAAACGTGACGGACCTGAACTCCGGTGAGGGCCGCAGCGGTGCCAGACTGTGGGTCATGGCGCCTCGTGGGTTTCCCTATGCCGATCTGCAGAGTTTTCTCGCCGCCCTGGAATCCGCCGGTGAGCTGCGCCGGGTCACCGTCCCGGTGGATCCGACGCTGGAGATCAGCGAGGTGGTCACCCGCACCGTGCGCGCCGGCGGCCCGGCGCTGCTCTTCGAGAAGCCGACCCGCGGTGCGATGCCGGTGGCGATCAACCTGTTCGGCACCGAGAAGCGGATGGCGATGGCGCTCGGGGTCGACTCCCTCGACGAGATCGGCGCCCGGATCGGCGACCTGGTCAAGCCGGAGCTGCCGGTCGGCTGGTCCGGGATCCGCGAGGGCATGGGCAAGGTGCTGCAGCTCAAGTCCCTGCCGCCGAAGAAGGTCAAGGTCGCGCCCTGCCAGGAGGTCGTGCTCTCCGGCGACCAGGTGGATCTGAACCGGCTGCCCGGCCTGCAGGTCTGGCCCGGCGACGGCGGGATCTTCCACAACTTCGGGCTCACCCACACCAAGCACCCGGAGACCGGCAAGCGCAACCTGGGCCTGTACCGGTTGCAGCAGCACTCGCGGAACACGCTGGGCATGCACTGGCAGATCCACAAGGACTCCACCGCGCACCACGCGGTCGCCGAGCGACTCGGGCAGCGCCTTCCGGTGGCCGTGGCGATCGGCGCGGACCCGGTGGTCTGCTACGCGGCCAGCGCGCCGCTGCCCGGCGACATCGACGAGTACATGTTCGCCGGTTTCCTGCGCGGTGAGCGGGTCGAAATGGTGGACTGCGTCACCGTGCCGCTGCAGGTCCCGGCGAACGCGCAGGTCATCCTGGAGGGCTACCTGGAGCCGGGGGAGCGGCAACCGGAGGGGCCGTTCGGCGACCACACCGGCTTCTACACCCCGGTCGAGCCGTTCCCGGTGCTGCACATCGAGTGCATGACCATGCGTAAGGACCCGGTCTACCACTCGATCGTCACGTCCAAGCCGCCGCAGGAGGACCACGGTCTCGGCAAGGCCACCGAGCGGATCTTCCTGCCGCTGGCCAAGCTGCTGATCCCGGACATCGTCGACTACGACATGCCGGCCGCCGGTGTCTTCCACAACTGCCTGATCGTCTCCATCCGCAAGCGCTACCCCAAGCACGCGCAGAAGGTGATGAACGCGATCTGGGGCGCCCACCTCATGTCGCTGACCAAGCTCATCGTGGTGGTGGACGAGGACTGCGACGTGCACGACTACGCCGAGGTCGCGTTCCGTGCCTTCGGCAACGTCGACTACGCCCGGGACCTGCTGCTCACCGAGGGGCCGGTGGACCACCTGGACCACTCGTCGTACCAGCAGTTCTGGGGCGGCAAGGCGGGCGTCGACGCCACCCGTAAGCTGCCCGCCGAGGGTTACACCCGCGGCTGGCCGGAGGAGATGGTGATGAGTCCGGAGGTCACGAGCCTGGTGGACAAGCGCTGGAAGGAATACGGCATATGACCGCGGTGGCACCGGAACGGCCCGGAAAGGTGAAATCCTTCCTGCGGCTGGTGATGATCGAACACTCGGTGTTCGCGCTGCCGTTCGCCTACCTGTCCGCGCTGGTCGCGATCGACCGGGACGGCACCGGACGGCACTGGGGCGACCTGGTGCTGGTCACGGTCGCCATGGTGGCCGGGCGTACGTTCGCGATGGCCGCGAACCGGATCCTGGACCGCAGGATCGACGCGCTCAACCCGCGTACGCAGAATCGGGAGCTCGTCACCGGGGCGGTGAGTGTCCGGACGGCCTGGACCGGCGCGCTGATCTCGCTGGTGGTGCTGATCGCCGCGGCCGCGCTGCTCAACCCGCTGTGCCTGGTCCTGTCGCCGCTGGCGGTGATCCCGCTGGTGATCTACCCGTACGCGAAGCGGTTCACCAACTTCCCGCACTACGTGCTCGCCCTGGCCCAGGCGGTCGCCCCGGTCGGGGCCTGGCTGGCGATCACCGGCACGTTCACCGGCTCCGGCCCGGCCTGGGTGCTCGGCGTCGCCGTCGGCCTGTGGATCGGCGGCTTCGACATCATCTACGCCTGCCAGGACGTCGAGGTGGATCGCCGGATCGGGGTGCACTCCACGCCGGCCCGGTTCGGGGTGGCCACCGCCCTGCACATCTCCACCGTCACGCACGTGGTGGCGTTCGCGCTGTTCGTCTGGTTCGGCCAGTGGGTCGGGCTGGGCTGGCTCTGGTGGATCGGGCTGGCGCTGACCGCGGGCGGCCTGATCTACCAGCACGTGGTGGTCACTCCGACCGACCTGTCCAAGGTCAACCGGGCGTTCTTCACCGCCAACGGTTTCATCGGCATCGCGCTGTTCGTCTTCGCGCTGCTCGACCTGATCCTGCGGTGACCGGCGGCGCCGGGCGTGCGGTTCGGTGCGGCGCCGGCTCCGTGAGCGGCGGCACGCGGCGTGCGGTTCGGTGCGGCGCCGGCTCCGTGAGCGGCGGCGTGCGGTTCGGTGCGGCGTTGGCTCCGTGAGCGGCGGCGTGCGGTTCGGTGCGGCGCCGGCTCCGTGAGCGGCGGCACGCGGCGTGCGGTCCGGTGCGGCCCCGGCCCCGGCGTGACCGGGCCGGCCATTGGCGGACACTGGAAGGCATGCGCCAACCCTGGATCATCGGTGTCTCCGGAGCCTCCGGCACCCCCTACGCCCGGGCGGTGATCACCGCGCTCATCGATGCCGGTGAGTCCGTCGACCTGGTCGTCTCCCGGGCCGCCCGGCTCACTCTGCTCGACGAGACCGGCGCGACGATCCGGGACGCGCACTGGAAGGACGACGTCTCCGCCTGGCTGGCCCGCGACCTCGGTGACCTGGCCTACTGGCCGGCCGGTGACCTGGCCGCCGGGCCGAGCAGCGGGTCGTACCCGGCGCGCGGGATGGCGGTGGTGCCGGCCAGCACGGCGGCCTGCGCCGGGATCGCCATCGGGCTCTCCAAGGACCTGTTGCAGCGGGCCGCCGAGGTCAACCTGAAGGAGCGGCGGCGGACCGTGGTGGTGCCGCGGGAGACGCCGGTGACGCGCAGCCACCTGGAGCATCTGATCGCCCTGCACGACGCCGGTGCGGTGGTGCTGCCGGCCAGCCCCGGCTTCTACGGGTCCGGGGCAGACGCCACCGCACAGCAACTCGTCGACTTCGTGGCAGGCAAGGTGCTGGACTCGCTGGGTGTTCCGCACACCCTGATGCGGCGGTGGAGCGGACGACTCGGTGAGCGCTAGCGCAGACCGTTCGGCGGGCCGTACCCCCCGCCCGGGTTGGCCGGGCCGGTGTTGCGCGGCTTGTTGGCCGCGTCGTCCTCACGCATTTCCTCGATCACACCATCGCCCTCAAGCAGGGCCTTGACTTCGGACTCGCGGAATCGGCGGTGTCCACCAGGAGTACGGATGCTGCCGATACGCCCGGCCGCAGCCCAGCGTGTGACCGTTTTCGGATCGACGCGAAACAATGCGGCCACCTCGCCCGGCGTCAGCAGACGGTCTCCAGTGTCCACAACCCCCTCCTCGGTTCGGGTTTCTGGAGCGGCCGGTGGTCACGGTGAGTGTCGGCATGCTCGATCGGGACGTAAAGCCATTAGAGCACCGCCCCTGAACCAAGTCCGTGAAATGCGGAAAAAGCCCCGATTGCGACAACGATCATTATCCTGCCTCCCATTCGCCGCTACCGGGCGTGAGTGCCGAGGAGCCACCCGATTAGGGTTTCAGGCATGGACTCCATCGACCTCCGGCTGATCGACCTGCTACGGGAGAACGCGCGCTCGTCGTATGCCGAGCTGGCACGCAAGGTCGGGCTCTCCGCCCCCGCGGTGCACGAGCGAGTGGGTAAGCTCGAGGCAGCCGGCACCATCCGCGGATACCGAGCCGACGTCGACCACGAGGCGGTCGGGCTCGGCGTGACCGCCCTGATCGGCATCGTCGAGGACTCCGGCGCGGACACCGACGACGTGCTTGCCGCGGTGCGTGCGATGCCCGAGGTGGAGAGCTGCTATTTCATGGCCGGGGTGGAGTCGTACCAGCTCACCGTCCGGGTTGGGACGATCGCGGAACTCGAGCAGTTGATCGTCCGGATCAACCGGACGCCCGGCGTGGCCTCCACCCGTACCGCCATCGCGCTCTCCACCAAGTGGGAGAACCGGCCGCAGCCCAGCGCGGGCTGAGATGAGCGGCATGCTGGACCGTTCCGACGACGCTGCCCGGGACTGGGCTCGTGAGGCGATCGCCGCGGTCGAGGCGGATGCCAACCGCTCCGCCGACACCCACCTGCTGCCCTTCCCCCTGCCGGCCGCCTGGGGCATCGACCTGTACCTCAAGGACGAGTCCTCGCACCCCACCGGTTCACTCAAGCACCGTCTGGCACGGTCGCTTTTCCTGTACGCCCTGTGCAATGGCTGGATCGGCCCACGCACCACGGTCGTGGAGGCCTCGTCCGGATCGACTGCGGTGAGTGAGGCCTATTTCGCCCGAATGCTCGGATTGCCGTTCATCGCGGTGATGCCGGCCGCCACCTCGCCCGAGAAGATCGCGCTGATCGAATTCCAGGGTGGCCGGTGTCACCTGGTGTCCGATCCCACCACGGTGGTCGCCGAGGCGCAGCGGCTCGCCGCCAACCTGGACGGCCACTTCATGGACCAGTTCACCCACGCCGAGCGCGCCACCGACTGGCGCGGCAACAACAACATCGCCGAGTCGATCTACAGCCAGCTCGCCCTGGAGCGCCACCCGGTGCCGAGCTGGATCGTGATCGGCGCCGGCACCGGCGGCACCAGCGCCACCATCGGACGGTACGCGCGCTACCGCCGCTTCCCCACCAAGGTCTGCGTTGTCGACCCCGAGGGCTCGGCGTTCTGGCAGGCTTATGTCGCCGGCGACTGGAGCGTGGTGACCGGGACGGGCTCCCGGATCGAGGGTATCGGCCGCCCCCGGGTGGAGCCGTCCTTCCAGCCGGCCGTGGTCGACCGGATGGTGCAGGTGCCGGACGCCGCCTCGCTCGCCGCGATGCGGGCCGGGTCGGCCGTCCTGGGCCGGCGGCTCGGCGGGTCCACCGGCACGAACCTGTGGGGCGCGTTCGGACTGATCGCCGAGATGCTCCGGGCCGGGCGCACCGGTTCGGTGGTCACCCTGATCTGTGACGGCGGCGAACGGTACGCGCACACCTACTACTCCGACGACTGGGTGGCCGCGCAGGGACTGGAGCTGGCGCCGTACGCCGCCACGATCGAGCGTTTTCTCCGGGACGGCGTCTGGCCGGGCCCGGTCGCATCGACAGGCCGTGATTAGATCCCGGCCGTGGACGAACCATCGCTCGCGGCCGTACGGCAGCCGGGAACCGCGCCGCAGCACCCGGCCGCGCCGCAGCACCCGCCCGTGCCGCAGCACCCGCCCGTGCCGAAGCCCCGGATCGCGCCGGATGCCGGTCCGCAACCCCGGCCTGCTCGCGCCGCGCCGCAACCGTGGCCGGCACCGAGCGCCGCGCCGCAACCGGGGCCGGCACCGAGCGCCGCGCCGCAACCGTGGCCGGCACCGAGCGCCGCGCCGCAACCGTGGCCGGCACCGAGCGCCGCGCCGCAACCGTGGCCGGCCCCGAGCGCCGCGCCGCAACCGTGGCCGGCCCCGAGCGCCGCGCCGCAACCCTGGCCCGCCCCGAGCGCGTGGCCCGCCCCCGGCCCCTGGCCGGCTCCGCCCGCGCCGGGCCCCTGGTCCGGCCCGGCGCCCGCGCCCCGCCGGACCCGGAAACCCGCCATCCTGGCCGCCCTGGCCGCGATCGTGCTGGCGGCCGCCGCCGGAGCCGCTGTCCGGTGGCCGCACCCCGCCGAGCCCGCGAAGGCCGGCGCCGCCGCGCAGCCGACCCGCCCGCCGACCCCGTTCGCCATCGTCCTCCAGCGGCTGCGGAAGCAGGCGGACGCCCTGGTCTCAGGAGACGAGAAGACCTGGATGTCGCCGGTGGATCCGGCCCGGAAGGCGCTGGTCACCCGATATCGGACGATGTACCGGAACCTGCGCGCGCTACAGATCAGCCACGCCGAAATCCACGCCGACAAGCTGGCGGGGACCACCGCGACCAAGGTGGTGGTGCAGGCCGCGCTCGGCTACTGCCTCTCCGGCGTCGCCTGCCCCGCCTGGCGCGACGACTACGACGAGGGCCCCGCCAAGGCGACCTACCGGCTGACGTTCCAGCAGGTCCGCGGCCAGTGGTCGATCGTCGACCTGAACGACGCGGCCGGCGTGCAGCACAATCATCTGCAACCGGCGCCGTGGGACAACCGGAAGCTGACGTTCGTGACCGGCCGGCGCGTCATCGTGGCCGGGCCGAGCGGTCAGGCCAAGCGGCTCAAGCAGGTGCTGGCGCTGGCCGAGAAGGCCGCCGGGGTGGCCGACCGGTACGCCGGCTACGTGCACAACCCGCAGCCCCGCTACCGCGTCTACGTCGCCGACGAGAAGGGCTGGAAGAACTGGTACGGCGGCATCGACGAGAAATGGGTCATCGGGTACGAGATGCCGCTCAACTCGACCGGCGGCGACGTCATCCTGCGCGCCCGGGGCAGCACCGACCCGCGCCAGCTGGCGGTCACCATCCAGCACGAGCTGGCGCACGTGATCACCCTGGCCGGCGGGCACTGGGAGACCAGCGACGACCAGTGGCTGGTCGAGGGGGTGGCCGAGTACATCGGCGCGCAGCCCCGCGCACCGCAGGAGACCGGGAACCGTGACGTGCTCGCCGCGGTGTTCCGGGAGCGCGGGGTACCGAAGAGCATCGCCGTGCCGCCGCTGCCCGACGACGCGGACGATCTGACGGTGAACACGATCTACGCGATGGGGCATTACGCGACCGCGTGCATGGCCGCCAAGTTCGGTGAGCGCCGGATGCTGAAGTTCACCGACCTGGTGCTGCGCGAAGCCAAGAAGCCGGACGAGGCGGCGCGTACCGCGTACGGCAGATCCTTCGCGTCGGTGGACCGGGCCTGCCTCAGCTGGATCCGGGACCGGGTGTGATCCGCCGCGCCAGCCCCGGATAGTCGATGACGAAGCCGTCGTCGTCGACCGTCAGATCGGCGGCGAAGGTCTCGCTCGCGAACCGCACCCGGTTGTCGCCCAGCGGCGTGTAGATCTGGTCCGCCTGCACCACCTCCAGGCTCGGTACCAGCACCCACGCCACGCTCAGCCGGTGCGAGACGCCGACCTCGCTGTCCAGCAGGCGCAGCCGGTGGATCGGCAGCGTGTTGGTCAGCGGCGACCCACTCACATCCACGTCGAACGCCCCGTACAGCAGGTCCGGGTCCTCGATCCCGGGCAGCCCGGCCCGCGCGTGCCCGGCCGCGACCAGCGCCGCATCGAGATCGCCCTGCTCGGAGGTGGTGACCCGCCAACGCCCGGCGGCCAGTTCCAGCCGCACCCCGCGCGCCCAGCCGGCCCCCTCGGTCCGCACGTCCACCTCCACGGTCACCCAGCCCGGATCCGTCTGGACCTCGTAGTGGCAGGCGAACGCGACCGGCCCGGCCGCCAGCGCGGTGCCCTGCGCGTAGAGCCCGTTCTCCGCGTTCAGGCGCACGTGCTCGCTGCCGGGAACATCCCGGCGTTCCCAGAACAATCCCGCAGACAGAACCGCCATACCGGCAAGCTACCTGCCCGTCCGCGTTCCCGCCCCGCAAGCAAGCCCCGCACCACCCGGCACGGTGGTCCCGGCGGGATCCGCCCGCCCCGCGAGGCCCGGCGCCCTGCGCTGGGCAGACGCGATCCCGGTGAGCCCGGCATCCGTGCACCGTTCCGGCCGCCGCCTGGTCGCCGGGCCCGGCCGTGCGGATCCCGGTGGGCGATACCCACCCGGCTCCAGGCGTCCGCCGCGGCCGTTCCCACAGCCCGGCACAGGCGCCCGCTCCGAGGGCTCGCAGTCGGACCGCGGCGGTTGAGCGCGGCGCCGCGGCGGTTGAGCGCGGCGCCGGTCGAGGTTCGCGGTGCTCGGGCCGTGCGGCTCAGCGCGGCGCGGGCCCGGTTCAAGGTCTGCCGCGGCGGGCGGTGCGCCTCAGCGCGGCGCGGGCCTGGGTGCAGGGTGTGCCGCGGCGGGCCGTACGGCTCAGCGCGGTGCGGGCCCGGGTCCACGGGTGTGCCGCGGTACGGCCGTGCGCCTCGGCGCGGCGCGGGCCCGGGGTCCAGGGGCCTGCCGCGGTCGGGCCGTGGCGGTCGGGCGCGGCGCGGGCCCGGGTCCGGGACGTCGCCGCGGGTCACGCTACGTCCGTTTTCTTCCGGTACGACCTGACCGCCCCACCACGCCCCCAAGCCCCGAGACCACCGCCGCCCTGTGGATAACGTGTGGAAAACCGGAGGCCCCGGCTCGCGGTCAGCGGGCCGGGGCCTCCGGTTCAGTTCGGTGAATCACCGCGGCCGGCCGGGACCGGCAACGGATCAGTGGCTGCGCGCCGGCCGGGTCGGGTTGAAGCGCCCCGGGCCCTCACGGCGGTCCGTGCGCTGCCCGTCACGACGCTGCCCGGAGGGCCGGTCGCCGGTACGCGCCGGCCGATCGCCGAAGTGCCGCTCGCCACCGCCGGCACGCTCGCCCCGCGCCCGGTCGCCGAACGGCCGGTCGGTGCGCGGCCGGTCGCCGAACCGGCGCTCGCCGGTGGCCCCGTGCTCGCCGGACCGCTCGCTGTAACCGCCCCGCTCGCTGTAACCGGACCGCTCCCCGAAGCCGCCACGCTCACGGCCCGGCCGGTCGAAGCCGCCACGCTCGGAACGCTCGCCGTAACCACCGCGCTCACCGGCCGGCCGGTCACCGCGGTAGCCCCCGCGGTCGCCGAAGCGCTCGTTGCGGTCGCCGTACGAACGCTGCGGGCGGTCGCCGTACCGAGGACGGTCACCGCCGAAGCGGCGGCCGCCGCCGGACCGCTCGCGGCGCGGCTCCGGCTCGTCCACCACCGGGACGCCGCTCGGCTCCTGGGCGCCGGTGACCTCGGCCAGCTTCTCGTCGCCGAGACGGACCCGGACCTCGGCCGGCGCGACGCCCGCCTTGGCCATCATCGCCTGGGTGGTGCGGCGCTGCTTGGGCAGCACCAGGGTGACCACCGCGCCGGACTCGCCGGCCCGCGCCGTGCGGCCGGCCCGGTGCAGGTAGTCCTTCGGGTCCTTGGGCGGGTCCACGTGCACGACCAGGGAGATCCCGTCGACGTGGATGCCGCGGGCGGCCACGTCCGTGGCGACCAGGACGTTCGTCCGGCCTTCCTTGAACTCGGCCAGGGTCCGGGTGCGCACCCGCTGGGTCTTGCCGCCGTGCAGGGCGCCGGCCCGCACACCGACCGCCGCAAGCTGCTCGACCAACCGGTCCACGCCCATCTGGGTGCGGGCGAAGACGATGGTCTTGCCGGCCCGGCTGGCGATCGACGCGGTGATCGGGAACTTCTCGGCCGGCGGGATCAGCAGCAGGTGGTGATCCATCGTGGACACGCTGGCCTCGGCCGGTGCGGTCGAGTGGGTCACCGGGTCGTGCATGAACCGCTTGACCAGGGTGTCGACGTCACCGTCCAGGGTGGCCGAGAAGAGCAGGCGCTGCGCGCTCTCCGGGGTCTTCGCGAGCAGCTCGGTGACCTCGGGCAGGAAGCCCATGTCGGCCATCTGGTCGGCCTCGTCCAGCACGGTGATCTCGACGTCGTCGAGCCGGCAGGCGCCACGCTCGATCAGGTCGGCGAGCCGGCCCGGCGTCGCCACGATGACCTCGACGCCACGGCGCAGCGCGTCCATCTGCCGGTCGTACGGAACCCCGCCGACCGCGGTCTTCAGGAAGACGCCGACCGCGCGACCGACCGGCATCAGCGAATCGGCCACCTGCATGGCCAGCTCGCGGGTCGGCACCAGGATCAGGGCCTTGGGGTGGTGCGGACGCGCCTTGCCGCCCTGGGCGGTGCGGGCCAGCACCGGCAGGCCGAAGGCGAGCGTCTTGCCGGAACCGGTCTGGCCACGGCCCAGCACGTCCCGGCCGGCCAGCGCGTCCGGCACGGTCGCGGCCTGGATCTCGAACGGAGTGGTGATGCCCTCACGGTTGAGGACGCGCACGATCTCGGACGGCAGGCCCAGATCGGCGAAGCTGCGGACCGGCTCGGCGGTCTCGGCGGTGACCGGCTCGGCCGTGACGGGGGTCTCGCCGGCGGCGGCCACCGCGACGGGGGCCTCGGTCACCGGCGCTTCGGTGCTGCTGTTGTCGAATACGGACGGGAACGTGCTGGGGTCAGCGAAAGTGGTCAAGAGAACCTCTCTACGGGGGCGCATGCTCGCGAAATGGCCCGCCGCGGTGGTGGTGAACCGCCCGCTGAAATGCCCGCAAGAACGCCCGTGGCGTGCACCGGTGGGGCACGCCGCGTGAATAACTGCCATAAGTGTACGGGTGAACGCTTACCCCACCGACCGCATTCCCGTCGGGTAGTGGGCAGGCTCACCTGAAGAGCACAACCTCGCCAGCTTAGGGCAGGGGTCCCCGGGCGACAATGACCAGGGCGGTGACGAGAGGGCGCCGGATCAGCCCGAGATGCCCTTCAGCATGTCGCTGAAGCTGTCACCGACGGTGAACACGAACACCAGGCTGACCGTCACCAGCAGGCCCAGCACGATCAGCATGGCCAGCACCACCTTGAAGTTGCCGCGGCGCTGCTCGATCGGCGCGTCGTGCCAGCCCTGGGCCAGGATGTGCCCGGTCAGCGAGCCGGAGTTCTCCACCGGGTTGCTCACCGGCATGGTCATGTCGATCGACGGGTAGCCGCCGGTGCCGTACAGCGTGCCGGGCGCGATCTGTCCGGAGTGGCCGCGCTGGCCCGGCACGGTCTGCTGGGGCGGCGTCACGACGTTCACCGGCATCGTCGCGTCGATGTTGGATGTGTGCAGGTTCACCGGCATGGTCATGTCGCCGCTGCCCGGCGCCGTCATGCTGACCGGCATGGTCATGTCGCCGCTGCTCGGCGCCGTCATCGTGACCGGCATGGTCATGTCGCTGTGGTCGGAGGTGGCCACCGGCATGGTGCGGTCGCCGGAATTCGCGGCGGCGGCCGACAGGGGCATGGTCAGGTCGGGGTTCGGGGCGGTGGTTCCGGCGGCCGCGAGGTTGACCGGCTGGGTCATGTCGCTGTTTCCCGGGGCGGGTGGGAAACCGGGGGTGCCGTAGGACATGGGCGGAAGGACTCCCGTCGGGCCGCCGCCCTCCGGCGGCATCGTGTACGAGGGCAGGCCGTTCCCGATCACCGGGGGCGGCGGGAACACCGGACTCGGTCCGGGTGGTGCGGGCACCGGACTCGGTCCGGGCGGACCGGGGACCGGGCTCGGCGCCGGTCCGGGCGGGACCGGGGACGGTCCGGGCCCGGGCGGGACCGGGCTGGGCGCCGGCATCGGCGGGACCGGCGAGGGGCCGGGACCGGGCGGAACGGGGCTCGGCGGGTACGGATCGGGCGCGGGCGGAACGGGCGCCGGCCGTGGCTCGGGCTCCGGCGTGGGGAAGGGGCTCGGCTGCGGACCCGGGATCGGGCCGGGAGGCGGCTTGATCGGCTCCGGGCGCGCCGGTACAGGCTCGACCGGGCCGGGGTGCACCGGCTCCGGAGGCGTCGGCCCAGGCTCCGGACGGGCCGGGATGGGCTCAGCCGGCTTCGGCTCGCCGGGTTTCGGTTCAGCCGGTTTCGGCTCGGCGGGGCGTGGGGGAGCCGGGACCGGGCGCGGCTCGCTCGGTCGGGGCTCGTCCGGCTCGGGGCCGCCCGGCTGCGGTTCGGATGGCCGCGGTTCGCCCGGTGTGGGGTCGCCGGGTTCCGGGTTGGTCGGTTGCGGGTCGCCGGGTTCCGGGTTGGTCGGTTGCGGGTCGCCGGGTTCCGGGTCGGTCGGCTCGGGTTCGCCGGGTTCCGGCCTGGCAGGTTCCGGGGCGGCAGGTTCCGGTCCGGCGGGCGTCGGATCCCCGGCCTTAGGGCTCGCCGGGCCGGCCGGCTCAACAGCCGGCTCACCGAGTCGCGGCCCGGCGGTGCCGGTTGCGGGAGCCGCGGAGACCGGGGCGGTGCCGGTCGCGGAGACCGGGGCGGTGGCGGGAGCTGCGGAGACCGGGGCGGTGCCGGTGGCGGGAGCCGCGGGGACCGGGGCGGTGCCGGTTGCGGAGACCGGGGCGGTGGCGGGAGCTGCGGAGACCGGGGCGGTGCCGGTGGCGGGAGCTGCGGAGACCGGGGCGGTGCCGGTCGCGGGCGCGGCGGGAACCGGGGTGGACGCGGAGACCGCGCCGGGTTTCGGGGCGGTGGCCGCCCACAGCGGGCCCGGCGCGGGGGGTGGTGGCGGCATGAAGCCGCCGGTCCGGTCGGCGGGCGGCTGGGCGGGCGACGGCGTGGAACTCGCGCCGTCCCTGGTCGCCTGCTGCTCGTCCATGGGTCCTCCCGACCGCGGGGCTGCCGACGGTTTTCGGACGTCGGTCGCTGACCTTAACCGTGCCACATCAGTCGGTGTGAACGCACCCTGCATCGACCCGACCAACCCTACGACTAATCGGCCGAAGGGACGATGAGCAGTTCGAACGTTTGCGAATGCCTTGTCGCGTGATTTCCGGACCCGTTCCCGTCCCGTGGGCCGCGGCGGCGATCCACGAGACGGGTTCCGATCCGTTTACCCGGCGGACGAGGTGGAGGTCGAGGCCGCCGTGGACGACTTCGTCGACTCGGCGGTCTTCGTCGGCTCGGTCGTCTTGGCCGGCTCGGTCGTCTTGGCCGGCTCGGTCGTCTTCGTGGCCACCGCCGAGGACTGTGTGGCCGAAGCGGACGAACTCGACTCGGCCGGCGACTGCGGGGTCTGCGACGAACTCGGCTCCGGGGCCGGCGACGTGCTCGACGAGGTGCTGGGCGCCGGGGTCGTGGCCGGCGTGCTCGGCTGGGTCGGTGTGGACGGACCGGTGCCGGGGCTGGACGAGCCAGGGTTGGACGGCTTGGTGGTCGTACCGGAGGGCTTCGGCGTCTTGGTCGTGGTGGACGGCTTCGGCGTCTTGGTGGTGGCCGACGGCTTGGGCGAGGCCGTCCGGGTCGGGGTGGTGGTCACCGGTTCCTCCGGGTCGGGCGAGCCGAGAGGCACGTCGCTCACCCCGCCCTCGACCGCGCCGAACACGCGGGTGGCCTGGAAGAGGCGGCTCCACCGGACCGGGACGAGGCGGACGTTCAGGCCGGTGCGCGGGGCCTCGACCATCATGCCGTCGCCGGCGTACATGGCCACGTGGTGGATGCCGGTCCAGCTGTTGGAGTAGCTGAAGAACAGCAGGTCGCCGGGGAGCAGGGAGTAGCGGTCGACCACCTTGTTCCGGGTCTGCCAGTACTGGTCGCGGGAGACGCGGACCAGCGGGAAGCCGGCCTCGTGGTACGCCGCCCACATCAGGCCGGAGCAGTCGTACGCGTCCGGGCCCTCCTCGGACCAGACGTACGGGTCGCCGCGCTGGGCCAGTGCGAACTGCAGGGCCCGGACGGCCCGCGGGTCGGCGCCCCGGCCGGCCGTGCTGCCCGCCAGGTATCCCGCGCCGAGTGCCTGGTCGGTCGCGGTCGCGGACGCCTCGGCGGCGTTCAGCTCGTCGCGGTGGGCGTCCTCCAGCTTCTGCTGGGCCGCCTGCTTCTGGACCAGCTGCGCGTTCAGCCTGGTGTACTGCCCGACCAGCTGCTGGTGCTTCCGGGTGGCGGTGGTCTGCTCGTCGAGCGCGATCTGTGCGGCGATCTGCGCGGCCTCCAGGCGGCGGGCCGCGGCGTCGTCGGTCGGGGTCTCGCCGCGCTCCAGGCGGGCGAGCTGGTCGAGACCGATCAGGCCGGAGTCGAGGGCGCCCGGTGGAACCGCGGCGGCCTGCTGCATCGCCAGGTCGGCGGCGGCCACCGCGTCGGTCTGCGCCTGGCCGAGAGCGGCCTGCGCGTCGATCACCCGCTGCTGGGCGGCGGCGACCTGCGCCTGCGCGAGGTCGCGGTCGGCCTTCACCGTGAGCAGCTGGTCGCCGAGCTGGTCGACCGCCAGCCGGCCCTTCTCGATCTGCTGCAGGACCGGGTTGGTGGCGGAGCCCGGGATGGTGCTGGTCGTGGTGGTGGCGATCGGCGTGTTGGGCAGCACGAGGGCGCCCAGCGCCGTCGGGCGTGACCCGGAGTCCGGCACGCCGGCGGTGACGACCTGACCGTCACCGGGCGCCGCCATGGCCGGGATCGGCTGGAACAGTGCCGCCAGTGCCGCCGCGACAGCCGCCGAATAGAGAACCGGGCGAAGTCGCGTCTGCACGGAGCGTGAGGTACCGGATCCGTTTCGCAGTGCCTTCGACATGAGCTCCCCGTCCGCGCCGGTCGCCGACCGCCGCTAGTCATTCTCAAAGGTTCATACCCCAGGCGGAGCACCGCTGTCGATCGAAAGAAGATGAAAGGACCCTGAGAATTTCTCAACTTGCCGATGAGGTGCGTCGTCGCGGCTGGCCGAGGTGGGCGCCGGTCGGTGCGGCGTGACACCACCCCGCCCGTCGCCGTGCCGGTTGTCGGACCGGGCACGTACCCTCGACCGCGACGACGGGAAAGGGGCGCGCATGGATGCCGGACTGAAGCGTGAGCTCGAGGCGAAGGTCTACGCCGGTGAGCGGCTCAGCCGCGCGGACGGCATCGCGCTCTACGAGAGCGACGACCTGGCCTGGCTCGGCCGGCTGGCCCACCACCGGCGCACCGAGCTCAACGGTGACCGGGTGATGTTCAACGTCAACCGGCACCTGAACCTCACCAACGTCTGCTCGGCCAGTTGTGCGTACTGCTCCTTCCAGCGCAAGCCGGGGGAGAAGGACGCCTACACGATGCGCATCGACGAGGCCGTCCGCAAGGCCAAGGAGATGGAGGACGAGCAGCTCACCGAGCTGCACATCGTCAACGGCCTGCACCCGTCGCTGCCCTGGCGCTACTACCCCAAGGTGCTGCGCGAGCTGAAGGCGGCGCTGCCGAACGTCAAGCTCAAGTGCTTCACAGCCACCGAGGTGCAGTGGTTCGAGAAGATCAGCGGCCGTTCCGCCAGCGAGATCCTCGACGAGCTGATGGACGCCGGGCTGGAGTCGCTGACCGGCGGCGGCGCCGAGATCTTCGACTGGGAGGTCCGGCAGCACATCGTCGACCACGACTGCCACTGGGAGGACTGGTCGCGGATCCACCGGCTGGCCCACCAGAAGGGCATGAAGACGCCGGCCACCATGCTCTACGGGCACATCGAGGAGCCCCGGCACCGGGTCGATCACGTGCTGCGACTGCGTGAGCTGCAGGACGAGACCGGTGGCTTCGCGGTCTTCATCCCGCTGCGCTACCAGCACGACTTCGTCGACTCGCAGGACGGCAAGATCCGTAACCGGATCCAGGAGCGCACCACGATGGCCGCGCCGGCCGAGTCGCTCAAGACGTTCGCGGTCTCCCGGCTGCTGTTCGACAACGTGCCGCACGTCAAGTGCTTCTGGGTCATGCACGGGCTGTCGGTCGCCCAGCTCTCGCTCAACTTCGGCGCCGACGACCTGGACGGCTCGGTCGTGGAATACAAGATCACCCACGACGCCGACTCGTACGGCACGCCGAGCACCATGCACCGTGACGACCTGCTGGAGCTGATCTGGGACGCCGGTTTCCAGCCGGTCGAGCGCAACACCCGTTACGAGGTCGTCCGGGAGTACGACCGCGCCCCGAGTCTGGCGCAGCGGCGCAGCGAGCCGCAGAAGGTCTGGGCCTGAGGTGCGGCCTAGGCTGTTCTGATGAGCCAGCAGCGGAGCACGGGCGGTCTGCGGCGCGATCCGGGACCGGTGGCGACCGTCGGTGACCTGCTCGGCGCCGCGTTCGCCGGCCTGGTCGTCGGGATCGCGGTGGTCCTGGTGCTGGAGGGGATCCTGGCCCTGACCGGGATCGCCGACTTCGGCCGGACGAACGGCTGGCTGATCGTGATCCTGCCGGTCTGGCTGTTCGTCGAGCAGTTCCGGGCCGCGGGCTACGGCGCGGACCGGGTCATCGTGGCGCTGCTGGGCATCGGGTTCGGGACCGCTCTCGGGATGACCGTCGCCGGTCTGCTAGCGCCGTACACCCCGCCCCTGGTCAGCGGCGGCGCCGGAGCCGTGACCGGTACGGTCGTGTACTGCTTCGTCTGGTTCTACGGCCTCCGCTGGCTCCGCCGGCGGTCGGGCTGAGGGAGAGAAATCATGAGTCCCGCCGTCAAGTACACCCTCGGCCGGTTCGGCCTGTTCGTGGTGGTCTTCGCCGCGCTGTTCCCGCTGCCGTTGAACATCCTGGTCAAGGCGATGATCGCGTTCGTCGCCTCGGCCGGTTTCGCGTTCTTCCTGCTGCGCAGGTGGCGTGACGAGATGGCGGAGCAGCTCGGTTCGGTGGCGCAGCGGCGGTCGGCGGAGAAGGCGCGCCTGCGCTCCGCCCTCGCCGGTGACGACGCCGCCGCGGCGGCCGGTGACCGGGTCGTCGCCGCCGAAGCCGGCGACAGCGCCGCCGCGAGCGCGGCCACCGGCAGCGCGGACAGCGGCAGCGCAGCCACCGGCAGCGCGGCCACCCGCAACGCGGACAGCGGCAGTGCGGACGGCGGCAGCGCAGACAGCGGTAGCGCGGACAGCGGCAGCGCGGACAGCGGCAGCACGGCCACCCGCAGCACGGATAGCGGCAGCACGGCCACCCGCAGCGCGGCCACCGGCGAGGCGGCTGCCGCGGGCGACCCGGCGACCGAGAAGAAGAGCGAAGCGGGCAGGTAGCCGCGGGACCGGCGCGCCACGGTGCGCGGTGGCGGCCGGAGGACCTCGGCGGCGCCGGAGTTCAGGCGGTGTCGGCCGAGTCCGGTCACATCGCGCGGCGCCGTGACCGGCTGACCGGCGGTGTCCAGGGCCCAAATACACCTCTGCGCGCCGATCGGCGGACCGCCGGCCGGCGGCGGTCCCGGCGGATCGGCTACCGCGCCGCCCGGAAGAGCCCTGACCAGCACGGACGCGGTCGGCCCGGACCCGCCCGCGGGGCCGGAGCGGGCCCCGGCGGGCGGTCGTGGAACGGCGGGGGTGTCCGAGCTTACGGAACCGCGCCGTCCGGCGGCGGCCCGCTTCGCGGTGGGTTAGCGTTTCCGGGACCGCGCCACAGCGAAGCCGGTGCGAATCCGGCGCTGTCCCGCAACTGTGATCCCTCCGCGCGAGGTTAGCCAGGTCGCCTGGGGCGTCGGTCGCGAACCAGCGCTCCCGGGGAGGGGCGTCTCGCGGGCGGCGGCCACCGGCCCTGTCGGCGATTCACCATGCCCGGCCGACAGGAGGATCCCGATGAAACGCGCGTTTCTCGCCGCCGCGACGGCGGCCGCCCTGCTACTCACCGGCTGCGGTGACCAGGCGGGCGACAACTCGAACAGCGGGGCCGGCGCACCCAGCGCGACAGCCGCCGGCTATCCGGTCACGGTCGGCACGCTGACCCTGGACAGCCGTCCTGAGAAGATCGTCTCGCTGAGCCCGACCGCCACCGAGATGCTCTTCGCGATCGGCGCCGGCTCCCAGGTGACCGCGGTCGACGACCAGTCGGACTATCCGGCCGAGGCCCCGAAGAGCGACCTCTCCGGCTTCAAACCGAAGGCCGAGGCGATCGCCGCCAAGGATCCGGACCTGGTGGTGCTCGCCAACGACATCGACCAGATCGTCGCCCAGCTCGGCGAACTCAAGATCCCGGTGTTCCAGGTGCCGGCGGCGCGGAGCCTGCAGGAGACCTACAAGGAGATCGGCGAGCTGGGCACGCTGACCGGCCACGCCGGCGAGGCGGAGGCGGTCAACCAGCGGATGAGGGCCGACATCGATCAGATCGTGAAGGCGGTCCCGGCGCGCGGCAAGCCGCTCAGCTACTACTACGAGCTCAGCCCGGAGCTGTACTCCGCGACGTCGAAGACCTTCATCGGCGGGGTGTTCGACCTGTTCCGGATGACCAACGTCGCGGACCCCGCGGACGCCGACGGCAGCACCGGCGGGTACCCCCAGCTCTCCGCGGAAGCGCTGGTCGAGGCGAACCCGGACACGATCTTCCTGGCCGACACCGAGTGCTGCCAGCAGTCCGTCGCGACGGTCGAGGCGCGCAAGGGCTGGTCCTCGATCACGGCGGTGCGCTCGGGGCAGATCTACCCGCTCGACGACGACATCGCGTCGCGCTGGGGACCCCGTACCGTTGATCTCGTGCGGGCGGTCGCCGACGCGGTGCGCAAGGTTCCGGCCTCATGAGGCCGGCCGGGCTGCGCCCGGCCTGGCTGGCGTCCGGCGTGCTGGCCGTGCTGGTCGCGGTCATCGCCGGCCTCGCCTTCGGCTCGGTCTCGCTGCCGCCCGGCGGCGTCGCGGTCGAGCTGCTCAACCTGATTCCCGGGGTACGCCTGGACAGCGGCCTCACCGAGCGGGACGTCGCCATCCTGACCCAGCTGCGGCTGCCCCGGGTGGTGCTCGGCCTGCTGGTCGGCGCGATGCTGGCCCTGGCCGGCGCCGCGTACCAGGGCGCTTTCCGCAATCCGCTGGCCGACCCGCACCTGCTCGGCGTGGCCGCCGGAGCCGGACTGGGCGTGACCGCGGTGATCGTGCTGCGGCCGGCCGCCGACGCCACGGCGGGACTGCCGATCGGAGTGCCGGCGGCCGCGTTCGCCGGCGGCCTGATCGCGGTGACCCTGACCTGGGTGCTGGGCGCGGCCGGTGGGCGTGACCGGTCACCGGCGGCACTGGTCCTGGCCGGGGTGGCGGTCTCCGCGTTCCTCTCCGCGGTGCAGACGTACCTGCTGCAGCGGCACGTCGAGTCGCTGCGCGAGGTGTACTCCTGGCTGCTCGGCCGGCTGGCCACCGCGGGCTGGCACGACGTGCTGGTGGTGCTGCCGTACACGGTGGTGACCGCGGCGATCGTGCTCGCCCAGCGGCGCCAGCTGGACGTGCTCACCGTCGGCGACGAGGAGGCGTCCAGTCTCGGCCTGCACCCCCGGCGCAGCCGCTACGTGTTGATTGTGGCGGCGTCGCTGGGCACCGCCGCGGCCGTCTCGGTCTCCGGCCTGATCGGCTTCGTCGGCATCATCGTTCCGCACACGCTGCGGTTGCTGAGCGGGCCCGGCCATCGCTCGCTGGTGCCGTTGTCGCTGCTGTTCGGCGCGGCGTTCCTGACCCTGACCGACCTTCTCGCCCGGGTCGCCGGCGGCGCGGCGGAGATCCCGATCGGGGTGGTCACGGCGTTCCTCGGCGCGCCTTTCTTCGTCCTGGTGCTGCGCACCAGCCGTTCGGCGCCGACGTGACCGCCGGCCCGGGAAGCGGCGCGGCCACGGATCCCCCGGCCATCACGGTCGGTGGCCTGACCGTACGGCTCGACGGCGCCCTGATCGTCGACCGGGTTCACCTCGATGTGGCCGAGGGCGAGTGGGTCACCGTGATCGGCCCGAACGGGGCCGGCAAGTCGACCGCCCTGCGCGCCGTGGCCGGCCTGCTCCCGTTCCGCGGCACGGTGCGCCTGCACGGCCGGCCGGTGGAGGCGCTGCACCGCCGGGAGCGGGCCAGAGCGGTCGCGGTGGTCGTGCAGAACCCGGTCGTCCCGCCCGCGATGAGCGTCTACGACTACGTGCTGCTCGGCCGTACGCCGTACATCGCACCACTGGGCCGGGAGTCGGCCGCCGACCTCGCCGCGGTCGAGGAGGAGCTCGCCGCGCTCGACCTGACGCCGTTCGCCCACCGCCGGCTGGACACGCTCTCCGGCGGTGAGCGGCAGCGCGTGTTCCTGGCCCGGGCACTCGCCCAGGGCGCCCGGATCCTGCTGCTGGACGAGCCGACCAGCGCCCTCGACATCGGCCACCAGCAGGAGGTTCTGGAACTGGTCGACCGGCTGCGCGCCGAGCGGGGCCTGACCGTGCTGGCCACCATGCACGACCTGTCGACCGCCGGCGAGTACGCGGATCGGATGGTGCTGATGGCGGGCGGCCGGGTGGTCGCGGCCGGGGTGCCCGCCGACGTGCTCACCGAGGCGAACCTGGCCGAGCACTACCGCGTGCGGGTCCGGGTGATCCCCGGCGACCGCGGTCCGCTGGTCGTCGCCGTGCGCGCCTGAGGCGCGGCGCTGCCGCGGGCCACTTGAGGTTTCCGGCGGCGCGAACCGAACGGCAACCGGGAGGTGACCGGTCGGCACTCCGCGGGCCGCCCGGCCGCCCGAACTGGGGGGCATGACCGACACGATGGTGGTTGAGCTGGGACTGCAGGCGATGAGCATCGCGGCGAAGATGTCCGCTCCGGTGCTGCTGACGGCCCTCGCGATCGGTTTCGCGATCTCGCTGTTCCAGTCGGTGACGCAGATCCAGGAGGCGACGCTGTCGTTCGTGCCGAAGGCGGTCGCGATCGGGGCGGTGCTGCTGTTCACCGGCAACTGGATGCTGCACGAGATGCTCACCTACACCGAGCAGCTGTTCGAGCGGGTCCCCGACCTGCTGCGCTGATCCAGCCCAGAACTGATCTCGACAAGGGGCCGCCCGGTGGGGCGGCCCCTTCGCCGTCAGCGGCGTCCGGCGAGGATCGCGAACGTCGCGCCCTGCGGATCCTCCAGCACCGCGTACCGTCCGATGGAGATCGTCGTCGGCGGGTTGACGAGCCGGGCGCCCAGCGCGAACGCGTGCTCGGCCGCCACGTCACAGTCCCCGACCGCGAAGTACACCAGCCAGTACGGCGGCACGTCGTCGGCCCACCCCTCGCCAATCATCGGCTGGATCCCGGCGACCGGGTGCCGCAGGTTGTCGCAGAGCAGGTACGGCAGGCCGCCCACCTGCGCCTCCCGGAACTCCCAGCCGAACACCGACCCGTAGAAGGTCCGCGCCCGGTCGACGTCCCGGGTGTTCAGCTCGGTCCAGGTGAGCGCCCCGGGCACGTCGAACACCCCGGCGCCGGGCATCATCCCGGCCTGCCAGACGCTGAACGGCGCGCCGGACGGGTCGAGGAACGCCGCCATCCGGCCCTGATCCATCACGTCGAACGGCGGGACCAGCACCTTCCCGCCCGCCGCGGCCACCCGACCGGCGACCGCGTCGGCGCCGCCGGTAGCGATGTACGTGCTCCAGGCGGTCGGCTGCCCCTCGCCGAACAGCGGCCCCGCGCCGGCCACCGGGAGATCGTTGAGCGAGAAGGTGGTGTACCCCCCGAAGTCGTCGCCGGACACCTCGGCGGTCCAGCCGAACAGCGCCGTGTAGAACCGGATCGCGTCGCCGAGATCGGCCGTGGCCAGGTCCACCCAGTTCGGCACGCCGGGCGAGGGAACCGTCATAGCCGCATGTTCGCATCCGGACACCAGCGCCGGCATGAAAGTGTCGGTCTTCCGGCCGAACCGCGAGCGGCGCGCCCGCGTCCACCCGGGGAGATCGAGCCGCGACGGAACGGGCCGCCGGCGACCACGGAGCGGTTGTCCACAGCTAGCGGTCCCGGGCTGTGGATAACGCTCCGGCCGACCGGCGTGGACCCGGTCCTCGCCGGATCACCGCGTCGGCCGGCGTGACCGGGACGCCGCGCGGCCGGCGCGCCGCGCGGCGTCGGCCGGTCAGCGGCCCAGCGCCTGCAACGCCGCCCGGACCTGCGGAATCGGGTCCGGTCCGAGCGGCCGCAGCACGACCGTCGCGGCCCCGGCCTCGGTCAGCGACCGCACCCGGCCGGGAATCTCCGCGGCCGGGCCGATCAGGGTGAAGACCTCCTCCGGCGGCAGCCCCAGCCAGCCGGCCTGATCGGCGACCATCGCGCCGGTCACCTTCGCCGCGTCCGCCGGATCGTCGTTGACGTGCAGGTAGGTGAGGACGATCAGCTCGTGCCCGCCGGTCGCGCCGCCCCGGCGGATGTGCCCGAGCGCATCGGCGAGCTGAGCCGGCCCGTTGCCCTCGGCGATGATCGTGCCGTCGGCGACCCGGCCGGAGAGCTCCAGCGAGCGCGGCCGCACCACGCCGGTGACGATCGGCGGGACCGCCACGGGCGGGTGCACCAGGCGTACGCCGTCGATGCACACCTCGCGCCCGTTCAGCGTCACCGTCTCGCCGCGCAGCAGCCCCTGCACCACGAGGATCGTCTCCTCCAGCATGGCCAGCTTGGACTTCGGCTCCACGCCGACCTGGCGCATCCACTCCGGCACGCCGTGCCCGAGGCCGGCGACCAGGCGGCCGGGGTACACCCGGGCGAGCGTGGCCAGTTCCATGGCGAGCAGGGCCGGGCTGCGCAGCGGGGCCGGGGTGATCCCGATGCCGACCCGGATCCGGGACGTGGCGGCCAGGGCCAGCGCGGCCGCGCTGATCGAGCCGGCCCAGCCCAGGTCTTCCACCACCCAGAGGTCGTCGGCGCCGGCCTCCTCCACGGCCACGGCGAAGGTCTGCAGATCTTCAGGGGACAGGTCGCGGTCGAACATCACTCCGATGCGGGACATCAGGCGATGTTAAGCGGTCCCGGAAGGGGACGGGCGTGCACGACCGCGAGCCGGGTCACCGCGCGGGTGAGCACCACGTACAGCCGGTTGAGGCCGCGTGGCTCGGCGGCCACGATGTCGGCCGGCTCGTGCACGATGACATGGTCGTACTCCAGGCCCTTGACGACGGTCGCCGGGACCACCATGACGCGCGCCGTGGCCTCGAGGTCGTCGGGCGTCGCGTGCTCGATGCCGGCGGCCGTGAGGTGGTCGCGCAGCCGCTCCACCGCGGCGTCCGCCGCGATCACCGCGACCGAGCCCTCGTGCGCCAGCGCCGCGCCGACCTCGGCCAGGGTGCGCGCGTCCAGGTCGGCCGGCTCGGCGACGGGCACGACCGCGAGCTCGCCGTCGCGGCGCAGGGAGACCGCCTCCGGGACATCGACGCCGAGCGCCGGGAGCAGGCGGTTGGCCAGGGCCACCACGGCTTCCGGTACGCGGAAACCGACGGTCAGCGGCACGACCGAGGCGTCCGGTTTGCCCAGGTGTTCGAGGATGTCCCGCCAGTCGGTGGTGGCCCACGGCGCGGTGCCCTGGGCCAGATCGCCGAGCAGGGTGATCGAGCCGTGCTCGCTGCGCCGGGCAATCGCGCGGGCCTGCATGGGCGACAGATCCTGCGCCTCGTCAACGACCACGTGACCGAAACTGCTCTCCCGGTCCAGCAGGCCCGCGGCCTCGTCGAGCAGGACCAGGTCGGCCGCCGTCCATCGGGCCGACTTCACCGTTCTGGGCGGCGTGGTCCAGCGGATCATGTCCTGCTCCTCGGCGGTGAGCACGTCCCCGGCGATCGACGGGTCGGTCAGCACGCCCGCCACCAGGGACTCCGGGGTGACGGCCGGCCAGCAGGACTCCAGGAAGCCGGTCACCGGGGCGGCCTTGCTCATCCGGCGCAGCCAGGACTCGCTCGGCGAGTTGCCGGTGCGGTACTCCGACTGGCGTTGCAGCAGGCCCACCACGCGGGCCCGGACCCGCTCGCGGCCGACCGAATACGGCAGTCCCTCGCGGCGTGCCTCGTCGACGATCCGGAGCAGCGGCCCGGTGTCGATCCGCCAACGGTACGAGCCGTCCGACACCATGATCGGCTCGGTCGGCTCGGCCAGGCGGCTCCACAGTGCCCGGCGCAGCACCTCGGCCATCCGTACGTCGTGCTTGACGAGCGCGGCCGGCGCCGGATCGGCGGCCCGGACCGGAGCCCGGGCGATGAGCTCGTCCAGCGTGGACTGCTGCACCTCGACCTCACCCAGGGTGGGCAGCACCGCCGAGATGTACGACAGGAAGGCGGTGTTCGGCCCGACGATCAGCACCCCGGACCGGCGCAGCCGCTCCCGGTGCAGGTAGAGCAGGAACGCCGCGCGGTGCAGCCCGACCGCGGTCTTACCGGTCCCGGGCGCGCCCTGCACGCAGATCGAGTCGGCCAGCTCGGCCCGGACCAGCTCGTCCTGCTCCGGCTGGATGGTGGCGACGATGTCCCGCATCGGCCCGACGCGCGGCCGCTCGATCTCGGCGGTCAGGATCCGGCTGCTGGTGCCCAGCTCCTCGCCGCGGTCCAGGTGCTCGTCCTCGAAACTGGTCAGCTCGCCCTTGACGAAACCGAACCGGCGGCGGGTGGCCACCCCCTGCGGGTCACGCACGCTGGCCCGGTAGAACGAGCGGGACAGCGGCGCCCGCCAGTCCAGCACCATCGGCTCGCCGGCGTCGTCGGTGACGTGCCGGCGGCCCACGTGGTAGGCGGTGTCCTCGATGTCGAGGCGGCCGAAGAAGAGCGGGGTGTCCGGGTCGTCGGCGAGCTCCTTGACCCGGCGGGCCATGTGCCGGCCCAGCTGTTCGGCGGTGTAGGAGTCGCCCGCCACCCGGTCGCCGGTGGCGAAGAGGGCCTCGGCGCGGCCGCGCATCCGGCGCAGCGCGGCCCGGGACTCGCTCAGATGGCGGCGTTCCTCGGCGAGTTCGGTGTCCAGACGGTCGTCGTGCAGGTCAGGCGCGGGCACGGGGCATCCTCGGCGGGCTGGTCGGGGCTGCGCTCGCGTATCCGGAAGGCGGGTCGGCCGCCGCCGGCGCGGGGGGACGTCCGCTGCGGTGCATGCTCACCACGGCCGTCAAGCGGGCCTCCACGCTACCGCCCGAGCCTCCGCTGTCCACCGAATTTCGGCCGGGTCCCGGTGACCCGGTCGCGGGGGCGCGCGGCACGTTCGCCGCACCGTGCTCGTCGCCGGCCGGCCGCGGGGCGCGCTCGGCGGCCTGCCGCTGGTGCGACGTGAGCCACCAGTCACCCCGCCGACCGGTGCATCCGCCGACCTCGGGGATACCGTCGCTGCATGAGCGACAGCGTCCGTCGGCCCCGGGTCGGGCACATCCAGTTCCTCAACTGCCTCCCGATCTACTGGGGGCTGATGCGTTCCGGCGCGCTGCTCGACGTGGATCTGCACAAGGACACCCCGGACCGGCTCAGCGCCGCCCTCGTCGCCGGCGACCTGGACATCGGACCGATCACCCTGGTGGAGTACCTGAAGCACGCCGATCAACTGCTTCTCCTGCCCGACCTGGCGGTCGGCAGCGACGGTCCGGTGCTCTCGGTCAACCTGGTCTCCACCCGGCCGCCGGTCGAGCTCGACCAGCGCCCGGTGGCGCTCGGCTCCACCTCGCGCACCGGCGTCCTGCTGGCCCAGATGCTGCTCTCCGAGAGGTATGCGGTCGAGCCCGCCTACTTCCGCTGCCCGCCCGACCTGTCGCAGATGCTGCAGGAGGCCGACGCCGGAGTGCTGATCGGCGACCCGGCGCTACGCGCGATGTACGAAGCGCCCGCGCTCGGCCTGCAGGTGATCGACCTGGCCGACGCCTGGCGGGAGTGGACCGGGCTGCCGATGGTCTTCGCCGTCTGGGCGGTCCGCAAGGACTTCGCGACCGCCCACCCCGGCCAGGTGAAGGACGTGCACCAGGCGTTCCAGCGGTCCAAGGAGGTGTGCCTGGGCGAGCTGGACGCGGTGGCCGAGGCGGCCGCGCGCTGGGAGCCGTTCGACGCGGCCACGCTGGCCAACTACTTCCGGGCGCTGGACTTCTCCCTCGGCGAGCGGCAGATCCGGGGCGTGCAGGAGTTCGCCCGGCGTGCCGCAAATCGCGGAGAGGTGCCGCCGCTGCCACGGGACGAGCTCCTCTTCGCCGAGGTTTGATCTTTCCTGCGCACAGGCCGTACGCTGCTCGAACTCTCTCCAGCCGCGACCTGGCGGCCTAAGCTCGAAGACGGTGACCATGCGTTTGCGCGCCCTGCTCCGCCGCCTCGCCCTGCCGCCGGTAGCAGCCGGTCTGGCCGTGGCCGGGCTGGCCCTCCCCGCGCAGGCCGACGACCCGGCACCCGGCGATGTCCCGATGGTGTTGCTCAACATCACCGACGCCGTGACGGTGATCGACGGCCAGGCCAAGACGGTCAAGTTCGAGGTCCACAACTTCGGTGGCGCGGAGGCGAAGGACGTCGTCATCGGCTTCGCGAACGGTCTCGAGCCGGTGCCGGCCGACATCGGGTTCGTCCCGCCGGCCGGCTGCTCGGCCGCCGCCTGCGAGATCGACAAGTTGGCGGCCGGGGAACGGCGCGGCTACACCCTCACCGTGCGGCCGGATGTCTCCTCCACCACGAACCTCACCTCGTACTTCGACGTCACCAGCACGGTGGGCGGCGAAGAGACCGACAAGGTGCAGGTGCAGGTGGTGCGGACCACCGAGAGCGGTGTCGACATCGAGGTCGCCGGCGTCAAGGACATGCGGCTGGGCCGTGGCCAGAGCGCCGACGTGCCGCTGACCGTCCGCAACACCGGCAACGCGCCGTCCGGCGCGCTGGGCGTGGTGCTGCTGGCCCAGAGCGGTGTCGAGCCGATCCTCGACTACCGCAACTGCGAGAAGGACACCGAGGTCGAGGGCATGGTCTGCCTGCTCGACGAGCCGCTGCCGGCGGGCGCGGAGGCCGGTCTGCCGGCATCCACCCCGGTGCGGATCCGGGTCGGCGCGGACACGCCCGGCCCGGCGGACTACTACGGGCTCGTCGGGGTGGTCGGTCTGACCGACGACTACGCGGCCGCCTTCAGGAAGCGCAACGCGACCAGGACCGGCGCCGCATTGAAGCTGGAGACGACCGTCTCGGCGGCCGGCATCACCGACGACGACGTCACCGACGACCTCAACCCGGCGGACAACATCGCCGAGTTCGCGGTCCGGGTCGGCCGCTCGGAGGCGGACAGCAAGGCCATCGGCGGCGCCTTCACCGGTACCGCCGGTGACCTCTCCACGGTCAAGGTGGGCAGCCAGAACCTGGGGCCGACCGCGAAGGTGCCGTTCAACAGCAAGTGGGACGATTACGTGCACGTCAACGTGCCGACGAACGTCAAGCTGACCGAGGTCGACCCGTGGTGCCTGCCCGGCACCGCGCCGAACGATCTGGACCTCGATGGCGGCCTGGACAGCCGGGACTGGGTCTGTTTCGTGCTCGACCAGCTGCCCAGAAACGGCAAGGCGCTGTTCACCTTCCAGGCCATGATCCAGGAGGGTGCGCACGAGGCCGGGTACGTCCGGGTGGACGGCGGCCCGCAGGACTCCCGGCACGGCAACGACAAGGCCGCGCTGACCGTGGCGTCGGGCGACGAGGACGAGGTGAGCCTGCCGATCACCGGCCCGTCCGCGGGCCTGCTCGCCGCGGGCGGCGCGGTGGTCCTGGTGGCGGGCGTGATCGCGTTCCGGATGGCGCGCCGTCGCCGGATCGTCACCGTCGTCGAATGACCGCTCCGCGTTACTGCGGAGGCTTCCCTGGGCGGTGATCCCCCCGGGGGCGTGAATCCAACGGGGGCCGGGTGCATCGCACCCGGCCCCCGTTGCGTTGTTCCCGGAACTATCCCGTTCTCCTGCGGATCAGCCGTTCAGCAGGGCGTCGAGGGCGGCGATGTCGGCCGCGCCCAGATCCCAGCTCGCCGCCGCGGCGTTGGCCTGCACCTGGTCCGGGGTCGTCGCGCCGGCGATGACGCTGGTCACCGCGGGGCGGGCGGCCAGTCCGGCGATCGCCACCTCGAGCAGGCTGTGTCCCCGCTCGGCGCCGAACGCGGTCAGCGCCTCGATGGTGTCCCAGTCGGCATGGGCCAGCCACGGCGCCCACCGCTCCTGGGCCAGTCGGGTGCCGGCCGCGGGCTTCTCGTCGCGCCGGTACTTGCCGGAGAGCAGACCCGAGTCCAGCGGGAAGAACGGCAGCAGGCCCAGCCCGAAGCGCTCGCAGGCCGGAACCACCTCGATCTCCACGTCCCGGTGCAGCAGGCTGTACTGGTTCTGGGCGCTGATGAACGGGGTGAGGTTCGCGGCGCGGGCGGTCCAGTCGGCGTCCGCGATCTGCCAGCCGGAGAAGTTCGAATTGCCGAGGTAGCGCACCTTGCCGGAGCGGACCAGGTCGTCCAGCGCGGCCAGGGTCTCCTCGATCGGGGTCGCCGGGTCCGGCTCGTGCATCTGATAGAGGTCGATGTAATCGGTCTCCAGCCGGCGCAGGGACGCCTCGACCGCGCGCACGATGTAGCGGCGGGAGCCGCGGGCGCCGAAGTCCCGCCCGTTCATCCCTTCCATGTTCATGCCGAACTTGGTGGCCAGCACGACCTCGTCGCGGCGCCCCTTGAGCGCCGAGCCGAGCAGTTGCTCGGAGCTGCCGTGCGGAGTGCCGTAGATGTCCGCGGTGTCGAACAGGGTGATCCCCGCGTCGAACGCGGCGTCCACGACCTCGCGGGTGCCCTCCGCGTCGAGCTTGCGGCCGAAGTTGTTGCAGCCGATCCCGACCACGGACACCACCAGGCCTGATTCGCCGAGCCGGCGGTAGCTCATCTCACTCATGATCCGACCTTAGTTCCCGGAGGCGGGCCAGCCGGGGCAGACCGATACATCGACAACCGCTTACCGGCACCGGTTGTTACGCCTCGCAAGCTCATGGGCACTCTCCGAGAGGCGAATTCCGCGCCGGTCGGGTAGTCTCCAACCCGCCGCGTCCATCGTGGACTCGCCCACGATCGGTCTGCGATGGACGCGGCCCTGCCCTGCTCGCCGCGCTCGACTCGCTGCGGCACGGGCG
Source organism: Actinoplanes teichomyceticus ATCC 31121 (assembly GCF_003711105.1). NCBI lineage: Bacteria > Bacillati > Actinomycetota > Actinomycetes > Micromonosporales > Micromonosporaceae > Actinoplanes > Actinoplanes teichomyceticus. The sequence goes on from NZ_CP023865.1 coordinate 245,810, forward strand.
GCGGTCGATCCGCAGGTGACCGTGTCAGTCCTCCGCCGGGGCCGCCAGATCGCGGTACACCCGGCGCAGCAGGTCGATCAGCGGAATGTGCCGTACCGTGACCGGCGGCGGGTCGAGCGCGCGCAGCAGCAGCTCAGGGGGCGTCCCGCTGCGGGCCGGTCGCTCCCGCAGCCGGCCGAGGCTGATCCCGGGGGAGTAGAAGTCGGCCAGCCGGTCGGTGAGCGGCGGCTCCTCCACGGCCAGCGGATCCACGGTCTCGCCCGGGTCGGCGGTGCCGCGCAGCGCGTCCAGCAGCGGCTCACGCGCGCGTCCGCGCCAGGCGAGGACCAGGAACGGGTCGTCGTCGAAGGCCTCGGCCAGGACGTACAGCGCGGCGGAGCCGTGCTTGCACGGAACGCCCCAGTCCGGGCAGGAGCAGTCGATGTTCAGCTCGGACGGGAACAGCGGCAGCCCGAGATCGGTGAACAGGTCGACGATCTCGCGCGGCATCTCGCCGGCCAGCAGCGCGGCGCGGTAGAGCGCCTGCGCGCCGAGCGCCTCGGTGATCTCCGCCCACTGTGCGTCATCGAAAGCGCTGATACGGATCGTCACCTGGTACGGCGTCGGCCGCGACCCCTGCACCCGGGCGACCATCTGCCCCGGCCGCAACGTGAAGTCGATGACCTGCCCCTTGCGCGCATAGGCGCGCCCGCGGGCGAGCCGTCCGGGATCGCAGATCTCCTCCAGCACGTCGACGAACCGCCGTGACCACCACTGCTCACCGATCGTGCCGCGTTTCGACCGGACCGCGAGCCCGCCGTCCACCTCGATCGCTCGGCTGGCCTCGTAGAACTGGCCGGACCTGTCGAACGGCATCTCAGCCCACCGCCGCCGGGTCGAGCGCGAAGAGTTCCCGCAGCTGATCGGTGCTCAGATCGGTGATCCACTCCTCGCCGGTGCCGACCACCGCGGACGCCAGGGCCTTCTTCCGCTCGATCATCGCGTCGATCTTCTCCTCCAGCGTGCCGGTGCAGATGAACTTGCGCACCTGCACGTTGCGCGACTGTCCGATCCGGAACGCCCGGTCGGTGGCCTGGTCCTCGACCGCCGGGTTCCACCACCGGTCGAAGTGGACGACGTGGTTCGCCGCGGTCAGGTTGAGCCCGGTGCCGGCCGCTTTCAGCGAGAGCAGGAACAGCATCGGCTCGTCCGCCGTCTGGAACCGCTCGACCAGATCGTCGCGGCGCGGCTTGCTGAGTCCGCCGTGCAGCCACAGCACCGGCCGGTCCAGGTGCGCCGCGAGGTACGGCTGAAGCAGCGAGCCCCACTCGGAGTACTGCGTGAAGATCAGGGCCTTGTCGCCGTCCTCGACGATCTCCTCGGCCAGCTCCTCCAGGCGGGCCAGTTTGCCGGACCGGTCAGGCAGCCGCGATCCGTCCTTGAGCAGGTGCGCCGGATGGTTGCAGACCTGCTTGAGCTTCATCATCGCGGCCAGCACGTTGCCGCGCCGCTGGATCCCCTCGCTGCTCTCGATCTCGGCCATCATGTCCTCGACCACGGCCTGGTAGAGGGTGGCCTGCTCGGGGGTGAGCGAGCACCACACCTTCATCTCGTTCTTCTCCGGCAGGTCCGAGATGATGTTCTTGTCGGTCTTGAGGCGGCGCAGCACGAACGGCCCGGTCGCCCGTTTCAGCGCCGCCGTCGCGTCCACGTCCTGGTCGATCTCGATCGGCTCCTGGAACCGGCGGCGGAACCGTTTCGCCGGCCCGAGCAGCCCGGGGTTGCAGAAATCCATGATCGACCACAGCTCGGCCAAATGGTTCTCCACCGGGGTGCCGGTCAGCGCCAGCCTGGTTCGCGCCGGGATGGCCCGCACCGCCTGGGACTGGCGGGTGCCGCTGTTCTTGATCGCCTGCGCCTCGTCGCAGGCCACCCGGCTCCAGCCGACCTCGCGCAGCGCCTCCAGGTCTCGGGCGGCGGTGCCGTAGGTGGTGAGGACCAGATCCGCCGCGGCGACCGCGGCGAGGAAGTCCTCCCCGCGCTGCCGGGTGCTGCCGTGATGCACGTAGACCCGCAGCTGCGGGGCGAACCGGGCGGCCTCCTTCTGCCAGTTCGTGATCAGGGACATCGGGCAGATCAGCAGGGTCGGCGCGACCTCGCCCGGTGCGGCGCCGGCCCGCTCGGTGAGCAGCAGCGAGATGGCCTGCGCGGTCTTGCCCAGGCCCATGTCGTCGGCGAGAATCCCGCCCAGCCCGAGCCGGCTGAGGAAGTGCAGCCAGGACAGGCCGCGCTCCTGGTACGGCCGGAGCGTGCCGCGGAAGCCGGTCGGAGTGGGCGTCGGGTCGAGGCGCTCCGACGCCTGACCGGAGAGCAGGTCGCCGAGGGTGCCGTCGGCGTCCACATCGACCAGTGGCAGGTCCTCCTCGCCGCCCTCGACCACCTGCTGCAGCACCTCGGCCGCGGTCAGCTCGCCGCTGCGCCGCCGGTTGACCGCCTTGAGGGCGGCCCTGAGCTGACGGTCGTCGAGCTCCACCCACTGCCCGCGGACCCGTACCAGCGGCACCTTGAACCGGGCCAGCTCGGCCAGCTCCTCGGCGCTGACCGGGCCGTCGCCGATGACGAGGTCGAGCCGGAAGTCGACGATCTCGGTGAGGCCGAATCCGGAGCCGGCCGCCGCCCGTGACGCGCCGGCCTTGGACCGGGAGCGGGTGGTCAGTTTCAGCCCGACGCCCTTGCGCCCGGCCCAGGCCGGCAGCTGCACCCCGAACCCGGCCGCCTGCAGCAGCGGGGCAGCCTGGCGCAGGAACTCGTAGGCCTCCGCGGTGCTCAGCGGCATCGCGGCCGGTCGCGGTTGGCGCAGCGCGGTGTGCAGCTGGGGGAACAGCCGGACGGCCCGGCCCAGCCCGGCGAGCAGCGCCTCGTCGGGGCGGCGGGGCAGCCCGGGGAAGCGCTCACCGGCCCAGACCGCCTCGGCGGGCAGATAGAGCCCGGAGTCCTCGGCCGACTGCAGGGCGAACTCCAGCTCCCACTCGTCCTCCCCGGGCTCCGGCTCGACCAGCCGGAAGCTGACCCGGATCGGGCTGTTCGCCGCCTGCGCCGCGCGCATCCAGTCGTCCAGTGCCCTGCGCAGGTCGCGCAGCTCGGTGCCGCCCGCCCCGGGCAGGGTGGGATCGGCCGCGGTCAGCGCCGTGACCCACCGATCGGGCAGCGGCGCCCGCGAGCCGGCGCGATGTCCGCCCAGGATCCGCTCCGGCAGGGTGGCACGGGCGGCCGCGTCCAGCATCGTCTCGAGCGCGTCCCGCAGGGTCCGGCCGACGCCCTCGCCCGCCGGCGCGGCGGCAGCGGCCCGGCCGGGTCGCGGGGGCGCGCCGAGGGCCCGGACCACCGGCGGCATCCCGGCGGCGAAGTCGCGGTAGGCGGCCAGGTCGGAGCCGGTCAGCACGGAGCGCCAGCGTGCGGCCGGAACGCCCTCCTCGATCACCAGCTGCGGCAGCATCCGGCCGTGCCGGGCGAGATCGCGGGCCCAGCCGGCGAGCAGGCAGAGATAGCGCAGCGAGGCGCCGGCCACCCAGGGCGCCGCCGGGTCCGGTTCGGCGAGCGAGCCGAGCACGGTCAGCGCCGACTCGCCCGGGACCGACAGGGTCGGCACCGTCCAGGACGCGAGGCGGACGCCGCGCGGTGCGGCGGTCTCCAGGCCGGTCTCCGGCGAGGGAACCGGGCCGCGCGGGGTGGCGGGCAACCCGATGGTGGCGACGCCGGCGGACGCCTCCGGGATCGGCAGGGCGGTGCTCAGCGTCTCGGCGTCGGCCGCGAAGGGGTGCGGTCGCACCCTGGCCCGGGAGGCCGGAGGCGCATCGGGCCCCGGAGCCTCGGCCCAGAGCAGCAACCGGCCTGGGCGCCCGGATCCGGGCGCCCAGCCGCCGTGAACGACGAGCAATTCCAACCCCCTGAACGAGTCCGTCGAGATTATCGGCCCGGCGCGGGCTCGGCCCAGGACGCCAACTCGTAGACGACCCCATTGGGGTCGGTGACCAGCAGCAGCCGCTCGCCCCAGGGCTCCTCCCGGATGGGCAGCGACGGCTCGACCCCCTCGGCGCGCAGTCTGTCCTGCTCCGCGTCCAGGTCGTCGACCACGAAGGCGACGATCGTGCCGGCGACCGGCACGTGCCGCAGCTCGGGTGGCAGCACCTCCAGCCCGACGGCGTGGAACACCACGTCCACCCCACCGTCGGCACGGCTGAGGGAGGCGAAGCCCTCGGCGGACATCCGCTCGGTGTAGCCGAAGTGGTCCGCGAGAAACTTGCTGGAGGCCGGAACGTCGTCGACGGTGAGCGCGACGACGGACGACGTGATCTGCATGACGCCTCCCCGGGGGCGGGTTAGTTGTACGCCGTACACAATACGCCGTACAGGAAAGGAGTGCCACCCGAGATGGCCGAAGCGCGTCGCACCATCGATCTGCTCTGGTTTCCGGAGGCGGTCGAGCGCAAGCGAGGCCGGCGTCCGGGCCTCAGCGTCGCCCGCGTGGTGGACACCGGCATCGCCCTGGCCGACGCCGAGGGGCTGGACGCGGTGTCGATGCGCCGGGTGGCGGGCGAGCTCGGCGTGGTGCCGATGACGCTGTACACCTACGTCCCGGACAAGGCCACCCTGCTGGAGCTGATGCTGGACCGGGTGTACCTGGCGATGCCGCGGGTGCCGCTGCCGGACCGGCCCTGGCGGGAGCGGCTCACGGCGATCGCCGAGGAGAACCGCGCGCTGGTCGAGAACCACCCGTGGGTGGCCGCGATGCCGGCCAACCGGCCGCCGCTGGGCCCCGGCCTGATGGCGAAGTACGAGCACGAGCTGCGCGCCTTCGACGGCTGCGGGCTGGACGACGTGGAGATCGACTCGGCGCTGACCTTCCTGATCGGCTTCGTGCAGTCCGCGGCGCGGGCCGCCGCCGACGCGCGGGCCGCGGCCGGGCGCAGCCACGAGACCGACTGGGCCTGGTGGCAGGAGCGCGGGCCGGTCTTCGAGGCGGTCTTCGACCGGCACGCCTACCCGACCGCGACCCGGGTCGGCGCGGCCGCCGGCGCGGCGCTCGGCACCGCCTACGATCCCGCGCACGCATACGCCTTCGGCCTGCAGCGTGTCCTGGACGGACTCGGCGCGCTGATCGACAGCCGGCGCTCCGGTGACGCGGGCCGCTGACGGCGGTCCGGGGGTGGACGTACGCTTCCTCTCGTGACGGTGAACCCGGAGATCGACAGCATCCTGCAGCGTGGCGCTGACGGCGGGCGGATCACGCCCGAGGAGGCCCTGCTGCTCTACACCGAGGCCCCGTTCCACGCGCTGGGCGAGGCGGCCGACGCGGTCCGGCGCCGACGCCATCCGGACGGCATCGTCACCTATCTGATCGACCGCAACATCAACTACACGAACGTGTGCGTCACCGCGTGCAAGTTCTGCGCGTTCTTCCGGGCCCCGAAGCACCGGGAGGGCTGGTCGCACCCCACCGAGGAGATCCTGCGCCGCTGCGGCGAGGCGGTCGAGCTCGGCGCCACCCAGGTGATGCTGCAGGGTGGCCACCACCCGGAGTACGGCGTGGAGTACTACGAGGAGCTGTTCTCCTCGGTCAAGCAGGCCTACCCGCAGCTGGCCATCCACTCGATCGGGCCGAGCGAGATCCTGCACATGGCCAAGGTCTCGAACACCTCGATCGAGGAGGCGATCGTCCGGATCAAGGCCGCCGGGCTGGACTCGATCGCCGGTGCCGGCGCCGAGATGCTGCCCGAGCGGCCGCGCAAGGCGATCGCCCCGCTGAAGGAGAGTGGCGCCCGCTGGCTCGAGGTGATGGCGGTGGCGCACCGTAACGGCCTGTCCTCGACCGCCACCATGATGATGGGCACCGGCGAGACCAACGCCGAGCGCATCGAGCACATCCGGATGATCCGCGACGTGCAGGACCTGGCGGTGGCCAACGGCTACCGGGACGTCTCGGTCGAACAGTCGCACGAGGTCGGCGGCTTCCGCGCCTTCATCCCGTGGACCTACCAGCCGGAGAACAACCACCTCAAGGGCCGCACCCAGGCCACCACGATGGAATACCTGCGGTTCATCGCGGTGTCCCGGCTCTTCTTCGACAACGTCGCGCACCTGCAGGCGTCCTGGCTGACCACCGGCAAGGACATCGGCCAGCTCGCGCTGCACATGGGCGTCGACGACCTGGGCTCGATCATGCTGGAGGAGAACGTGATCTCCTCGGCCGGGGCGCGGCACCGCTCCAACCTGCGGGAGCTCATCTCGATGATCCGCACCGCCGACCGCATCCCGGCCTGGCGCGACACGTGGTACCGGCACCTCGCGGTGCACCGGACGCCCGCCGACGACCCGACCGACGACCGGGTGGTCTCGCACTTCTCGTCGATCGCGCTGCCCGGCGGCGGGTCCTCGGGCCGCACCCGGCTGCCGCTGGTGGACGCCCGGTAGGACACGAGCGCCGGAAAGTACGACGGGGTCGGGCCGGTGCCTGCCCGGCTGCCGCGGGTGTCGGCCGGGCCGGGCTTTTCGGCGCGCCCCGCCTGACCGTTCGGTCAGGGTGGGGCTCGCCGGACCGGTGAGGCTGGATTGCTCCTTCGTAACGAGCCCGCGGGTTGCCTGTACCGGCTCCATCCGGCTGGTTACGTTGCCTGTCGTAAGGCAGCGGAACACTCATTCGTCGCCAGGCGGTCAGCGTCGGTGACGAGCAGTCGGACCCGACCGATGGCGGTCGTATATATAACGCACAAGGCGCGGGCGGGATGGGACACCATCCCGCCCGTTCTGTTGTCCGGGGTGGCAGAGTGTTGCGACGTGACACGCGCAGATCTGGACAAGCAGCCGCACGAGGTCGCCGAGATGTTCGACGGCGTGGCCGAGCGGTACGACCTGACCAACACCGTGCTCGCCTTCGGCCGGGACCGCGGCTGGCGCCGGGCCACCCGGGCGGCGCTCGGCCTGCGGCCCGGGGAGCGGGTCCTGGACGTCGGCGCGGGCACCGGCGTCTCCACCGATGAGCTGGGCCGGTCCGGGGCGTTCGCGGTCGGCGCGGACCTGTCGGTCGGGATGCTGCGGGCGGGCCGGCGGGTGCGGCCGGACGTGCCGCTGCTGGCCGGTGACGCGTTGCGGCTGCCGTTCCCGGACGCCACCTTCGACGCGGTGACCATCTCCTTCGCTCTGCGTAACGTGGTGGACACGGCGGCTGCGCTGCGTGAGTTCGGCCGGGTCACCCGGCCGGGTGGCCGGCTGGTGGTGTGCGAGTTCAGCACCCCGACGAACCGGGCGTTCCGGACGGTCTACATGCAGTACCTGATGCGGTCGCTGCCGGTGGTGGCGCGTGGCGTGTCGAGCAACCCGGACGCGTACGTCTATCTGGCCGAGTCGATCCGGGCGTGGCCGGACCAGGCGGAGCTGGCCGGGCGGATCGCCGAGGCCGGGCCGTGGGACCGGGTCGGCTGGCGGAACATGACCGGCGGCGTCGTGGCGCTGCACCGCGCGACCCGGCGCTGATCACCAGCCGGGCGCGGGCACGCGGCGACGCTGGACTCCCGGTCGGTCATCAGGCGCGGCCCGCGTTGATCACCGGCCGGTCGCGGGCGTGCGGCGGGCGTCGGTTCCGGGTGGGGCGCGGGCGGCGGCGGGCGTCGGTTCCGGGTGGGGCGCGGGCGTGCGGCGGGCGTCGGTTCCGGGTGGGGCGCGAGCGCGCGGCGGGCGTCGGTTCCGGGCGGGGCGCGGGCGGGATCCCGCGGTCCTGCGGACCCGTGCCGGAGGTCCGGCGGGAGGCGGCCGGAGGCCCGGGCTGATCAACTCGCGCGTGTCAGTGACAAAAGCGGCATTCGACGTACGGAATACGAATCGGCTGTTTAGCTCGAACTCATGACAAAACTCGGGCACCTCGACGACACCGACATCGACATCGCGATCGACGACGGCGAGGCTGGTGAACGGCGCGCCACCGAGCTGGCCAACCGCATCCGGATGGTCGCCGCGCAGGATCCGCTGCTCGCGCAGGACCTGGTAGAGGAACTGATTGTCGCGCTGGACCGGGCGATGGGCGGAACCATCCGAGACCACCTGGAGGGGCCGGCGCGTGGGATGGCAGAGCGCCTTTTGGGGGAATCTGACCCGATTCGTTAGCCACGCCGAAACAAATAGCCCCACCTGCGCGCGAAGATCGTCGATAGTCGGCCTAGACTCCGATCGAGGCATGCTTGTGAACTAATTCACGAGCACTGCGGATCGGAGGCTGCACCGTGAACGACCACCCGCCATCCACCGTCACGGACGAGGCTGACGTGATCGTGGTCGGCGCGGGACCGGGCGGCAGCGCGGCCGCCTACCACCTCGCCCGGCACGGCGTACGTGTCCTGCTGCTGGAGAAGACCGAGTTCCCCCGCGAGAAGGTGTGCGGTGACGGCCTGACCCCCCGCGCGGTCCGCCAGCTGGTCCGGATGGGCGTCGACACCTCCGAGAAGGCCGGCTGGCTGCACAACCGTGGGCTGCGCGTGATCGGCGGCGGCGTCCGGCTCGAGCTGGACTGGCCCGAGCTGGCCAGCTTCCCCAACTACGGCCTGGTCCGCACCCGCCTGGACTTCGACGACATGCTGGCCCGCCGCGCGGTGGAGGCCGGCGCCCTGCTGCGCACGAACGTGACCGTGACCGGCCCGGTGCTGGACGAGGACGGGCAGGTGATCGGCGTCGAGGCCAAGGCCGGCCCGGGACGTGAGCCGGTCTCGTACCGCGCGCCGCTGGTGATCGCCGCCGACGGCGTCTCCGGCAAGTTCCCGCTGGCACTGGGCCTGGCCAAGCGTGACGACCGCCCGCTCGGCGTGGCCGTCCGGCGCTACTACCGCTCCCCGGCGCGCTCGGACGACAACTACCTGGAGTCCTGGCTGGAGCTGCGCAGCGCGCAGGACCCGAGCCGGCTGCTCCCGGGGTACGGATGGATCTTCGGCCTGGGCGACGGCCGGGTGAACGTCGGCCTCGGCATCCTGAACTCGTCGGACGCCTTCGGCAAGACCAACTACCGCGCGCTGCTGACCGACTGGCTCGGCTCCACCCCCGCGGACTGGGGGATGCGGGACGAGGCGAACGCGGAGGGCCCGACGCTGGGCGCGGCGCTCCCGATGGGCTTCAACCGGGTGCCGCATTACACCCGTGGAGTGATGCTGGTCGGCGATTCGGGTGGCATGGTCAACCCGATGAACGGCGAAGGCATCGCGTACGCGATGGAGTCCGGCGAGCTGGCCGCCGAGGTGGCCGTGCAGGCGCTGGCCCGCCCGGCGGGGCCGGAGCGGGAGCGGGCGCTGCGGGCGTACCCGGCCGAGCTGAGCCTCCGTTTCGGCGGCTACTACCGGCTGGGCGGGGTGTTCGTGAAGCTGATCGGCAACCCGCAGATCATGCGGCTGGCCACCAAGCACGGCATGCCGCACCCGACGTTGATGAGGTTCGTCCTCAAGCTCCTGGCCAACCTCACCGATCCGCGCGGAGGCGACGCCATGGACCGCATCATCAACGGCTTGACCAGGGTGGCGCCCGCCGTCTGACGACGGAATCGGGCACCCCGACCAAAGGACTACAAAAGCGAAAAACTAGTGTGAAGCGGCTAACAGTCGTACGGGAGAGAAGATGACGATCAACCCATACGTCCCGATCGTCGGGTTGCTGATCCTCGGCGCGCTCTTCGCGTTGTTCTCGGTGTCCGTCGCGCCGATCGTCGGACCGAAGCGCTACAACCGGGCGAAACTCGACGCCTACGAATGCGGCATCGAGCCGGCGCCGCAACCGGTCGGCGGCGGCCGGTTCCCGGTGAAGTTCTACCTGACGGCGATGCTCTTCATCGTCTTCGACATCGAGACCATCTTCCTGTACCCGTGGGCCGTCTCGTTCGAGGCGCTGGGCCTGTTCGGATTCGTGGAAATGGTCCTGTTCATCGTCACCGTCTTCATCGCCTACACGTACGTGTGGCGGCGTGGCGGCCTCAACTGGGACTGATAACCATGGGAATCGAAGAGAAGCTGCCCAGCGGCATCCTCCTCACCTCGGTCGAGAAGCTGTCGAACTGGGCCCGCAAGTCGTCGTTCTGGGGCGCCACCTTCGGCCTCGCCTGCTGCGCCATCGAGATGATGGCCGCCGGCGGCCCGCACTACGACCTGGGTCGCTGGGGCATGGAGGTGTTCCGGGCCTCGCCCCGCCAGGCCGACCTGATGATCGTCGCCGGCCGGGTCAGCCAGAAGATGGCCCCGGTGGTCCGGCAGATCTACGACCAGATGCCGGAACCGCGTGCGGTGATCTCGATGGGCGTCTGCGCCTCGTCCGGCGGCATGTTCAACAACTACGCCATCGTGCAGGGTGTGGACCACATCGTCCCGGTCGACATCTATCTGCCGGGCTGCCCACCCAGGCCGGAGATGCTGATCGACGCGATCCTCAAGATGCGCGAGAAGGTGATGGCCCAGCCGCTCGGCCCGAACGGCCGCAAGATGCTGGAACAGCGCCGCGCCGAGGGCAAACTGCCGCTCGTCGCACCGGGCGCCATGCCGTCGTCGTACCGGGTGGACAAGGTCCGCCGGGCGGAATGGACGCAGGCCGTCAAGGAAGGCCGCGAGGAGCAATTGCGGATCGAGAACTGGATGAAGCTCCAGCCGCATTTGCGGGAGGGTGGCAAATGACTATTCGACCCGGAACGGACGGTGACGTTCCCGTCGCCGCAACGAGTGGTGTGAATATAGGTGCACCCGCGCAGACGCCGCCCAGCCCGGATAAGGGCATGTTCGGCGTCAAAGGCACCGGAGATGTTTCCGGCTTCGGTCGCCTGGTCCGCCCCCGACCTGCTGTTCTTGGCAGCGCACGGCCGTACGGCGGATATTTCGACGACGTCTATGACGCGTTGGAGGAAGCTTATCCGGCCCTCTCCGAAGCCATCGAGAAGGTGGTGGTGGATAGGGCGGAGCTCACACTTCACATCAGGCCCGAGAAAATCAAGGACGTCTGTCAGGTAATGCGGGACGAAGGGTCCCTCAGATTCGAGCTCTGCTCCTCTGTCGACTGCGTCGACTACCTGGGCAGCGACGAGCGCCGCTTCCACATCGCGTACCAGCTCACCTCGATGACGTACCGCCGGAGGGTGCGTCTGGAGGTCGCCGTCGCCGACGGCGTGCCGGTGCCGAGCGTGACCAGCGTGTACCCGACCGCCGACTGGCAGGAGCGGGAGGTCTACGACATGTTCGGCGTGGTCTTCGCCGGCCACCCCAACCTCACCCGGATCCTGATGCCGGACGACTGGGAGGGCCATCCCCAGCGCAAGGACTACCCGCTCGGCGGGGTGCCCGTGGAGTACAAGGGCGCCGAGATCCCGCCGCCCGACCAGCGGAGGGTCTACCAGTGACAACTTCGGAATACGCGAGCGCGCGCGAGACCACCGAGGGCCGGGTCTTCACGGTCACCGGTGGCGACTGGGACAGCGTCACGTCCAGCATCGACCCGCTCAGCAACGAGAAGATCGTCGTCAACATGGGTCCCCAGCACCCGTCCACGCACGGCGTGCTCCGGCTGGTGCTGGAGCTCGAGGGCGAGACGGTGACCGAGGCCCGCCCGGTGGTCGGGTACCTGCACACCGGGATCGAGAAGAACCTGGAGTACCGCACCTGGACCCAGGGCGTCACGTTCGTGACCCGGATGGACTACCTGTCCAACATGTCGAACGAGACGGCCTACTGCCTCGCGGTGGAGAAGCTGCTCGGGGTGACCGACCAGATCACCGAGCGGGCCACCACGATCCGGGTCATGTTCATGGAGCTGCAGCGGATCGCCTCGCACCTGGTCTGGCTGGCCACCACCGGCATGGAACTGGGCGCGATCTCGATGATGCTGTACGGCTTCCGGGAGCGCGAGTACATCCTCGACATCTTCGAGGAGACCTCCGGCCTGCGGATGAACAACGGCTACATCCGCCCCGGCGGCCTGGCCCAGGACCTGCCCGACTCGGCGGTCCGCAAGATCCGGGACTTCCTCAAGTACCTGCCGAAGAAGCTCAAGGAATACGAGGCGATGCTCTCCGGCCAGGTGATCTGGCAGAAGCGCACGCAGGGGGTCGCCGTCCTGGACGTGACCGGCTGCCTGGCCCTGGGCATCACCGGCCCGGTGCTGCGCTCCGCCGGCCTGCCCTGGGACCTGCGCAAGACCATGCCGTACTGCGGTTACGAGACGTACGAGTTCGACGTCCCGACCGCGACCACCGCCGACGTCTGGGGCCGCTACCTGGTCCGGCTGGCCGAGATCAGGGAGTCCCTGAAGATCGTCGAGCAGGCGCTCGACCGGCTCCGGCCGGGCCCGATCTGGATCGCGGACAAGAAGATCGCGTGGCCCGCGCAGCTCGCGCTGGGCGTCGACGGCCTCGGCAACTCGCTGGAGCACGTCGCCAAGATCATGGGTCAGTCGATGGAGTCGCTGATCCACCACTTCAAGCTCGTGACGGAAGGCTTCCGGGTCCCGCCCGGCCAGGTCTACGTGGCGGTGGAGCACCCGCGTGGCGAACTCGGCGTACACGCGGTGTCCGACGGCGGCACCCACCCGTACCGGGTGCACTACCGCGAGCCGAGCTTCGTCAACCTGCAGGCCATCCCCGCGATGGCCGAGGGCGCGCTGCTCGCCGACGTGATCGCCGGCGGCGCGTCCCTGGACCCGGTGATGGGTGGGTGTGATCGCTGATGTCCGCAAGTGCCATCGAGTTCTCGCCGGCGGCGGCTCCGCTCGCGGAGAAGCTGCTCGGCGCCGCGCAGGAGATCCTGGCCCGCTACCCGGCGGGCCGGGAGCGCTCGGCGCTGCTGCCGCTGCTGCACCTGGTGCAGACCGAGGAGGGCTACGTCAGCCCGGCCGGCGTGGCGTTCTGCGCGGAGCTCCTCGGGATCAACAAGGCCCAGGTCGGCGCGGTCGCCACGTTCTACACCATGTACAAGCGCCGGCCCACCGGTGAGTACCTGGTCAGCGTCTGCACCAACACCCTGTGCAACGTGCTCGGCGGGCAGGAGGTCTACGACCGGCTTGCCGAGCACCTCGGCGTGGGTCACGACGAGACCACCGCCGACGGCAGGATCACGCTGGAGCACGCCGAGTGCCTGGCCGCCTGCGACTACGCGCCGGTGGTGACGGTCAACTACGACTTCACCGTCGACCAGGCCACCCCGGAGTCCGCGGTCGAGCTGGTCGACCGGCTGCGCGACGGCGAGCGCCCCACGCCCAGCCGGGGCGCCCGGATCTGCTCCCTGCGCGAGATGCAGTACCAGCTCGCCGGTTTCGCCGACCCGCGCGAGGGCGCGGTCGGCGACGGGGTGGCCGGGGCGCCGACCCTGCGCGGCGTCCGGCTCGCCCAGGAGCACGGGATCGCGGTGGCCGGCTTCCACCTGGACACCCCGATCACCAAGACCAAGCCGGCCCGCGACCCAGGCGCGCTCCCCGAGTCCACGCAGAAGCCGGCCGCGGAGAAGACGGGCAAGGTCGCGACGGCGGTCCAGGCGGTCAGGTCGGCGGTCGGCGCGGTGGCCGACAAGACCCGCCGCAACGCCGGCGAGAAGGCCGAGGACCCCCAGGTCCGTACCGCGGAACTGCGCAATCCCACCGCCGGCGAACCGGCCGAGCCGGGCGCGGACGCCGCCGGCCCGCCGCCGGCGAACGCCGCGGAGGCGGCCGGCGTCGCGGGCAACGCGCCGGCCGGGGACGCCAAACCGGCGGGTGACAGCCCGCGTACGCCCGATCCGACCCGTGGCTCGGAGGAGCAGAAATGACTCAACCCCGGCCGGAGGTGCTCCAGAAGCTGACCCCGGTGCTCACCAAGCGCTGGCTTTCGCCGGACGCCTGGCAGATCGGCGTCTACGAGCGGCTCGACGGCTACCAGGCGGTCCGCAAGGCACTCGACGTGCACCCGGACGACCTGATCCAGCTGATCAAGGACTCCGGGCTGCGCGGCCGCGGCGGGGCGGGCTTCCCGACCGGCCTCAAGTGGGGGTTCATCCCGCAGGGCGACGGCAAGCCGCACTACCTCGTGATCAACGCGGACGAGGGCGAGCCGGGCACCTGCAAGGACCTGCCGCTGATGACGTACGACCCGCACTCGCTGGTGGAGGGGGCGATCATCGCCTCCTACGCGATCCGCGCCAGCCGGGCGTTCATCTACATCCGCGGGGAGGCGGTGCACGCCGCCCGGCGGCTGCGCAACGCGGTCCGGGAGGCGTACGCCGCCGGTTACCTCGGGCAGAACATCCTCGGCTCCGGGTTCGACCTGGACCTGGTGGTGCACAGCGGGGCCGGGGCGTACATCTGCGGTGAGGAGACCGCGCTGCTCGACTCGCTGGAGGGGTTCCGCGGCCAGCCCCGGCTGCGCCCGCCCTTCCCGGCCGTCGCCGGCCTGTACGCCAGCCCGACCGTGGTCAACAACGTCGGCACCATCGCCAGCGTGCCCTACATCGTGCTGGGCGGGGCCGACTGGTGGAAGAGCATGGGCACGGAGAAGTCGGCCGGCCCGATGATCTACTCGCTCTCCGGCCGGATCGCCCATCCCGGGCAGTACGAGTGCGGCCTGGGCATCACCCTGCGTGAGCTGATCGAGCTGGCCGGCGGCATGAAGCCGGGGCACAACCTCAAGTTCTGGACCCCGGGCGGCTCGTCCACGCCGATCCTGACCGCCGAGCACATCGACACCCCGATGGACTTCGAGGGCGTCGCGGCGGCCGGCTCGATCCTCGGCACCACGGCCATGCAGATCTTCTCGGACCAGGACTGCCCGGTCTACAACACGTGGCGGTGGCTGGAGTTCTACCACCACGAGTCGTGCGGCAAGTGCACCCCGTGCCGGGAGGGCAACTACTGGATGGTGCGCACGTACCGGCGCATTCTCGCCGGTCAGGGCACCTACGCCGACCTGGACACGCTGCAGGACACCGCGGACAACATCTTCGGCCGGTCCTTCTGCGGCCTCGGCGACGGCGCGGCGACGCCGGTCGTCTCGACGCTGAAGTGGTTCCGGGACGACTACCTCGGCTACATCGAGGGCCGCACGGCTCCCCGGCTGTCCGAGAAGAGCCTGGTGGGAGCGCACTGATGACCGATGTAGAGAAGCGGGCCGACACCGTCTCGCTGACCATCGACGGGGTCGAGGTCACGGCCGAGAAGGGCGAGCTGGTCATCCGGGTCGCCGAGCGGCTGGGCATCGCGATCCCGCGGTTCTGCGACCACCCGCTGCTGGCCCCGGCCGGGGCCTGCCGGCAGTGCCTGGTGGAGGTGGAGGGGCAGCGCAAGCCGGTCGCCTCGTGCACCCAGACGGTGGCCGACGGCATGGTGGTCAAGACCCAGCTCAGCTCCCCGGTGGCGGCCAAGGCCCAGGCCGGCGTGATGGAGCTGCTGCTGATCAACCACCCGCTGGACTGCCCGACCTGCGACAAGGGCGGCGAGTGCCCGCTGCAGAACCAGGCGATGAGCACCGGCCGCGCCGACTCCCGGTTCCACGAGCACAAGCGGGAGTACGAGAAGCCGATCCACATCTCCAGCCAGGTGCTGCTGGACCGGGAGCGGTGCGTGCTGTGCCAGCGCTGCACCCGGTTCTCCGAGGAGATCGCCGGCGACAAGTTCATCGACCTGATGGACCGCTCGTCCGGCGAGCAGATCAACGTGTACCGCGACGACTTCTTCGGCGGCACGGGCACCGGCGACGGCCAGGTCGGCGAGGGCGCCGGGGACGTGCCGTTCAACTCGTACTTCTCCGGCAACACCGTGCAGATCTGCCCGGTCGGCGCGCTCACCGGCCAGCAGTACCGGTTCCGCGCCCGCCCGTTCGACCTGGTGTCCACGCCGACCGCGTGCGAGCACTGCGCCGCCGGCTGCGCCATGCGGGCCGACCACCGGCGCGGGAAGGTGCTGCGCCGGCTGGCCGGTGACGACCCGGCGGTCAACGAGGAGTGGAACTGCGACAAGGGCCGGTGGGGTTTCCGCTACGCCACGGCCACCGACCGGATCACCACGCCGCTGGTCCGGGACGCGCGCAGCGGCCAGCTGCGCGAGGCGTCCTGGAGCGAGGCGCTGCTGGCCGCGGCGGAGGGGCTGCGGGCGGCACGCGAGCGCGGCGTCGGGGTGCTCACCGGCGGGCGGCTCACCGTGGAGGACGCGTACGCGTACGCGAAATTCGCCCGGCTCGTCCTCGGTACCAACGACATCGACTTCCGGGCCCGTCCGGTGCGCGCCTCCGGCTCGCCGGCCGAGATCACCGAGGAGGCCGATTTCCTCGCCGCCGCGGTGGCCGGGATCGCCGAGGTCACGTACGCCGATGTGGAGAGCGCGCCGGCCGCGCTGATCGTGGGGCTGGAGCCGGAGGAGGAGTGCCCGATCCTCTTCCTGCGCCTGCGCAAGGCGTACACCAAGAAGAAGTTGCAGGTCACGGCCATCGCACCGGGTCTGTCCCGGGGGTTGGAGAAGCTCGGCGCCGCGCTCGTCGCGGCCGTGCCGGGCGACGAGGCCCGGCTGCTGAACACCGACCCGGCGGTGGCCGCGGCGCTCCGCGCGCCGGGCAGCCTGCTGCTGGTCGGCGAGCGCCTGGCCACCGTGCCGGGCGGGCTGTCCGCGGCCACGGCGCTGGCCGCCCGGACCGGCGCCCGGCTGGCCTGGGTGCCGCGCCGGGCCGGCGACCGGGGCGCGCTCGACACCGGCTGCCTGCCGAACCTGCTGCCCGGCGGCCGCCCGGTCACCGACGCGGCGGCCCGTGCCGAGCTGTCGCTGGCCTGGTCCGTCGACGCCGGGATGCTGCCCGGCCGGCCGGGCCGGGACGTCGACGCGATCATCGCGGCGGCGGCCGACGGGACGCTCGGCGGCCTGCTGGTCGGCGGGGTGGACCCGGACGACCTGGCCGACCCGCTGCTGGCCGAGCGGGCGCTGGACGCGGTGCCCTTCCTGGTCAGTCTGGAGCTGCGCCACAGCGCGGTGACCGGGCGCGCCGACGTGGTGCTGCCGGTCGCGCCGGCGGTGGAGAAGTCCGGCACCTACATGGACTGGGAGGGCCGGCTGCGGTCCTTCGGGACGGTCCTCCCGGGTAGCTCGGCGATGACCGACGGCCGGGTGCTGGAGGCGGTCGCCGCGCTGCTGGACGTCACCCTGAACACCGGCGACGTGCAGGCGGTGCGGCGCGAGCTGGGTGCCATGCCGGCCGGTACGGCCCGGCCCGAGCCGCCGTCGGTGGCGCCGGTGGCGGTCGCCGAGCCGGGGGAGCGGGCCGCGGTGCTGGCCACCTGGCATCAGCTGATCGACCGGGGCTCGCTGCTGGAGGGCGACGAGGTGCTGGCCGGCACGGCCCGCCCGCCGGTCGTCCGGCTCGGCAAGGAGCTGGCCGAGCAGCTGCGGGTCGCTGACGGTGACCTGCTCACGGTGCGCACCGATCGGGGATCGGTCTCGCTGCCGGCGGCGATCGCCGACCTGCCCCGGCAGGTGGTGTGGCTGCCCACCAACTCGCCGGCCTCGACGGTGCGCCGCAGCCTCGGCGTCACCGCGGGCGCGGTGGTCCGGTTGTCGGCCGGTCTGCCCGGTCCGCTTCTCGCCGAGGGAGCTGAACGATGAATCTCCTGCTCGCGGCGCACGCGGAGGACCCGACCCTGCAGACGTTCGAGCAGGATCCCTGGTGGATCCTGCTGATCAAGCTGCTCGGCGTGTTCGTCCTGCTGTTGCTGCTGACGCTGTTCACGATCAACTACGAGCGCAAGGTCGTGGCCCGGATGGCGGTCCGGCCCGGCCCCAACCAGGTCGGGCCGAAGGGGTGGCTGACCAGCCTGAGCGACGGCCTGAAGCTGCCGTTCAAGGAGGAGATCATCCCGAAGACCGCCGACAAGGTGGTCTACTTCCTCGCCCCGGTGATCTCGGCGACCACGGCGTTCACCGCCTTCGCGGTGATCCCGTTCGGCGGCGTGGTGAACATGTTCGGACACCGGACCGCGTTGCAGCTCACCGACGTGCCGGTCTCGGTGCTGGTGCTGCTGGCCTGCTCGTCGATGAGCGTGTACGGCGTGGTGCTGGCCGGCTGGGCGTCCGGCTCGACATATCCGCTGCTGGGCGGCCTGCGGTCGAGCGCGCAGATGATCTCGTACGAGGTGGCGATGGGCCTCTCCATCGTCGCGGTCTTCATGACCGCCGGCAGCATGAGCACCTCGCAGATCGTCGCGGCGCAGGCGTCCGGCGACCCGACCGAGCTGTTCGGCGTCGAGATCACCATGCCCGGCTGGTACGCCCTGCAGCTGCTGCCGAGCTTCCTGATCTACGTGATCTCGGCGGTCGGTGAGACCAACCGGGCCCCGTTCGACCTGCCCGAGGCGGAGTCGGAGCTGGTCGGCGGCTTCCACACGGAGTACTCGTCGTTCAAGTTCGCGCTGTTCTTCCTGGCCGAGTACATCAACATGATCACCGTCTCGGCGTTCTGCACCACGCTGTTCCTGGGCGGCTGGCGCGCGCCGTGGCCGATCACCGCGGTCTGGGCGGGCGCCAACTCCGGCTACTTCGCCCTGATCTGGTTCTTCCTGAAGGTGTTCGCGCTGCTGTTCGGCTTCATCTGGCTGCGGGCCACGCTGCCCCGGCTGCGGTACGACCAGTTCATGCGGTTCGGCTGGAAGGTCCTGATCCCGATCAACCTGGTCTGGATCCTCTTCCTGGCCTACTTCAAGGTCGCCCGCAGCGGCGCGCTCTCCACCGAGGTCCGGTGGATCTCCACCGCGGCGATCGCGCTGGTCGTGCTGGTGGTCGCGTGGGCCTGGCCGTCAGCCGAGAAGCCCAAGCCGGTCTCGGTGGAGGAGGAGGTCGCCGCCCGGCCCCCGGGCAGCTTCCCGATCCCCCCGCTGGACCTGCAGGTTCCGCCGAGCCCGCGCGCCCGCCGTGCGGTCGCCGAGCGTGCCCCGGCCGCCGTCGGCGGCGACTCCGAGTCGAAGGAGGTGTGACGTGAACACGTTGACCGGCTCCTTCAAGGGCTTCGGCGTGACGTTCGCGCACATGTTCCGCAAGGTGATCACGACCGACTACCCGTTCTCGCCACCCAAGCCGGCCCCGCGCTACCACGGGCGGCACATCCTCAACCGGCACCCGGACGGCCTGGAGAAGTGCATCGGCTGCGAGCTGTGCGCCTGGGCCTGCCCGGCCGACGCGATCTACGTCGAGGGCGGCGACAACACCGAGGAGCAGCGGTTCTCGCCGGGCGAGCGGTACGCGAAGATCTACCAGATCAACTACACCCGCTGCATCTTCTGCGGGCTCTGCATCGAGGCCTGCCCGACCCGCTCGCTGACCATGAGCAACGAGTACGAGCTGGCCCGGGACAGCCGCCAGGACCTGATCTTCACGAAGAAGGAGCTGCTGGCCCCGCTGCTGCCCGGGATGGAGCAGCCGCCGCACCCGATGCGCCTGGGCGAGACCGACAAGGACTACTACGTCGGCGCGCTGACCAACCCGGGCACCTCGGCCGGCGCCGAGCGGGCGCCCTGGACCCAGGCCGGCACGCACGACGCCGCCGACCCGGCGGACCACGCGCCGCGGCCGGAGACGGCCGGCACGGTCCGGAAGGAGGGCGGGGCATGACCCACGTATCGACCGGCGAGCAGGTCGCGTTCTGGATCCTCGGCTCGCTCGCGGTGATCGGGGCGCTCGGCATGGTGCTGGCCCGCAACGCGGTGCACTCCGCGCTGTGGCTGGTCGTCACCATGTTGAACCTGGGGTTCCTCTATGTGATCAACTCGGCGCCGTTCCTCGGCTTCGTGCAGATCATCGTCTACACCGGCGCGATCATGATGCTGTTCCTGTTCGTGCTGATGCTGGTCGGCCGGGACGCCTCGGACTCCCTGATCGAGACGCTACGCGGACAGCGGCTGGCCGCGATCGTCCTCGGGATCGGGTTCGCCGGCCTGGTCGGCACCGGCCTGGGCCGGGCGCTCGCCGACACCCCGGCGGCCGGCCTGGAGGCGGCGAACCAGCACGGCAACGTGCCCGGCCTGGCCGCCCTGCTGTTCACCAGGTACGTCTTCGCCTTCGAGGTCACCTCGGCGCTGCTGATCACCGCGGCGGTCGGCGCGATGCTGCTGGCCCACGTGGAGCGGGCCAAGGCCGACCGGGTGGACCAGGTGACCCGGATGAAGGAGCGGTTCCGCCCCGGCAACTACCCCGGCCCCAAGCCCGGCCCGGGTGTCTACGCGAACACCATGTCGGTGGCCGCGCCGGCCCGGCTGCCGGACGGCAACGGGGCCGAGAGCAGCATCTCGCCGATCCTGCCGGTGCGGGAGCTGACCGCCTCCGAGGCAGCCCCGAAGGGGACCGAGAAGTGAACGCGAAGCGGAGCAACCGAAGGGCGGCGCGGCGACGTGACACCTGATTACTACCTGATCCTGGCGTCGATCCTGTTCACCATCGGGGCCGCCGGGGTGCTGGTGCGGCGCAACGCGATCGTCCTGTTCATGTGCATCGAGCTGATGCTGAACGCGGCGAACCTCGCGCTGGTCACCTTCAGCCGGATCAACGGCGGCCTGGACGGCCAGATCATCTCGTTCTTCGTGATGGTCGTCGCGGCGGCCGAGGTCGTGGTCGGCCTCGCCATCATCATGTCGATCTTCCGTACGCGGCGCTCGGCGAGCGTCGACGACGCGAACCTCCTGAAGTACTGAAGGGGACTGTCGTGGAACACACTGTGGACTACGCCCCCGCGACGGGAGCGCTGAGCGGCATCTGGCTGCTCGTGGCCATCCCGCTGTTCAGTGCGGCGGTCCTGCTGCTGCTCGGCAAGCGGGCCGACAGGTGGGGGCACTGGCTCGGCGTGCTGGCGGTGGCCGGTTCGTTCGTACTCGGGCTGATCTTCTTCATCCAGCTCGGCGGCCTCGCCGACGAGCACCGGTCGGCGGAGTTGAGCCTCTTCGACTTCATCGACGTCGGCAGCCTCAAGGTCGACTTCGGGCTGCTGTTCGACCCGCTCTCCGGGGTCTTCGTACTGCTGATCACCGGCGTCGGCTCGCTGATCCACCTGTACGCGGTCGGCTACATGGCGCACGATCCGGGCCGGCGGCGGTTCTTCGCGTACTTCAACCTGTTCGTCGCGGCGATGCTGCTGCTCGTGCTGGGCAACAACTACGTGCTGCTGTACTTCGGCTGGGAGGGCGTCGGTCTGGCGTCGTACCTGCTGATCTCGTTCTGGTACACCCGGCCGTCGGCGGCCACCGCCGGCAAGAAGGCGTTCCTGATGAACCGGGTCGGCGACGCCGGCCTGGCGATCGGCGTCTTCCTGATGTTCACCACGCTGGGCAGCACCCAGTACGCGGACGTGTTCAACGGGGTCACCTCGCTGAGCGCGACCACGGTGCTGGTCCTCGGGTTGCTGCTGCTGCTCGGCGCGTGCGGCAAGTCCGGTCAGTTCCCGTTGCAGGCGTGGCTGCCGGACGCGATGGAGGGCCCGACCCCGGTGTCCGCGCTCATCCATGCGGCCACCATGGTCACCGCGGGTGTGTACCTGATCGCCCGGTCCAACCCGATCTTCTCGGCGAACACGACGCTCCAGCTCGTGGTGGTCAGCGTCGGCGCGCTGACGCTGCTGATCGGCTGTGTCATCGGCGCCGCGAAGGACGACATCAAGCGGGTCCTGGCCTGGTCCACGGTCAGCCAGATCGGCTACATGTTCCTCGGCGTCGGGCTCGGCGGCGCGGCGTACGGCCTGGCCATCGTGCACCTGCTGGCGCACGGCTTCTTCAAGGCGAACATGTTCCTCGGCGCCGGATCGGTCATGCACGGGATGCACGACCAGGTGGACATCCGCCGGTTCGGCGCGCTCGCCAAGCCGATGCGGATCACCTGGCTCACGTTCGCCACCGGCTGGCTGGCGATCATCGGCATCCCGCCGCTGTCCGGCTTCTTCTCCAAGGAGCCGATCATCGCGGCCGCCTTCGAACGGGAGGTGACCTGGGAGGCCTGGACCTTCGGGCTCGCGGCGCTGATCGGCGCCGGGCTGACCGCGTTCTACATGACCCGGCTGTTCGTGCTGACCTTCCACGGCCCGTCCCGGTGGACCGAGGAGAACCGGCACCCGCACGAGTCGCCGGCGATCATGACGGTGCCGCTGGTTCTGCTGGCGATCGGCTCGGTCGCGGCCGGCTGGGTGATGAGCACGACCGTCCCGGACTGGCTCAACCCGGTCTTCGGCGCGGAGCAGGCCGAGGCGGCCGGCGTCCTGTCGCACACCGTCATCACCGTCCTGTCGCTGCTGGTCACGGTGGCCGGCGCCGGTCTGGCCTGGGCGATGTTCCGCAACGGCACCGCGCTGGAGCCGAAGCCGGCCGGGATCGTGGTCACCGCCGCCCGGCGCAACCTGTACACCGACGCGTTCAACGAGGCGGTGTTCGAGCGGCCCGGCAAGTACCTCACCCGGGCGCTGGTCTACCTGGACGCCAAGGGCATCGACGGCCTGGTCAACGGGCTGGCCGCGGCGGTCGGCGGAAGCTCCGGCCGGTTGCGGCGGCTGCAGACCGGGTTCGTCCGCTCGTACGCGCTCTCCATGCTCACCGGCGCCATGCTCGTGGTCGGCGCCTTCCTCGCGATCCAGTTGGGGTGGCTGGCGTGAAAGACTTCCCGTTCCTTTCCGTTCTCACGCTGCTGCCCCTGGCCGGCGCGATCGTGGTGGCCTGCATCCCGCGGGCGAGGGCCGAGCTGGCCAAGATCGTGGCCCTGGTCTGGTCGCTGGCGGTGCTGGCGCTCAGCATCGTCATGTGGGCCGCCTTCACGGTCGGCAGCACCGACCGCTTCCAGTTCCGCGAGTCGTACGCCTGGATCCCGTCCTGGGACGCGCGCTTCACCCTCGCCGCCGACGGCATCGCGCTGGTCATGCTGATGCTGATCGCGGTGCTGTTCCCGGTGGTGATCCTGGCGTCCTGGCACGACGTCGACGCCAGCCGGCGATCCGCGCCGGCCTACTTCGCCCTGCTGCTGGCCTTCGAGTTCACCATGATCGGGGTGTTCGCCGCGGCGGACGTCTTCCTGTTCTACGTGTTCTTCGAGATCATGCTCATCCCGATGTACTTCATCATCGGCTCCTTCGGCACCGGCCAGAAGCAGTACGCCGCGGTGAAGTTCTTCCTCTACAGCCTGGTCGGCGGGCTCTTCATGCTGGCCTCGGTGATCGGGCTGTGGGTGGTCGGCGGGCACACCTTCGACTTCGCCGCGCTGGTCGAGGCCGGTAGGTCGTTCGACACCAACACCGCCCGCTGGCTGTTCCTGGGCTTCTTCGTGGCATTCGCGATCAAGGCGCCGTTCTTCCCCTTCCACACCTGGCTGCCGGACTCCGGTGGCGCGGCCCCGGCGGGCGCGGCGGCGCTGCTGGTCGGCGTGATGGACAAGGTCGGCACGTTCGGCATCCTGCGCTACTGCCTCCCGCTGTTCCCCGAGGCGTCGCGCTGGTTCGCCCCGGCCGCCCTGGTCCTGGCCGTGATCGGGATCATCTACGCGGCCCTGCTGGCGGTCGGGCAGAACGACCTGAAGCGGCTGGTGTCGTACACGTCGATCGCCCACTTCGGCTTCATCGGCATCGGCATCTTCGCCTTCACCACGCAGGGCGGCACCGGCTCGGTGCTCTACATGGTCAACCACGGGTTGGCCACCGGCCTGCTGTTCATCGTGGTCGGCATGTTCGTGGCCCGGCGCGGGTCCTCGCTGGTCAGCGACTTCGGCGGGGCCGGCAAGCTGGTCCCGGTGCTGGCCGGGGTGCTGTTCTTCGCCGGTCTGGCCTCGCTGGCCCTGCCCGGCACGGCGCCGTTCGTCAGTGAGTTCCTGGTGCTGATCGGCACGTTCAGCACCCACAAGGCGTACGCCGTGATCGCCACCGCCGGCATCATCCTGGCCGCCGCGTACGTGCTGTGGATGATCCAACGGACCACCCAGGGCACCCTCAACCCGGCCCTGGACGAGGTGCCGGCCATGCGCAAGGACCTCAGTCTGCGGGAGAAGGTCGTGGTCGCCCCGCTGATCCTGCTCCTGCTGGTGCTCGGCTTCTACCCGAAGCCGGTCACCGACGTGATCAACCCGGCGGTGCAGGCGACCCTGCAGGACGTCGGCACGACCGACCCGGCTCCCACCGCGGTCGCGGACGGAAAGGGTGGCCGATAGCCATGGGCGAGCTGAAACTGCCCCCGATCGACTACGGTGCGCTGGCGCCCATGTTGATCCTCTTCGGGGTCGCGTGCGTCGGGGTCCTGGTCGAGGTGCTCATCCCGCGCCGGTTCCGCAACCTGACCCAGCTGATACTCGCCCTGCTGGGCGTGGTGGCCGCGCTGGTCTTCCTGGTGATCAACCGGAACACCCGGATCGTCACGATCGGTGGCGCGGTCGCCGTGGACGGGCCGACCATCTTCCTGCAGGGCGCGATCCTGGTGCTCGGCGCGCTGTCGCTGTTCCTGATCGGGGAGCGGCAGGTGGAGGCGGGCGGCGCGTTCGTCCCCCAGGCGGCCGTCGTGGTCGGCTCGGACTCCGACACCCGGCAGACGCCCGGCCGGCCCGGGCTCACCGAGGTGTACCCGCTGGCCACCTTCGCGTTGGGCGGCATGCTGCTCTTCGTCGCCGCGAACGACCTGCTCACCATGTTCGTCGCGCTGGAGGTCTTCTCGCTGCCGCTGTATCTGCTGTGCGCGCTGGCGCGCCGTCGGCGGCTGCTGAGCCAGGAGGCCGCGCTGAAGTACTTCCTGCTCGGGTCGTACGCGTCGGCGTTCTTCCTGTTCGGCGTCGCGCTGCTGTACGGCTTCGCCGGCAGCGTCCAGTTCGACGCGATCCATCAGGCGGTGGCCAGTCCGCAGAACAGCCAGGTGCTGCTCTACGGCGGCCTCGGCCTGGTCTCGATCGGCCTGCTCTTCAAGAGCGCGCTCGCCCCGTTCCACGTCTGGACGCCGGACGTCTACCAGGGCGCGCCGACCCCGATCACCGCGTTCATGGCGGCCTGCACCAAGGTCGCCGCGTTCGGCGCGCTGCTGCGGGTGCTCTACGGCGCGTTCGAGGGGGCCCGCTGGGACTTCCAGCCGGTGCTCGGCACGGTGGCGGCGCTGACCATGCTGGTCGGCGCGATCCTCGCGGTCACCCAGACCGACATGAAGCGGCTGCTGGCCTACTCGTCGATCGCCAACGCCGGCTACCTGATGGTCGGTGTCCTGGCGCTCACCGAGGACGGCCTGAGCAGCACGATGTTCTACCTGGTGGCGTACGGGTTCTCGGTGGTCGCGGCGTTCGCCATCGTCAGCCTGGTGCGCGACTCCGACGGCGAGGCGACGCACCTGTCGCGGTGGGCCGGGATCGGCCGCAAGAGCCCGCTGCTCGCCGGGGTCTTCACGTTCATCCTGCTGGCCTTCGCCGGTATCCCGCTGACCAGTGGCTTCACCGCCAAGTTCGCGGTCTTCGGGGCGGCGGTCGACGGCGGGCAGACCTGGCTGGTCATCTTCGGCGTGGTCACCAGCATGTTGATCGCCTTCCCGTACCTGCGTGTGGTCGTGCTGATGTGGCTCTCCGAGCCGGGCGAGAGCACGCCGGCGGTGTCCATCCCGGGCTTCCTCACCTCGGCCGCCCTGGCGCTCGGGGTGATCGTCACGATCGCGCTCGGCGTGGTGCCCGCCCCGCTGATCGATCTGACCCGTGAGGCATCGCAGTTCGTCCGTTGAGTGCGCACCGATCGGTTCTCCCGCAGCGGCCCCGGCGTCTCGCCGGGGCCGCTGCGGCGTTGTGGCGGGCGGCCGGGGAAAGCGCCGCGGCGGGGCCGGCCGGCCCGATCGTGGGCACCTCGGCGTACGCCGGCATCCCGTGCCGTTCCGGCAACCGGCGCCGCGGTGCCGGTGGTACCCGAACTGTCGGTTTTTGGATCTTGTGGCCTGTACCCCTGGGACGGAAAGCGGTGAACGGGTATGGCATCGTGGGTGCGTGGTGAGCACCGGTGATCTGACGTTGTCGTCGCTGGGCCTCGACGTCGATCCCGCGATGGACGCGTCGGTGTCGGCGATGCTGGCCGCCGTGGAGGAAGCGCTGCGGCAGCACCTGGCGAGCGCCGACCCGCTGGTGACCGAGGCCGCCCGCCATCTCGCCGACGCCGGCGGCAAGCGGCTCCGGCCCATCCTGGTGGCGCTGAGCGCGCAGTTCGGCGACCCGAGGCGGCCCGAGCTGATCGACGCGGCGAACGTGGTCGAGCTGACCCACCTCGCGACGCTGTACCACGACGACGTCATGGACGAGGCGCCGGTCCGGCGCGGCACCCCGAGCGCGAACGCCCGCTGGGGCAACTCGGTGGCGATCCTCGTCGGCGACTACCTCTTCGCCCAGGCCGCCGAACTGGCCGCCAAGCTCGGCACCGAGGCGGTGCACCTGCAGGCGCAGACCTTCTCCCGCCTGGTCCACGGGCAGATCGCCGAGACCGCCGGTCCGCGCGGCACCGACCCGATCGATCACTACCTGCAGGTCATCGCGGACAAGACCGGCTCGCTGATCGCCACCGCGGCACGGTTCGGCGGCATGTTCTCCGGCGCCCGGCCCGAGGTGATCGAGGCGCTCGCCGGGTACGGCGAGATGCTCGGCCTGGTGTTCCAGCTCTCCGACGACCTGCTGGACATCGCCTCCGAGTCGATCCAGTCGGGCAAGACGCCCGGCACCGACCTGCGCGAGGGCGTGCCCACCCTGCCGGTGCTCTACGCGCTGGCCGCCGACGACACGGACGCCGCCGCGGTGCGGCTGCGGGAGCTGCTCTCCGCCGGGCCGATCACCGACGACGCGCTGCACGCCGAAGCGCTCACGCTGCTGCGCGAGTCGGCGGCGATGAAGCGGGCGCGGGAGACGGTGCGGGGCTACGCCGAGGAGGCCCGGGCGCGGCTGGCGCCGCTGCCCGACGGCGAGCCGAAGCGCGCGATGGAAGCGCTCTGCGACTACATCGCCGACCGTACGAATTAGGCGCCGCCGCAGGCGTGCCGGCGCGGCAGCCGGCTGCCCGGGTGTCCCTCGTATGACCGGTGGCGCCGGCCGCCAGATTCGCCGTCACGCTCCACAGTGACCGCGGCGGTGAGCGGTGTCGCCGTGGGCGAGCGGATGCCGGCCCGGGCGGGCCGGGCCGTGACCCCGGTGGAAATGCGGCTTCGCGCCGATCTGTGCGGCCCATCCACCGGTCCGGAAGACCGGTGTCGAAACAGAAAAACAGCGGCGGTCCGGGCTCGACCGGGGTCGCGTGGCATTTCGCCTGGTCGGTCCGGTTTGGTGGAGCTGTTGTGGGGTCCGCGGCATCGGCCGCAGAGTAAGCCAATTCGGACACGCCCGGACACGGGCCGTCCTATTGATCACACCCGCTGTGCAAATCGATCGTGATCCACATGGTTTTGGCATTCCGTCTCCGGATGATTCTTCATATGGTGTAAGTCCCTGGCCTCGGAGGTAGCTGTGCGTGACCCCCTAGCGGAGCCGTCAGATCTCATCCGGAGCGTGTCGCGTGCCCTGCGCGTCCTGGAGTCGGTCGGGCGGGCGCCACGCGGGCTCACCGTGAAACAGATCGCCCGGCGCTGCGAGCTGACCGTCGCGACCACCTATCACCTCGTGCGTACCCTGGCCTACGAGGGTTACGTGATCCGGCGTGAGGACGGCACCTACATCGTCGGTCTGGAGATCGCCGACCGGTACCGCGAACTCGTCTCGGCGTTCCGCGGCCCGCCCGCCGTCGGTGAGGCGCTGCGCCGCGCCGCGCTCGACACCGGGTACAGCCACTACCTGGGCCGGTTCGTCGGCGGCCGGATCGCGGTCACCGCCTCCGCCGAGGGCGCCCGTTCGCCGTTCCTGGATGACGTCGCGCCCGGCTTCGACGAGGGCGGGCACGCCACCGCGCTCGGCAAGGCGCTGCTCGCCACGCTCACCCCGGACCAGCGGTCGCGGTACCTGCGCGACTACGGGATGCGTGCGTTCACCCCGTCCACGCTGACCACCCCGGAGGCGCTGGAGACCGATCTGGCCGCCGGTGAGCGGCGCGGCATGCAGATCGAGATGGGACAGTTCCGGCAGGGGCTGGCCTCGGCCGCGGTGGTGGTGGTGGCCGACCGCGACATGGAACGGCGGCTGGTGCTGGCCTGCTCGATGCCGGCCGCCGAGATGCTCACCTCGGCGCGGGTGGTGCGAGCCAAGCTGACCGCCGCCGCGCGGAACGTGGCCGAGGCGCTGTCCGGTGGCGAGTCCGCCACCGCCTGACCCTCTCCGATCGTAGTTCCGCCGGCCGGCGGGAGGATCACGGTTCCGCCGCCCCGGTGGGGGTTGCGTCTTTCCGCCGCCCGGTGGGGGTTGCGTTTTTCGGCCGCCCGGTGGGGGTTGCGTTTTTCGGCCGCCCGGTGGCGGTAGCGTTTTTCCGCCGCCCGGTGGCGGTAGCGTTTTCCGCTGCTCGGGAACGGTGTCGTCGTTCCGCTGCTCGGGGACGGTGTGAGTCACCGGATCGCTACAGCTTGAGGTGCGGCTTTAAGAGATATTTGAACCTCCGGGCCGGTTGCCGCGTACCAGAGTGCGGATGACGGAGAGCCGGCTGGAGGCGGAACAGATGCGCTGCGAGGACGGGCACGACGACGCCGCGTACGTCCTCGGCGCGCTGTCGCCGGCGGAACGGGCGGCCTACGAGCAGCACCTTTCGACGTGCTCGTTCTGTCGGGAAGCGGTGGCCGACCTGTCCAGGGTGCCGGACATGCTGGACCGGCTCGACGCGGAGGAATTCGCGAAGCTGCTGGACCCGACGCTGTCGGCCGCGCCGCCGGCACGTTCCCACCGCCCGGCCGCACCGCCGGTCCGAGCCTTCCCGGTACGACTCCTGAGCACCGTCGCGGCGGTGCTGCTCATCGTGGTGCTCGGCGGCGGAGTCACGCTCTGGCTGCTGAACCGGCCGGCGCCGGGCAGCGCGGCGGCCGGGCCGGCGGTGGCGATGAGCGCGGTGGACCCCCAGTCACCGGTCTCGGCGACGATCCGGGTCACCGGCACGGCGGGCGGGACCAAGGTGGAGATGCTCTGCCGGTACGCGGAGTCGGCGAAGCCGTACACGTTCCGGCTGATCGCTTACGGACCCGACGACCAGAGTGAACAGCTCGGCTCGTGGACGCCGAAGCCGGGTGCGGAATTCCCGATGCAGGGGGTGACGCACTTCCCGGCGGAAGGCTTGGACCGGTTGGATCTGGTGCGCTTCGACGGCAAGGTGATGCTGACCTACAAGCCCCGGTGATCCCGGCGCGGCGGCCGGGATCACCGGGGTACCGGTGCGTCTATCAGCTGTCAGACCGAGGCGGTGGCTTTCTCGCTCTCGGCGCGCTGGCGGGCGCCGGTGCGGGCGCTGCGGATCCCGTCCGTGGTGAAGATGGTCAGGGCGATCCAGACCAGCCCGAAACCGGCCAGCCGGGCGGCCGGCATCGGCTCGTGGTAGATCAGGATGCCGCAGGCCAGCTGCAGGATCGGCGCGACGTACTGCAGGATGCCGAGACCGACCAGCGGCACCCGGTTCGCCGCGGCGGCGAAGAGCAGCAACGGTACGGCGGTGGCCACGCCGGAGAACAGCATCAGCGCCGTGTGCCACATCGAGACGTGTCCGAACTCCGCGCCGCCGGTCAGGTTGAGCCAGGTCAGGTAGCCGAACGCGGGCAGCGCCAGCACCGCCGACTCGACGAACAGCCCCTCGGCCGGCGGGAGCGACATCCGCTTCTTGATCAGGCTGTACGAGCCGAACGAGGCGGCCAGCACGAGCGCGATGTACGGCAGCCGGCCGTAGTCGAGGGTGAGGATGGCCACCGCTAGCCCGCCGATGCCGACCGCGGTCCACTGCCAGGCGCGTAGCCGTTCGCGCTGCACGGTCACCCCGAGCAGGACCACCACCAGCGGGGTGATGAAGTAGCCCAGCGCCGTCTCCACGACCCGGGACGAGTTGACCCCGTAGATGTAGGTCGCCCAGTTCACGCCGATCAGCAGCGCCGCCGCGGAGACGCCGCCGACCAGTCGTGGCGTGCGCAGCAGGCGGCCCAGGAACCGCCAGTTGCGCAGCGCGGAGAGCAGCAGCGCGACGAAGGCGACCGACCAGATCACCCGGTGCGCCAGGATCTCCAGCGGGGACGAGGGGCGGAGCAGCTTGAAATAGATCGGGAAGAACCCCCAGATCACGTACGCCGTGAGGCCGTACAGATATCCGCGCCGCTCATTGCTCATGCCTTCACCGTAGGGTCGGCCTCCGCCCGCGGCCTGTCGCCTATGTTTCACCTCACGAGGCCAATCGCCCCGAGCTGGCCTGCTCCGCGGTGCGCGGACCGGGTGGCCGTGGCGGCTCGGGCCGGGCCGGCCCCGGTGTGTGGATCGTTTCGGTAGCCGTGGGGCCCGGGTGTGTGCCTCAGTCGGGAACCGTGGCGGCCCGGACCCGTGCCGGCGGTGTGTGCCTCAGTCGGAACCGTGGCGGCCCGGACCCGCGTCGGCGGTGCGTGCCTCAGTCGTAACCGTGGCGGCCCGGACCCGCGTCGGCGGTGCGTGCCTCAGTCGGAACCGTGGCGGCCCGGACCCGTGCCGGCGGTGCGTGCCTCAGTCGTCGCCGTCCGGGACGAGCATGTTGAGCACCCAGCTGACGATGCCGACGAGTAGCGCGCCGAGGACCGCGGACAGGAAGCCGTCGACGTGGAAGCCGAGCTCCAGCTCGCCGGCGATCCAGCTGGTCAGCAGGAAGAGCAGGCCGTTCACGATCAGCGCCATCAGGCCGAGGGTGAGGATGTAGAGCCCGCAGCCAACCGTCTTGATGATCGGCCGCAGAACCGCGTTCACCAGACCGAAGATCGCCGCGACCGCCAGCAACGTGCCGGCCTTACCGGCCGAGGTGTCCGCGGAAAGCTCGATCCCGTCGATGACCAGGGTCGTGATCCACAGTGAGATGGCCGTGATGACGAGCCGGATGATGATGCCCATGGCCCGGGATCGTGCCACGGCTGTGCCAGTGCTGGATACAACACTCCGCGATCTTCATCCCCCCGCCCCCGAAAGAAGCCGACATATCGAGACCTATGGCTCATCTGTCGACCGGTCCGGATCGCCTACCAGTACCTTCTCGACAGGAGTGGGGGAGAGCATCGCCCATCGGACGGCCTGCCGATTGATCACGCCGACCATGCCCGGGCGCATCCGCGTGAGGAGTTGCGCGGTGTCGCCCAGAGCGAGCGCGGTGCCGATCAGAGCGGCTTCGGCCGACCGCAGCGCTTGCAGCAGGAGCAGGTCCGCACCGATCGCGGCGCCGACGTCAGCCGCGCCGAAGGCCTCCCGAACGGTCAGAGTGGCTGTCCACGGCCCCGCGTCTGCGGTGGCCTCGGTCCAGGCGTTCGTCGGGGGTTCGGTCCTCGCGTCTGCCGTGGCTCCGGTCCACGCGCCTGCCGTGGCCTGGGTCCTCGCGTCTGCCGTGGCTTCGGCCCGCGCCTCGGCCGTGGCTCCGGTCCACGCGCCTGCCCTGGCTCCGGTCCGCGCCTCGGCTGTGGCTTCGGCCCACGCGTCGGCTGCGGCCGGATGGGGGAATCCGCCGCTGTCCGGTTGCGTGGGCCATCCGGCTGCGATGTCCGACGCGTTGATTGTCGCGGCATTGATGCTTGTCACGCCGGGCGCGGGATGGGCGCCCGCGCGCGGGTGAGCCGCGTTGGATGGGGGTGTGGCGCCGTCGCACGTTGCCGGACGTAGTGGGACGTCGAGGACGACCAGCAGCGGGCGCACGGGTGAACTGGGTGGAAGGTCGGCCGGGCGGTCAGGCGGCACGATGCCGATCGTGCTCCCGGGCGTGGCCGTGCCGCGGACGAACGGCTCCCACGCGTGCGGCCGGTCGGTCCGCACCAGCACCCGTGCGCCGACCGCCATCGCCCGGAATACCACCAGCTGCGCACATCGCATCCCGCCGATCATCAGTGCCCGGGTGTGCTCCGGTCGGAACAGCCGAATCAGCACCGGATGGCCGTACCGGTTGCGACCCACCGTCAACCCGGCCCAGGCGGTCGGTAACACCAGCCTGCCGAAGCCGGCGTCCGGTCCGGTTCGTTCGCGGTCTGGTACCTGACCTGGCTGCCGGGGTTTCCCGGCGCGGGGTTGTCGTTGCCGGCGGGGTTCGGGCTCGCCGCCGAGCTCGCCATGGGGTGAATGGTTCGTCACGCCGAGCGGGAGGGTCGCCGCGAGGCCGGGCCCATGCTCGCCGTCTCGTCTCCGGAGCCGGACGTGCTCTCCGGCGGCTAGCTGCCGCAGAGCCCCGGCCGCGGCATTGAGCGTGGCCGGCTCCGCGGCGGCCAGCCGCACGGCCACACTGATCAACGGCGGCTCGTCGGACCCGGACTCCGGAAGATCGGCCGTCAACGTCACGGTGGTCGCCGCGGCCGGAAGGTGGAGCAGCCGGGTGAGCAACGCGGCCGACGGCCCCGCCACGGCCCGGGGCTGCCCGTGGAAAGTGACCTGGGCCAGGCCGCCGACCCGTAACACCGTCCAGTCCTCGTGAATCTCGGCGGTGGGATCGGCGTACGCAAGATCGGCAAGCGTGCCGGCCGTCCCGGCCGCGTCGACCGGTTGTGCCGGCAGGCGTTTGGCCAGCCTGCGCACCTGGCCCGTCAGGGTCCGGTGCAGCTCACCGTCGGACCACCCCTCCGCCCGCAGCACCCGGACCGCCAGCATCGCCCGGGCGTGACCGAGCGCCCGGCCCTCGGTCAGCATCCGGTAGGAGCCGGCCACCGGGCCGCTTCCGAGCGTGCCGGCCGGTGCCGGCACCCCGGTCAGCAGCAGCTGGACCCGACCCGGTGGTCGTGCACGGCCGTCGTCGGACAACAGCTCCCACGGCGCGGGTAGTTCGGTGCGGGCCTCGGCCAGCAGGGCGGCCGGATCGCCGAGCTCGAGAAGCATGGTGAGGCCGGAGTCGTCGGCAAGCACCGCGGCCGGTCCGCCGGGTAGATCGGTGGAGGACAGCCGGGTGCCCTGGGTGGCGACCTGGAGAACCGTGGCGGCGGTCCGGCGCCGGGCGATGAATCGCAGGCCGATGGCAAGCCACTCGTACGCCCAGCGCTCGCGGACCCGCAGCCAGGTTGCCAGGAGCAGGGCTATCGCGCCGGCGGCGGCGACGAGCAGGATCGGGCCGCCCACGGCGGCGGAGATCAGCACCGGGACCGCGGCCGCCTGCGTGGCGACCACCTGATGGAGGCGTACGCCATGGGGGCGGGCCCGCCATCGCGGTGCCGCTGCATCCGTCGCCACGCGAGCCTCCTCGATCGCTCCGGACATCGATCGTCATGCGCGGCTCATGGTAGGGCGAAATTCGATTCGGCCGTGTCGGTTGTCCACAGGGGAAGTTATCCACAAGCCGGGAATCGGGGGTTTCGCCGATGTCCCGTCATCCCCTAGCGTCGAGGCCCGGAGCGTGACCGGGCGGTCACTCAGCGAATGATCATCCCGCCGTGCGCCGGTTAGTGCGATGACACCGGTCGATGCAATGCCGTTTGCAATCGACGTCCACGTCGGAAATGGGGGTGACCTAGGAATGGCGCTGACGCAGGCCGAGTCCGCGGTGATGGCGAGTACCGCCGCGAGATTCGATCAGGTCAACAGTGGGCTGCAGTCGATGCTCAGCACGTTGATGTCCGAGCTGTCGGTGCTCGGCGGCGCCTGGAGAGGGCTGGGCGCCACCGCCTTCGAGCAGGTCAAGACGCAGTATGCGGCCGATCTGCAGAGCCTCAACCGCGCGCTGGCGGAGACCGCCCAGGCGATCCGGGCGTCCGGCGCCGGGTACCACGCCACCGATACCGACGCCGCCAGCCGTGTCGCCCGTACCGGTGGCACCTTCACGCTGCCGCTCTGACTTCTCCCGGAGGATTTCTCGT
The DNA here is from genome assembly GCF_003711105.1 of Actinoplanes teichomyceticus ATCC 31121. Classification (NCBI taxonomy): domain Bacteria; kingdom Bacillati; phylum Actinomycetota; class Actinomycetes; order Micromonosporales; family Micromonosporaceae; genus Actinoplanes; species Actinoplanes teichomyceticus. The sequence goes on from NZ_CP023865.1 coordinate 279,682, forward strand.
GAACGACGGAGTTCTGCTCGTCAACTTCGGTGCCCTGCAGCAGGCCGGCGCCGACATCGACAAGGCGCTGCGCACCCTGCGATCCCAGCTCGACCAGCTCGAGCGGGACGCCGCGCCGCTGGTGGCCACCTGGGCGGGTGACGCCCAGGAGGCGTACGCGCAGCGCCAGGCCAGGTGGCGGGCCGCCTCGACCGATCTGGAGAGCATTCTCCGTCAGATCAGGGTCGCGGTCAGCGAGTCGGCGGCCGACTACGTGGCCACCGAGCGGGCGGCGACCCAGCGGTTCCAATGACGCGAGGGGGTACCCGTTCGGGTGTTCTGCCGGCCCGATTCGGGAGGGTTCAGGTCGCCCGTTCGCGTACTGGTCCAGGCGGTTGACGCGGCTACCATCGGTTGTTGGATCATTGCGCCGGGCGATCGGGGTGCGCGTGCCAGTTCGGCGCGGGCGGCCACCGAGCGCGGCCGGACACAACTCGGCCATCAGCGCACTGCCGCCCATTGTCATTGCGGTCTGGCCTTGTAGGTTATACGCGTTGCGTTGGCTCAGTCGCACGCGTGGGGAGAGGTGGACGTGTCCGAGTGGGAACCGGCTACGGACGCCGAGGTCGCGATGCGCGATGCGCTGCGCACCGACGATCAGGAGTCCTATTTCCGCATTCTCGCCGGGGTCGATCTCCTGCTACCGGTGTCGGCCGACGCGCTGGCCGGTCTGGCCCCGCTCGGCTGGGGCACCTGGAGCACCGGCGGGCGCACCCATGTGCTGGCGTTCACCTCCCAGGAGGCGCTGCACGCATGCCTCTCCGACTACACCGGGTCGTCACGCCGGGTTCCGTACACGGAACTGGCCAACACGTGGCCCAACCTTGAGTGGTGGCTGGCGGTCAACCCCGGCCTGCCGATCGAGGGCTACCTGCCGGCCTGGTTCGTCGCCCAGCTCGCGCGGGGCGATCTGCGGCTCCCCACCCGGGGGCCGGGCCGTGACGTGCACGGCACCTCCAAGATCCAGGAGCTGGGTGCGGCCGCGCTGGCGGCCAGCCGGGCCGGGGACGGTCCCGGCGGGCCCACCTATGACGCTCCAGCAGCCGCAGCGGCGGGATACCCGGTCCAGCCGGCCGGGAGCCCCGGCCTGCCCCCGCCGGGCGGATCCGCCGGTGCGACCGGCGTGCCGCAGCCCGGCCCGGGTCAGCCTGCCCGGCCCGCGATGACTCCGGCGGGCCTGCCGCAGCGCGGCGCGCCGCAGCCCGGTGCACAACCCGTTCCAGCGGTTGCCGCGCAGTCCGGTCCCGGCGGTATGCCCGCTCCGGGCCAGGCGAGCCTCGGCAGCGATGCCGGCTCCGCGCGCTCCGGTGCGGGCGGCGCGTTCGGCGGGTCCCAGGCCGGTCCCGGTGGAGCGTCCGGTTCCGCCGCGTTCGGTCCGGGTGGAGTGTCCGGTTCCGCCCCGTTCGGTCCGAGTGCCACGCCTGGTGCGTCTCAGTTCGGTCCGGGCGCTGCCGCACAGGGACCGTCCGGGCAGCCTGGCGACCTCCCGGTCCGCAGCCCCGGTGCGGGCGTGCCCGCCCGCTCGGCCACGCCGTCCGGTCTGCCGATGCGGACCGCGACCGCGTCGCCGGCTCAGCCCCCCGCAGCCGGGGACATGACCCGGGCGGAGCAGGTTCCGGCGGCGTATCCGGCATCCGGCTCCGGGCGGGACCTCCCGGGCTCACCCGCCGCTCCGGCGGCGTCCTCGGGACTGCCCACTCGTAGCTTGTCGGGCAGCGCCATGGCGACGCCCGGCTGGCATTCGGACTCGCTGCCCTTCGGACCGGAGAACGACCCGCGCGGGCCGCTGCAGGACCTGAATGCGCCGCTTCCGGTGCGCACCCCGATGGCGAACACGCCCCCGGTCCCCGAGCACGTCCGGCCGTATGACCCGGCCGAGGCGCTGGTCGATCCGGGGTGGGCGGCGCTCGGTGGCCGTCCCTCCAGCGCGGGCAGCGGCGGAGCGCCCGGAATGCCAGCAGCCGCGGGTGCCGATGCCGCTGGTGGCGCGAACACCGGCACGACGCCGCCGACCAGCCCCACGCTCGCTCGTGGCGGATCCGACCTGCCGCGCCGTCAGCCCGGGCAGACTGCCGGACCCAGCCAGACCACGTCCTTCTCCGGGTTCGCCAACGCCCGGACCAATCCAGCTCCGGCGGCCGCGCCGCGCTTCCCGCAGGGGCCGGCTTCGCCGCAGGCGGTGGCTGCGCAGCCCGCGCCGGCCTCGGGCGCGCCGGCTCCCGGCACGGCGAGCTCGTCGGGCGGCCCGGGCAGTCCGCTGCCCCGCCGCCAGGTGACCCCGCCGTCCGAGCGCCCGCCGTCGATGGCGGCCGCGGCGCAGGCGCTCACCGGTGGGCGTACGCCCGCTCCGGATCCCGGCCTCCCGCAGCGGGATGTTCCGCCAGCAGCGGACCGTTTCGGCCCGTCCGGTCCGGCTCCGTCGCTGCCTCGCTCCGACGGTGCGGCCGGCGGCGATCGGCCCGCGCCGAGCTCCCGGCCAGGGCTGCTCCCCCCGGTGATCCCCGGCGCTCCCGGTGCTGATCGCGGTGCGGGCGGTGCCATGGGGAGCGGTGCCATGGGCCATGCAGGTGGGGGTGCCGCGACCGGTGCGCCCGCGCCGGGCTACGGTCCCGGCACCACGGCGCCCGGCTACGGTGCGGCCGCGGCGGCCTTCAGTGCCGCGACGTCCGGTCTCGGCCCGGCCGCGAGCGGTTCTCCCACCGCGCCCGCCTACGGCTCGCCGGTTTCCGGTGCTGCCGCGCCGGGTCATCCGGTCTCCGGGGCTGCCGCGCCCGCTCACCCGGTGTCTGGCGCCGCTGCCCCTGGCCATCCGGTCTCCGGGGCGGCTGCCCCTGGCCATCCGGTGTCCGGGGCGGCTGCCCCCGGCCATCCGGTATCCGGGGCGGCTGCCCCTGGCCATCCGGTGTCCGGGGCGGCTGCCCCCGGCCATCCGGTGTCCGGGGCGGCTACGCCTGGCCATCCGGTCTCCGGGGCTGCGGGCTTCCCTGTCTCCGGACCCGCCAACCCGGCCGGAACCGCGCCCGCCGCTCCGGGCAGCCCGTCGTCGGCCTATCCGCCCCCGGGCGCCCCGTCGTCGGCCTATCCCGTCCCGGGCGACCCTGCCCCGGGCAGTCCGACGTTCGGCGCTCCGACGTCCGGCGGTCCGACGGCGCATACGGCTGGGTCGAGCGCGGCCTACGGTGCGACGACTCCGGGTGCTGCGTCCGGGTACGGCACGGCCGGCGCGGGCTATGGACCGGCGGGGGCGTACGCGCCCACGGCGCCGGGCTACAGCGTTCCGGCGGTGCCCGCGCCCGGGCCGGCGTTCGGCATGCCGCCGCAGGGCAGCCCCGCGTCGGCGTACGCGAATCAGGCCTTGGCCACCCAGATCATCCAGCTTCCGGCCGGGTCGGTCCCGGCGAGCGCCGCGTCGGCATCCGGGAGTTCCGGCCTGGGGGTCGCCGGCTCGGCGACCGGCGGCGGCTCCGGCCCGGGGCAGCGCGGCCGTGCCCACGAGGAATTCGTCCCGGCCAATGACACCGAGCGGGAGCTGCGGGAGGCCGCGGACGCCGGCAACACCGACATCTTCCTCTCCACGCTGCTGCTGGCGAACGTGCTGGTGCCGGTGGCCCACCACTCCCGGCCGGGCAGTGCGCCCGGGGAGTCCGGCTTCGCGTTCCAGCCGGAGGAGGTTGGGGGCGAGAAGTTCCTGATCGTGTTCACCAGCAAGGACCGGCTCTCCGAGCACTTCGGTGAGCCGACCCGCACGGTCGGCGTCCGCTTCTACGAGCTGATCCGCAACTGGCCGGACCCGGACTGGTCGTTCGCCGTCAACCCGGGCACCCCGGTCGGCGCGAAGTACCCGGGTGCCCAGATCATCGCGCTGGCCAACTGGGCCACCGAGGCCGGGCTCGGCGCCGACCCGATCGACGGGCCGTCCGCGGAGGAGACCGCCGAGCCGGTGCCGGCTCCGGAGCCGGCCAGCGACGAGACGCAGCACGCCACCGTCATGCAGAAGACGATCGCCGCCGAGCAGGTCGACTACTACCTGGAGCGCGGGTACGACCGAGTGGCCGGGTTCGTGCACCGGGCGTCCGAGGTCGAGCATCTGCGGACACCGGCTGAGCTGTTCAGCGCGCTCGGGCTGTACTACGACTCGTCGCCGTTCCAGCCGGACGCCAAGGAGGCGTTCGTGCTGCGCTGGCCCGCGTTCCGGCCCAGCCTGTACCGCATTCCCTACGGCGGGCAGAACGAGCAGGCGCTGCGCGCGATGGACGGCTGGGTGATCGAGCGGCCGCCGTTCCGGGGCAACGGGTTCGCCCCGGGCGAGGGCCGCGACGTCATCGCCGAGTTCAAGGTGGACAGCGTGCGGCTGCCGCACGGCGCGCAGCTGTGGCGCATCGACGCGGACGGCAACGAACGCATGTTGGCGATCTTCGACGCGGACGGGCCGCTCTGGCGCCGGGTGGGTGAGCAGTGATGCGCGACGGTTACGTGGTGACCTGGCAGGGCCGGGAGTACGACGCGGTGCCGGACCGGGACAAGGTGCGGATCTACTCGGCACAGCCGGCGGAGGGCTTCACCGAGGTCAAGCCGGGGCGTTACGTACGGGTGCTGGAGCCGGACGAGTACGACGAGATCATGTACGTCCGGACGATGTGCACCTGGCGAGGCGAACCGTTCATCGTGCTCGCCGAGGCGGACACCTGGCTGCGGCTGGAGTACACCGGCGGCCGCGCCCCGGTGGCCCGCGAGCTCGGGCTGGAGGAGTTCGACTACGGCGTCTACCAGGGCTGGGCGCCGGCCAACGAGGTCCACGACCGCTACGAGCACCGCGTCTGACCGGCCGATCGAGCACCGACCGGCCGCGACGGTAAGCGCAGGATCCCCCGGTCGCCCCGGCCCGCGGGCCAGGCCGCGGTCTTCAATCAGTGCAGGATGCACCGGTGGTCCGCGGCCCGGGGTCTTCATTCGGCGCAGGATGCTCCGGTGATCCCCGATCCGGGGTCCTCAGCCAGCGCAGGATCCCCCGGTGGGCCACGGCCCGGGGTCTTCAGTCGGCGCAGGATGCCCCGGTGATCCCCGATCCGGGGTCAGGCCGGGGTTTTCAGCCAGCGCAGGATCTCCCCGGTGACCACGTCCGGCGCCTCCTGGTGCAGGAAGTGGCCGGCGCCGGGGATCAGACGCCACTCGTACGGGGCGGTGACGTACCGCCCGGAGCCCTGCGCCGTACGCGGCAGGATCGCGGTGTCCAGGGCGCCGTGCAACTGCAGGGTGGGCATGCCGAGCGGCTGCTGCATCAGCTTGACGAACCGGTAGCCCTGCAGCCGGAGAGCGCTGCGCGCCACCCAGCGGTACGCCTCCAGCGCGCAGAACGACGCCTGCGGGATCTGCATCGCCTGCCGGCACCGGTACGAATAGTCTGCGAACTCCGGCGTGGCCGCCCACTGCGGGCTGCTCCAGTGCGCCATCAGCTCGCCGATGAGCGCCGCGTCGTCCCGGGTGAGCACGTGCTCGTAGCGCGGCACCTGGAAGCGCAGGATGGTCGCGGACGCCGCGAACTGCCCGCGCGGGTCGGCGAAGAGCGCGGCCCGTAGCCGCAGCGGGTGCGCCGCGCCGAGCACCACCAGGCGATTGATCAGTTTGGGGTGGAACGCGGCGGCCGCCCAGCCGATCATCCCGCCGGCCCCGGTCCCGACGATCGTGGCGGAACGCTCGCCGAGCGCCCGGATCAGGCCGGTCACGTCGGCGGCCATGGTGTAGCCGTCGTACCCCCGCGGGGGTTTGTCGCTGGCGCCGTAACCCCGCAGGTCGATGGCGGCGGCGCGGTAGCCGGCGTCGGCGACACGGGTCATGATGTCGTGCCAGGCCCACCAGAACTCGGGGAACCCGTGGAGGAAGAGGACGAGCGGGCCGGTGCCCGCCTCCACCACGTGGAAGCGGCTGCCGTTGGCGCCGACGAAACGGTGGGTCCACGGCCCCTCTTCCAACACCACCGACTCGTCCATGCGGCCAGCCTATGCTCCGGTGTCACGGACGGCGTCAGGCACTCGTGATCCCGGCCGGGATCATCCGATCGGTTGCGCCTCGGTCATCGCCATCAGCCGGCCCGGCCCGCAGTAGATCTTCAACAGGGTGGTCTCCACCTTCACCTTGACCCGGTCCCCGGCGGTCAGCTTGATGCCCTCGGTGGAGTAGAGGGCGTACCGGGTGCCGTCGTCGGCCGTGAGCCCGTAGCAGGGACCACTGCCACCGCGGGTGACCATGCCGGCCACCCAGCCGTTGTCGGGCAGGTTGTCGGTGGGCTCACGGGGTGGCTTGGCCGGATTCGTGAGGGTGGGCAGTGGCGCCGGGCTGGACGACTCGGGCCGCTGCGAGGCCGCGGTGGCGGCGGACGACGGGCCGGTGGCGGCGGACGACGGGCCGGTGGCGGCCGGCGAGCCGGTCGTGGAGGTCACCGGAGCCGGGGCCGAGGGGGCCGGGGACGGGGCGCCGGAGGAGGCTCCGCATCCGGCGGCGAGGGTGCCTGCGGCCATGGCGATGCCGACCCGGAACGTGTGGTGACTGCGCATCAGATCATCCTTCCCGCGCGGAGCGTCGACGGTGGGACGAATCGCGGCGCGTGACGGTTCCCGTTTCTCCGGGACGGAAAAGGGGCAGCGCCCGGGAGTAGGGTCCCGGGCGCTGCTGGTGGTGCTGGTGGATCAGTAGACCGCGACGGTCATCGAGGTGCCGAGCTGGCTCAGCACCGCGATCTTGACACCGACCGCCGGCAGCTTGACGCCGTGGTTGGGCAGCTCGTCGTAGTAGTACTTGTCCTTGTCGTTGAAGATCGGGTCACCGAGCTGCGGCTTGATGACCGACTCCGCGCCGTTGAGGTGCAGGGTCATGCCGTCGGTCGGGAACAGGCTGAACGGGGCGTCGTACACCTGGACCCGGGAACGCCACGGAACACCGGTGGGGTTGTTGACCGGCTTCGGGTGCGCGTCGATGTAGAGGTTGCGTCCCGTACCCGGGTGCTCGTTGGTGTTGTTGTCGACCTGCGAGGTGTCCCAGTACGAGATCAGCAGACCGGTCTGGTAGTTGTAGTGCTCCACCCAGTCCGGCTTGGTGTTCAGCCAGCCGAAGTTGTACGGGCCGGTCGCCAGGTACTTGTCGTACGAGGTGTAGCTGCGGTAACCGGCGATGTAGTAGTTCGGGTACTTGCTGGTGCTGGTGGCGCCGACGATCGAGAAACCGTCCGCGGTCCACGTCGAGGTGCCCTCGGCGCCCTCGGTGGAGAGGACCGCGCCGTCGGCGGTGACGGTCAGCTCGTCGCCGAAGAAACCACCCTCGGAGACGCCACCGTCGGTGACGTAGTGCAGGCGGAACTGGATGCTCTTGCCCGCGTACGCGTTCAGCGGCACCTCGATCGGCACCCAGGCGTTGCCGGTGGAGCCGGTCAGCGCCGGGCTGCCGCTGCCGTCCTTGCGGAAGGGCTCGCCGCCGACGGTGCCGTCCAGCTTGGTCCAGTTGGCCCCGCCGTCGGTGGACGCCTCGAAGTACAGGTAGTCGTAGTCCTCCTCGATCGCGTACCGGCCCTGGAGCGAGACGCTCGCGGCGCTCTTGCCGGTCAGGTCGATCGTCTTGGACAGCGAGTTGTTCAGGTCGTCCGCGTTGCCGGAGAAGAACTGCTTGCTACCGGCGAACGGGGCGCCCAGGTCGGTGGTGACCTCCTTGTCCGGGAGGTTCACCACCACGGCCTGCTTCTTGTCGGTGTTGTACTCCTCCGGGCCGAGCTTGACGACCTTCTTGTCGCCCGCCTTGACCGACGCGTAGTTGAGCCAGCCCAGCTGCAGCTTGTTCCACGCGCCGAGGTCGCCCGGGTGGGTGCCGATGCCCTGGTCGCCCTTGGCGCTGAGCCGGCTCTGCGCCATCAGGGTCCAGTGCTCGTTGCTGTTGTCGCCGAGACCGCTGGTGTCGTAGTCGTCCGGGAGGCCCAGGTCGTGGGCGTACTCGTGGACGAAGACGCTCAGGCCGCCGTTCTCCGGCTGGATGGTGTAGTCGCCGACCCAGATGCCGCTGTTGCCGATCTGGGCGCCGCCGAGCAGGTTGCCCGTCGGGCCGGTGCGGCCGGCGTCGGTCGAGTACGCGTACCAGCGGTGGCTCCAGACCGCGTCCTCACCCTGGGACGGGTCACCGTCGGCCTGGTCACCGCCGGCGTGGACGATCTGGAAGTGGTCGAGGTACCCGTCCGGCTCGTTGAAGTTGCCGTCGCCGTCGAAGTCGTACCGGTCGTACTGGTCGTACTGCTGCAGGTCCGCCTTGATCGCGGCGTCGGTCTTGCCGGCCGCCTTCTGGTCGGCGTACCACTGGGTGACCGCGTCGTTGACCAGCGCCCAGACGTTGGTGCAGTTGCTGCTGTTGCAGACCGCCGGGTCGTCACCGTTGGCGTCGGTCGGGTTGTCGTTGGACCGGCCGTACCGGGCCTCGTTGTACTTGACCTTGACCCAGTCGGACACCTCGCCGTCCACGCTGTAACGCCCGGACGACTGGGTCTCGAAGTAGGTCTTCACCGACTCGACGTCCTTGCCGGTGCCGAAGTACAGCTTCCGGAAGTACTCGGGGGAGTAGTCGGCCTGCCAGATCGTGGAGTTGTCGACCTTGCGGTCCGGCTCCGGGATCGCGTTGTGCAGCGGGCCCTCGAAGGTCGACGGTCCGGCGTACGCCTCGGTCGTGTCCTTGTCGGGGAAGCTCGGGTGCCGCTCGCTGCCGAACTCCGTGAGAATCACGAAGATCTTGTCGGTCCGCTCGCGGCCCAGCTCGACGTACTGGTTGCGGCCCGGGTGACCGAAGCCGCCGTTGCCGTATGTCCGGCCCAGGTTGACGACCTTGCTGCCGTTGCGGCTCTCCACCTTGGACTTGCCGCTGACCAGCTGGGAGACGGCTTCCTCGCGCAGCGCGCGACGCTTCTCCTCGAGGGGGTTCGGCAGATCGTCGATCGGGGCGTCGGGCGCCTCGTTCTGTGCCACCGGAGTCGGTTCTGCCGCCGGGGCCGCCGCGGCCAGGGTCGGAGTCATGGCTCCGACGCTGGTCACCATAGCGGCGCCGAGCAGTCCCGCGACTACCTTGCGCACTACGTTTACCTCCGTTTTTGCGGCCGGGCACGGTGTGCCGGACCCAGCGTCAAACGGCCCCGGGGTTCGGGACTAACGGTGAACGTATGCAAACAAGCCGATGTTCGGGGAACGGACAGGAGATTGATGACCAATGGTTACGTGATATGGCCAGGTCATATCACGGTAGTAGGCATAAAGGACAAAAAGGCTGGTGGCGCGAACGCCACCAGCCTTTATAGGTGATCGTCAGTCTTCTGACCGCGTCGACTGCATACCGGACGAGATGAGATCCATGACGGTCGAGTCCTGCAACGTCGTGACGTCACCCAGCGACCGGTTCTCCGCCACGTCCCGCAGCAACCGGCGCATGATCTTGCCGGACCTGGTCTTCGGCAGCTCGGCGACCAGCATGATCTGCCGCGGCTTGGCGATCGGGCCGAGCGTCCTGGCCACGTGGTTGCGCAGCTCCTTGATCAGTTCCTCGCCGGCGGTGCCGTCGGTCGCCACGTTGCCGCGCGGGATGGCGAACGCGACGATCGCCTGCCCGGTGGTCGGGTCGGTCGCGCCGACCACCGCCGCCTCGGCCACCGCCGGATGCGACACCAGCGCCGACTCCACCTCGGTGGTGGAGATGTTGTGGCCGGAGACCAGCATCACGTCGTCCACCCGGCCGAGCAGCCAGAGCGCGCCGTCGGAGTCCTTCTTCGCCCCGTCACCGGCGAAGTAGATCCACCGGTCCCCGTCGCCCGCGCCGGCGCCGAAGCGCGACCAGTACGTGTCGATGAACCGCTGGTCGTCGCCCCAGATCGTGCGCAGCATCGACGGCCACGGCTCGGTCAGCACCAGGAAGCCACCACCGCCGTTGGGCACCGGCTGCGCCTGGTCGTCGACGACGTCCGCGCCGACGCCGGGCAGCGGGGTCATCGCCGAACCGGGCTTGGCCGCGGTCACGCCCGGCAGCGGCGAGATCATCACAGCGCCGGTCTCGGTCTGCCACCAGGTGTCCACGACCGGGGTGCGCTCGTGGCCGACGTGCTGCCGGTACCACATCCACGCCTCGGGGTTGATCGGCTCACCGACGCTGCCGAGCACCCGCAGCGAGGACAGGTCGTACCGGGCGGGGATGTCGTCGCCCCACTTCATCATGGTGCGGATCAGCGTCGGCGCGGTGTAGAGGATCGACACCTTGTACCTGTCGACGATCTGCCAGAACCGGCCGCGGTCCGGGGTGTCCGGGGTGCCCTCGTACATCACCTGGGTGGCGCCGTTGGAGAGCGGGCCGTAGACGATGTAGGAGTGACCGGTCACCCAGCCGATGTCCGCCGTGCACCAGTAGACGTCGGTCTCCGGCTTCAAGTCGAAGACCGCGTTGTGGGTGTAGGAGGTCTGGGTCAGGTAGCCGCCGGTGGTGTGCAGGATGCCCTTCGGCTTACCGGTGGTGCCGGAGGTGTAGAGGATGAAGAGCGGGTGCTCGGCGTCGAACGCCGGCGCCTTGTGCTCCGGGCTGGCCTGCTCGACCGTCTCGTGCCACCACTTGTCCCGGTCGGTCCAGCCGACCTCCTGGCCGGTGCGGCGGACCACCAGCACGTGTTCGATGCTCGCGCACCGAGCCACCGCCTCGTCCACGGTCGGCTTCAGCGCGGACGGCTTGCCCCGGCGGTATCCGCCGTCGGCGGTGATCACCACCTTGGCGTCGGCGTCCTGGATCCGGGTGGACAGCGCGTCCACCGAGAAACCACCGAACACCACGCTGTGCGTGGCGCCGATCCGGGCGCAGGCGAGCATCGCCACCGCGGCCTCCGGGATCATCGGCAGGTAGATCGCGACCCGGTCGCCCGCGGCGACCCCGAGGTCGGTCAAGGTGTTGGCCGCCTGCGAGACGAGCTTGAGCAGTTCCGCGTACGTGATGGTGCGGGTGTCGCCGGGCTCGCCCTCCCAGTGGATGGCGACCCGGTCGCCGTTGCCGGCCTCGACGTGCCGGTCCACGCAGTTGTACGCGACGTTCAGCTCGCCGCCGACGAACCACTTGGCGAACGGCGGGTTGGACCAGTCCAGCACCTGATCCCACGGCTTGGCCCAGGTGAGCCGCTCGGCCTGGCGCGCCCAGTAGGCGAGCCGGTCGGCGGCGGCCTCCTCGTACGCGTCGGCCTTGACGTTGGCGGCGGCCGCAAGATCGGCGGGCGGCGGGAACTGCCGCGTCTCCGAGTACAGATTCTCCAGTGTCTCGCTCATGAGGGCGGCTCCTCTGCCATGACCGGGGTCTCTACGTTGCACACTAGTTCTGGCCGGGGGTCCGGCGAAGGCTTGCGCGGCGGGCGCGCGCCCGATGGCGTCGTGCGCGCGCCGAATGACGTCCGCGTGAGCGGTCCTGCGCGAATCTTGCCAGTTGCACTCGTGTTTGTGCACCCCGTGTTTCCACGGGTTTACCGGTTACCGTGTTCGAGTGGATCCACTAGCACCCCTGCTCGACCTCGCTGACGTCGCTGAAGCCCTGGCCGCGGCCCGGGACAGCGTCGACACCGCCATGCGGCACCGCGCCCTGCGCCGGCACGGCGGCCAGGTCGCCGCCGAGGCCAGCCTGCGCGCCGCGGTCGCCAGCGCCGCGCTCGAGGGCAACCGTCACGACCTGGACGACGTCCGGGCCGGCACCGTCACCGACCCGGTCCTGCAGGGCGCGCTGCGGGTCGCCGAGGGAGTCGGCGGCCTGGTCGACCTCTGGCCCCGCGCACCCCGCCAGGTCCTGGCCAAGCTGCACGTGCTGGCCGCGCGCGGCGTGGTGCCGACCGAGCACCTGGGCCGGCTCACCGGCGGCGCCGAGCGGATCGACGCGCTCGCCGCGCTGGTCGCCGGCAACGAGGAGACCCCGCCGCTGCTGCTGGCCGCGATCGTGCACGCCGAGCTCATCACGCTGCGCCCGTTCGCCGGCCCGGCCGGCGTGGTGGCCCGGGCCGCCGCCCGGCTCACCCTGATCGGCCGTGGATTCGACCCGCGCGGCCTGGTCACGGTCGAGGTGGGGCACCTCGCCCGCGAGCCGGAGTACGTCGGTTCGGCGGGCGCCTACGCGACCGGGACACCGGACGGCCTGCGCTCCTGGCTGCGTCACTACGCGGCGGCCGTCACGGCCGGCGCCGAGGAGATCACCACGATCGGCGACGGAGTGCTGGCCACCGTCTGACCCGTGATCGTCTCGCCGTCGCATAATCTCCGGGTGGCTGACAACTGGGTGCGTCCCTACGAGCCCGGCTCCGGACGGTGGCTCGTGATCGCCTGGGAGGCGTTCGCGCTGACCCTGCTGACCTGGGCATCCATCCGGCAGTTCGACCTGATGGGGCACGGCGTGCGAGTGGTCGCCGGCCTGCTCGCCGCGGTCTGGGTGGTCGGCGCGTGGCGCATCCTGCGGCTCGGCGTCTACGTCAGCGCGGAGGGTGTGCTGATCCGCGGGCTGCTGCGGTCCCGGGCGATGCGGTGGCGCGACATCGCCGGGGTGCGGCTGCACCGCGCCACCCACCGGCTCGGCCCGTGGCAGATCGAGAGCGGGAACACGGTGCTGCTGGAGCGCACGGACGGCGCGACCGTGCACACCGAGCTGTGGGAGAGGGGCATGGACTTCCACTCCCGCCCCACGGTGTTCCGCGCTGTCTACCAGGAGATCCGCAACCGGCACCGGAGCGCCGCGGCCGGGCCCCACTGAGCTGTCGCGCCCGACGGAAGAGCCGGCGTCCCGTGCGGGGGCGCCGGCTGCGCGCGTCCGGACCGGGTTATCAAGCGTGCACCTGGGTCGTTGTCGACAGTCCAGCAACCTGGTGGCGATGATCCCCGTGACGGCGGAAGCACCACCTGCGGCGCAGGTCCCGTCGCAACGTGCCTGCCGTGGCTGATCGCGCGTGGGTTCCCGGTGGCCGTGCACGGGGCTCGATCATCCGGTCAACGCCGGGTTTCTCGTTGGCCCCGCACCTCCTTTCTACGCCGCCGCGGGCATGATCACCAGCGATCAGCCGGGCAAATCCCGCGTTTCGCTATTACTCGGACCAATGCCATCCGCGCAGGTCGCTGTGTGGGCGGGTCGGGGCGGCGGACCGCCGGGCGGGGCGGCTGCCGCTTCGGGCCGCTGCCGGAAGCGGCGTCCCCTTTCCCGCCTGGCGCGCCGGTGGCGGAAGCGGCGTCCCCTTTCCCGCCTGGCGCGCCGGTGGCGGAAGCGGCGTCCCCTTCCCCGCTTCGCGCGCCGGTGGCGGAAGCGGAGACGGGGAGGCGCGCGGCGGGGCGCGTGGTCGCGGGCGGGCGGGGTGGGGCGTACCGGAAAGGAAACCTCAGGCGACCGCGGCCCGGGCGCGCCGGTGACGGCCGTAGAGGGCGACGCCGATGGCGACGCCGACGCCGACGCCGAGGGCGGCGGCGACCGGGACCGCCGGGCGGTCCCGCAGGCGTTTGCCGAGGGCGATGGGGTGCCGGAATTCCAGTACGGGCCAGGAGCGCTCGATCGCGACGCGGCGCAGCGCCCGGTCCGGGTTGACCACGCTGGGATGGCCGACCGCCTCCAGCATCGGCAGGTCGCTGCTGGAGTCGGAGTAGGCGAAGCACTGACTCAGGTCGTAACCCCGGGTGGCGGCCAACTCCCGGATGCCGATCACCTTGGCCGGACCGGCCGAGTAGAACTCCACCTCGCCGCTGTAGCGGCCGTCGACGATGGCCATCCGGGTGGCGATCACGTCGACGATGCCGAGCAGCGCACCGATCGGGCGGACCATCTCGTCACCGGACGCGGAGACCAGCACGACGTCCCGGCCGGCCGCCTGGTGCTCCGCGATCAGCGCGGCGGCCTCGGCGTAGACATACGGATTGATCAGCTCGTTGAGCGTCTCGGCGACGATCTGCTGCACCTGCTCGACCCGCCAGCCCTTGCACAGCGTGGCGAGGTAGTCGCGGGTGCGGGCCATGGCCTGCTCGTCGGTGCCGCCGCCGAGCCGGAACATCAGCTGGGCATAGGCGGATTTCACCACGTCGCGGCGGTTGATCAGGCCATCCCGATAGAACGGCCGTCCGAAGGCCAGTGCGCTGGACTTGGCGATGACGGTCTTGTCGAGGTCGAAAAAGGCGGCGCTGGGGCCCACGGGCCGAAAGTGTAGCCGCAAGGCGTGGGCGCGCGAGTACCCCTTTCATCGTGACGCCGAGTGAAATCGGGCAGAAAGGCAGGGACCTTGCATCAAGTTACATTTGGGTACTCGACTGCCGCCTCAGTCTGAGGCAGACTTGTGTTTGCGACCGGGAAGTGTGTTGTTACCGTCGCGTCCCGTAGACCCCTCCGATATGGCCCTCGGTGGCTGCGCCCCCCGCGGCCGCCGAGTTGATTCGGCTCGACCCCCCCGGAGCCGAATCCCAGGACGACCCCCGTCTCCCCCGACGGGGGTCGTTCCCGTCAGGCCCCGGTCGCGTGTGAGGGCATCTCCTCGTCCTCGCCCTGTGCACACTCCAGGCCGAAGAACTCGCTGAGCCCGGTGACCGTGAGGACGCGGCGGAACGTCGGGCTCGGGTTGCTCACCACGTAACGGATGTTGTTCTCGGTGGCGGCACGATAACCCTCGATGAGGGCGCCGAGACCGGTCGAGTCGATGAAGGACGCATTCCGCAGATCCACGTGGACGGCCGGGGGCGACCAGTCGGTGATGGCATCCCGGATGCCGTCGGCCACCTCGTCGGCGTTGGAGTAGTCGATCTCCCCGGTCACCGTGACCGTGACCGTGCCGTCGTCCGCGAGCGTGGTCCGGATCGAGTTGTCCATGCCCACTCCATCGGTGCCAGCTCCGTCGGTCCGTGTCGGCCCAACATACCCAACGCGGACCGGTCTATTCCCCTCCGGCCGCGACTGTCCGGATAGCAGACCGGGACGACGCGCGGGCGTTGTCCACAGGTCCGATGTCGTCCACAGCGCCGGGTCGTCGGCGATTGCCCGGGCCGGGGCGGGCCGGGAGGTTGGGCGGGCCCGAACGTTCCTGCCCCCTGGAGACCGCGATGCCCCTGCCGCCCCGCCCGCTCCTGGTCACCGCCGATGCCGATCTGCTCGACGACCTGCTGCGCCTGGCCGCCGCCGCGGGCACCGAGGTCGACGTGGCCGCCGACCCGGCCGCCGCCCGGCCGCGGCATCTGCCCGCCCCGGTCGTCCTGATCGGCGCCGACCAGGCGGTGCCCTGCCTGCGTGCCCGGCTGCCCCGCCGGCCCGGGATGATCGTGGTGGCCCGCGGCGCGCCCGGCGACGAGGTGTGGTCCGCGGCCGAGCCGCTCGGAGCGGAACACGTCGCGGTGCTGCCCGAGGCCGAACCCTGGCTGGTCGAGCAGCTCACCGGGCGACCACGCCCACCCGCGGTGTCCCGCACCCTGGCGGTGATCGGCGGCCGCGGCGGCGCCGGGGCCAGCATCCTCGCCGCCGGGCTCGCCGCGATGGCGGTCGACGCCGGCCACCGCACCCTGCTGATCGACGCCGACCCGCTGGGCGGCGGGCTCGACCTGGTCCTCGGCTGGGAGCGGGTGGGCGGCCTGCGCTGGCCCGGCCTGGCTGACGCCGGCGGCCGGGTGGACCCGCCCGCCCTGCTGGCGGCGCTGCCGCACCGCGGTGATCTGGTGCTGCTCTCGTTCGACCGCGACGAGCTGACCGGGGTGCCCGCCGAGGCGATGGCGGCCACCCTGGACGCCGCCCGGCGGGGCCGCGACGTGATCGTCGCCGACCTGCCGCGGCAGCTCGACGACGCCGCGGTGCTCGCCCTGCGGGCCGCCGACCGGACCCTGCTGGTGGTCCCGGCCGAGCTGCGAGCCACCGCGTCGGCCGCGCTCACCCTCGCCCGGATCCGCCCGCACTGCGACGAGATCGCGGTGGTGGTGCGTGGCCCGGCACCCGGCCGGCTGCGGCCCCGGGAGATCGCCCAGACGCTCGGGTTGCCGCTGGCCGGGAGCCTGCGGCCGGAGCCGTCGATGTGTCAGGCGCTGGAGCACGGCACCCCGCCCACCACGGGTGGCCGGGGCCCGCTCGCCGACCTCTGCCGCCGGCTGATCGACGAGCTGATGGGCACCCGGGCGGTGACGGCGTGAGCGTGGTGGACCGGGTCCGGCGGCGGTTCGCCTACGAGGGTGTGGAGGCGACCCCGGCCGCGGTGGTCAGCGCGGTCCGTCAGGAGAGCGCGGTGCTCGGTGACCGGGCGGTGCTGCGGCTCGCCGACCGGGTGCGTGACGAACTGATCGGCGCCGGGCCGCTGGCGCCGCTGCTGAGCGACGAATCGGTCACCGATGTGCTGGTCAACGGCACCCAGGTCTGGGTCGACCGGGGTGCGGGGCTGGAGCGGGCGGCGATCCGGCTGGGCGAGCCCGCGGACGTCCGGCGGTTGGCGCAGCGGCTGGTGGCGGCCTGTGGGCGGCGACTGGACGACGGCCAGCCCTACGCGGACGCCCGGCTGCCGGACGGCACCCGGCTGCACGCGGTGCTGGCGCCGGTCGCGACGCAGGGGCCGTACCTGTCGCTGCGGACCTTCCGGCAGCGGCCGTTCCGGCTGCCCGACCTGGTCTCGCACGGGACGGTGCCGGCGGCGGTGGCCCCGGTGCTGGAGGCGGTCGTGGCGGCGCGGCTGGCGTATCTGGTCACCGGCGGCACCGGCAGTGGCAAGACCACGTTGCTGGCCACGCTGCTCGGACTGGTGCCGCCGACCGAGCGGATCGTGCTGGTCGAGGACGCGGCGGAGTTGCGGCCGGTGCACCCGCACGTGGTGGCGCTGCAGGCGCGGACGGCCAATGTGGAGGGCGCCGGTGCGGTCGGGCTGACCGATCTGGTCCGGCAGGCGCTGCGGATGCGGCCGGACCGGCTGGTGATCGGGGAGTGCCGGGGCGCGGAGATCGTCGACCTGCTCGGAGCGCTGAACACCGGGCATGACGGCGGGGCGGGGACGCTGCACGCCAACGCGGCCGGCGACGTGCCGGCCCGGCTGGAGGCGCTCGGGCTGCTCGGCGGCCTGCCGCGGGCGGCGCTGCACGCGCAGGTGCTGGCGGCGCTGCAGGTGGTGGTGCAGGTCCGGCGGACCGGGCACGGCCGGGTGCTGGAGTCGATCAGCGTGCTGCTGCCGTCCGGCGCCGAGAGGCTACCCACCGTGGTGCCGGCCTGGGACCGCGCCGTGGGCGCCGGGCCGGCGGCCGGGGTGCTGGCCCGGATGCTGCGCGAGCGCGGGGCCGGAGTGCCGCCGGTGCTGGGAGCGTCATGATCGCGGTGCTGATCGCCTGCCTGGCGGGCTGCACGGTGGTGATCGCCTGGCCGGGGGCGCGGGTGCTGGCCCGGCTCTCCGCCCCGGGTGACCGGCCGGCGATCGACCTGCGCCGGATGTTCCGGGTGCCTACAAATCTCGTGGCCGCCCCCGGCCGGCGTGCGGTCGGCGCGGTGGCCGGGGTCGCCGCGCTCGCCGGGCTGCTGCTGGGTGGGCCGGTGGCGGCCCTGGTCGGGGCCGTCTACGCCGGACTGGCGACGGCCGAGTGGGCGCGCCGGGTGGCGCGGAAGCGGGTCGCGGCCGGGCGGGCGGCCTCCCTGGACGGGTTGGCCGCGCTGGTGGCGGACCTGCGGGCGGGGTTGCCGCCGGTGCTGGCCGCCTCGTCCGCGGCTCCGGCCGGATCGCTCCCGGCCGCCTCTTCGCCAAGCGCCTGGACCGACCGGGCGCTGACCGCCCTCAGCGGTCGGGAGCCGAGCGTCCGGGCCGGGTGGGAGCCGGGTGCCTGGGCCGGTCCGGAGCCGGGAGGCTGGGCCGGGCCGGAGCCGGGAGGCTGGGCCGGTCCGGAGCCGGCTGCCTCGGCCGGTTCCGCTCCGGCCGGCGCTGCCGTGGCCGGTCCCGGGGACGGGCGCATCGCCCGGTTGACCGAGGCGGTCTGGCGGCTGGCCGAGCACACCGGGGCGCCGGCGGCGGATCTGCTGGAGCGCATCGAGGCGGACGCCCGGGCCGCGGATCGCGCGGCGGCCTCGGCCGCCGCCCAGGCCGCCGGAGCGCAGGCGACAGCCTTGCTGCTGGCCGGATTGCCGGTGGGCGGAATCGGTCTGGGGTACGCGATCGGCGCCGATCCGCTGCAGATCCTGCTGCGTACGCCGGTGGGCGCGGCCTGCGCGGTCGCCGCGGTGCTGCTGCAGTGCGGTGGGCTGCGGTGGGCGCAGCGGCTCGTGGACGGACCGCGCTGATGGGGACGTCGTGCGGGGTGGCGGCGCTGTTGCGGCCGGGTGGGCCGGTGCGGGCGCCGCTGCGGGAGTGTTGCGCGGCCGCGCTGGTCGGCGCCCGCACCGAGGCCGGTGCCTGCCGGGCGGTCGACGCCGGTCCCGGCGCGGACGACGCGGGTCCGCCCGGGGCGGTGCGGGATCTCCGGCGGCCGATGGACCTCGCCGGGTTGCCGGCGCACCGGGCCGTTGCCGGGGGAGCGGCCGAGGCATGGCCGTGACCTTGGTGTTCCCGGCCGTGGCGGAGCCCTTGGCCGCCATCGGGACGCTGCTGCGGGGACTGCGGGCCGGGTGCGGTGGGGAGCGACTCGGTGCGGTGGGGTGGTTTTCGGGCGGGCGGGGGTTGGGGTGGCTCGGCATGGTGGGGTGGTTCTCGCGTGGGCGCGGGTTGCGGTGGCTCGGCATGGTGAGGTGGTTTTCGGGCGGGCGCGGGTTGGGGTGGCCCGGCATGGCGGGCCGGTCTTCGCCGGTGCGCCGGTTGGAGCGGCTCGATGTGGCGCCCGGCGACACGCCGCCGCAAGGCCGGGGCGAGCGGCGGAAACAGGTGCTGCTCGCCGTGCTGGCCGGGCTTGCGGTGGCCGGGCTGGCCGGGGCCTGGTGGGGCGTGCCGGTCGGGGTGGCCGCCGGGATCGGGACCGAGCGCTTCCTGCGCCGCCGCGAGCCCGCCGAGATCCGGCGGGAGCGCCGGGACGCGTTGACCGACCTGCCGCTCGGCGCGGATCTGCTGGCCGCCGCGCTGCGGGCGGGCGCTCCGGTGGACCGGGCGGCGGCTGCGGTGGCCGACGCGCTGGGTGGCCCGCTCGGCGCCCGGATGCAGCGGACCGCCCGGTCCTTACGGCTCGGCGCGGGACCGGCCGAGGCGTGGGCACATCTGGCCGACGTCACCGGGGCCGAGCGGCTGATCGCGGCGGCGGTGCGGTCGAGCGCGAGCGGTGGCGCGCTCGCGGGTGCGTTGGAGCGGCTCGCCGGGGACCTGCGGGCCGACCGCGCGGTGGCGGTCGAGGCCGCCGCGCAACGCGCCGGGGTGCTCATCGTGCTGCCGCTCGGCCTCTGCTTCCTGCCCGCCTTTCTGCTCGCCGGCCTGGTGCCGGTGCTGGTCGCCGTGCTCGGCGACGTGCTGTGAAACCCGTGGTGCGGCAGCGGGCCGCACCCGTGACCGAGGAGGACCACGTGCATCAACTCGTCGCAGCGTTCCGGCGCCTGCGTACCGAAGCGGCCGATGCCGGGATGAGCACCGCGGAGTACGCGGTGGGCACCCTGGCCGCGGTCGCCTTCGCCGGCGTCCTGCTCAAGATCGTGACAAGCCCGGCCGTGCAGAGCGCGCTGTCCGGCCTGATCACCAAGGCGCTCAAGTGAGCGAGGTCGTGGCGTGACGGGGCGCCGGCGGCCCGGCCGGGACCGGGGCTCCTTCACCGCCGAGCTCGCGGCCGGGCTGCCGGCGCTCATGGTGCTGCTCCTCGTCGGCATCACCGCGGTCTCGGCGGTGCTGGCCAAGACGCAGTGCCTGGACGCCGCCCGGGAAGCGGCGCTGGCCGAGGCCCGGGGCGAGTCTTCGTCGGTGGCAGCCCGGACGGCTCCGGCCGGCGCCGACATCCGCGTCGAGGGGGATCGGGAGAGCGTCACCGCGACGGTGTCCGTGCGGGTCGGGGTGCTCGGCGCGCACCTGCCGGGCATCACGGTCACCGCGGTCGCGGTCGCCGCCCGGGAGCCGCAGACACCGGTCCCGGGCACGGACTGAGGAGGGGGAGATGCCGAAGGGCGCTCAGCGGGAACGGGGCGCGGCGTCCGTCTTCGTGCTGGCGGTCGGGCTGGTGCTGGTGGCGGCGGGGCTGGCCGCGGCCACGGTCGGGTCGGCCCGGGCCGCCCGCCACACCGCGCGCAACGCCGCCGACCTGGCCGCGCTGGCCGCCGCCGGCCGGGCGGTCGAGGGCGCCGGTCCGGCCTGCGCGGCGGCCCGGCGGTATGCCGCCGCGAACGGCG